>DFGF01000046.1:1588-2726 GCA_002371715.1 Prevotella sp. UBA3757
GTGATGCGGAAGTTGTTGTACTCACCTTTCGTGGCCCACTCCAGGTCGGCACTCAGCCGGCAGTCGTGGGGCAGTTCGATGGTGTTGCGCCATGAGCCGTTGAACCAGGGTCGGCTGAGTGTGACCACCTCGCCTGTGGCAGTGGGCGATTTGTAGTTCTGGAACATGGCCACGACAGCCCATGTAGGATGCCAGCAACCGATGGTTGGCCGTGCAGAGGCGATGACAGTGAGGCGGTCGTAATCCTCCTTACTGTTGATGGGGTGTACGAGACTCAAGAGCGGGTCGGCAGAACCCGGATAGGGCTCGGTGGACATCGTGACAGCATCTTTGATACGCCCATAGTTCAGCGTCAGGTTCATCCACATGTAGGCACTGTTCAGTACGAGGCTGTGGGTATAGGTGGGCAGCAGATAGGGATTGCCGCTCTGATAGGTGTAGCGGTTGACGTAGATGGTCGAACTGGTCAGGTTGGCGTATGGCGGACGCTCAATGTCGCGACGGTAGGACAGCGAGAACTGTACCTTGCCGACAGGAGCGGAAATGACTGCCGTAGGGAACCAGTCACCATAGTCGCGGCAGACCTCATTCTCCTTTACACCGAAGTTGAAGTAATCGTTCGTCAGGTGCTCGTAGCGCAGACCTATTTGGGCGAAGACCTTGCCGAACTGACGGCCATACTCTGCGAAGACGGCAGATGACTTTTCGTTGATTTCGGTGTCGGTAGCCTTCACGGGTACGGCATCGGTGGCATTGAAGTCGTAGGCATCCGTGCGGTGGTTGTAGCTGTATTCGCCGCCTACTGACAGGTTGCCCCTCCAGACAGGATAGCCGAGGATGAGCTTCGAGGCCCAGAAGTTGTTGCTGCTGAGGGTGTTACTGTTGATGGCACGGACAGTACCGTATGACACACCTTCGGTTCCTGGCTCAGGGGCCGGATTGGTGATTTCCGTCGTACTGCCGGGAGCCTTCGTGTCATCGAACAGACCGTCGATATTCAGGTCAATGCTCAACTGGCCCACCTTGCCATTATAATACGCATTGAAGATATGCTTCTTGAACTCGTCCTTTTGGGTGATGTCACTCTCAGAACGCTCCACATAGTTTCCGTTCTTAAAGTTGTTGGTATAGTACATGC
>DFGF01000154.1:0-9791 GCA_002371715.1 Prevotella sp. UBA3757
AGGCGTAACATCAGAGACGCTTACCCTAAAGACCGCCTTTTCGCTTTCTTGTTCAGACGTTGCAAATGTACGAAAAAATCATTGATTCTGCAAATTGAATCCCGAAAATCCGTACTTTTTGCACCTTATTTTTTCCCGTTATTGCCGGGAAATAGAATTCCCAGAAGAAAATGGACGAATGGACGAATGGACGAATGGACGTTTTGATATTTTCAAAAATGCAGGCAATATATTTAATATTATATATAATATATATATTATATATATTATTATTATAATAATAGTATCTTCAATCATTGCACTTATTTTCCCCTCCCTCCTCACTGTAGCACCATCGGAAAACACCAAAATGTCCATTCGTCCATTTGTCCATTTGTCTTTTTTTCGGTGGCATGCGATTTTTTTCTCCATGATATGGTTGTACTTATCGGAAATTTTTCGTATCTTTGCAGCCGACTACGGGTAAGTAGGTGTCTCACCTGCGGCTGCCGCAAGTGGTACACATGCGTACACCTGTGCAAAGCAGTGTAATATTCGTTTGTTGTATAGAAGCAAAAATTATCGAGATATGGAGAGATTCTTTAATAAGAAAAGATATAGGACGAGCGCAGTTGGCACAAGCCGTATGAACACAATGGTCGGACAATTGTAGTATAGGGAATGTGATGGAACCATTGTTGAGCGTTATAACTCCAGTCTACAATGTAGAAGCCTATCTGAACAGGTGCGTCGAGAGCATTCTGGCCCAGTCTTATAGCCACGTAGAGCTGATAGTGGTTGACGATGGCTCGACGGACGGCTCGGGCCGTTTGTGTGACCGCTGGGCGGCAAAAGATAGTCGGGTGCGGGTCATTCATAAAGAGAATGGTGGAGTGAGTTCTGCAAGGAACGAAGGGCTAAAGATGGCCACGGGACAATACCTGACCTTTGTAGACCCGGATGACTACCTTGCTCCCGATACGTATGCAGCGAATATGGAGTATTTGCTGCGGCACCAGGAGATCGATATGCTGCAATATCCGTATATTGAAGTGGCTGCTGGTGGAAAGATGATTCGGGAGCATCGGCCTAAGGTTGCAGTGCTGACTGGTGCCAGGCAGATATTTGCGAACTGGTGGTCGGGTTCTCCATTGAACTATAGTATTTGTAATAAAATTTTTAGACGTGATTTATGGCACGACATTTTGTTCAGAGTGGGACATGTTTCAGAAGATACTATGTTGGTTGCAATATTTGTAAATCGTGCTCAGTCCGTGTTTATTTCCAGTCAGGGGCTTTATTACTATCAGCGCGACAGGGTGGACTCGTATACCTTTGGTGAATATGATTTCGATAAGCATCTCGACCTGTTTTACGCCCACTCTGCCATTTATGATTGTTTCCACCAGTTTCCCGACATGAAAAATGAGAAGGTGCTAGCCTTTACGCGTCTGTTCAGGCGGCTGATAACGGCCAAAAGTGTCAGCCCCGAGTCAGACATAACCGTACCTCTGGGGATCATCAATGAGGGCTATCCTACATGGCGCGAACTATTAGCAACGCAGGGGACGGAAAAATTGTGGCTGATGTCGGGCAAAATACTGGGCCCGCGCCTGTTTACAGCCCTGTTTTTGCAATATCTGAGGCTGTCGTCACGTCTTTGACTTCCGGTAGAGCATGTAGAGTCTTGTTGGCAAAAGCGTTATCAGCAGCATGCCGGTCCTGCTGAATCCGCAGGCGGCATAGTGGCGTCCCAGCAGCTGGCGGTGGCTGCGGATGAAGCGGAGCACGGACTTGATGCGGGGGTCGGCGTGGTACTGTGGAAAGCGTGCCACCTTGCCCAGCAGTTCGTTGTAGTACATGATGATGTGTACCGTGCTCCACAGCCTGACTGTTTCCGTCTCGCCCTGGACGGCCTTCTGGGTGACGCGGACGCGCCGGAGCCGGTTGTCAATGTACTGGCTGATGTTTTCTAGGAAATAAGCGTGGGCCAGCGAGTTCTGGCGGTGGGTGTAGCAGTAGAGCGGTTCGTCGACGATGACGGTGGTGCGGGCGCAGCCGAAGGCTCGGATGTTGAAGATGAAGTCCTCGTCGGTGCGCAGTCCAGGGTCGTTGGTGATGTGGTGTTCCACAAGCGTTTGGTGCTTGTAGAGCTTCGTCCAGCACTGCGAGTAAATCTTGTCCTTCGAGAAGAAGTGGACGAGTCCCTCCTCATGGTTGAGCACCAGGGTTTGGCCCGTGCTGTTCAGGTGGCTGAAGTTGCCCGCTTCATCCACCTGCTTGTAGTTGCAGCAGACGATGTCGGCATCGTGAGCATAGCCCGCCGCGACCATATTGCTGAGCATCAGCGGTTCCATCCGGTCGTCGCTGTCAGTAAGGGCGATATAGCGGCCCCGGGCCAGCCGCAGCCCTTCGTTCTTGGCCGTGGCGGGTCCTGAGTTCTGGATGTGGATGGCGCGGACGTTGTCGTGCGTGGCGGCGTAGCGGTCGCAGATGGCGGGCGAGGAGTCCGTCGAGCCGTCGTCGACCAGGATAACCTCCAGCGTGACGCCAGCCTGGCTGAGCACGCTGTCGACGCAGGCGGCCACGTATTGCTCGGTGTTGTAGACGGGTATGATGATGCTGACATCCATGGCTGCTTAATGTTTCTTGTGGGATAGTCTTAATAAAAGATAGATGAATTTTTTTGTCAGACGCCGGATGCCGACCGTCTGAGTGAGCCGGACGGAGAGGTCAAGCAGTTCGTCGTCAACGGGCGTGAGCCGTTGGTAGTCGGCCAGCACGCGTGGTGGAAACAGCTCCTTGAGAATCTGGTCACGCTCCTTGGGCAACAAGCCGTTGGAGTTAGAACTGATGCCCGTGGTGTCGTAGTCGGCTATGATGGTGTCGATATTCCTGAAGCAGCAGTTGTCGAAGACCAGCGTTTGCAGGCAGAACTTCCAGTCGGACAAAATTTTGTAGCGCTCGTCGTAGGGGTGCCTAACCAGGAGCTCGCGCCTGATAATCATGGCCTGGTGGGGCAGGCTGCCACGCATCAGGTCGACCAGCGTGATGTCGTTCTTATGGTGGCCTTGCGGGCGTGGGTTGCTGCCCTTCAGCACCTTGCCGCAGATGATGTCCTCGTCGTACACAGTCGCTGCCTCCAGTGCGTCGATAGCGTGGAAGCAGTCGCCAGAGTTCATGAACACGCAATAGTCACCGTGAGCCTGGGCCACGCCCTTGTTCATGGCGTGGTAGACGCCGTGGTCCTGTTCGGAAACCCAGTAGTCGATGCAGGCTTCGTGGGCCTTGATGACGTCTACGCTGCCGTCGGTCGAGCCTCCGTCAATAATCAGGTATTCGTAGTCGCGGCATGTCTGGCCCACGACGCTCTCAATCGTCCGGGCCAAGCCGTCGCGGTTGTTGTAGTTGATGGTTATGACGGAATACTTCATCGGTACGCGCTGATTTTTCGGCAAAGTTAGCAAATTTTTCCAAGATATGGTTGAACTTCTCGGAATTATTTCGTATTTTTGCAGAAAATTTTGTGAGAGCATGGAGAGATTCTTCAATACGGCCGGACCGAACATTCCTGAAGACAGCTATACTATCGACCCGCTGAAGCGGTTTGATTTGGAGGATATTCTGACGTTGATTCGTCAGAAACGCTATTTCGTGCTGCACGCACCGCGCCAGACGGGCAAGACATCATGCATGCTGGCCTTGCGCGACTTTCTGAACGCCACGGGCCAGTACATTGCCGTATATGCCAACGTGGAGGGCGGTCAAGGCTCGCGAAATGACGTCCAGAGCGTGGTGAAGTCGACGGTCGACACGCTGGCCGAGGAATTCAGAGGCGTGTTAGGTCATGATATGCCTTTGGCCATCCGAGACGAGGTTCAGGCGGTAGGAAAGGATGCGTTGCTTACTACGTATCTGGGACGTTTGTCTGAGAATTGCCCCAAACCGATAGTGTTAGTTATTGACGAGATTGATGCCCTGGTGGGCGACTCGCTGGTCAGTGTTCTGCGCCAGTTGCGGGCGGGCTATGCCAACCGTCCCAAGGCTTTTCCGCAGACCGTCATCCTCTGCGGTGTCCGCGACGTGCGCGACTACCGCATCGTGCTCTCCAATCAGGACATCGTCACGGGCGGTTCGGCCTTCAACATCAAGGCAGAGTCACTACGGCTGGGAGATTTCTCCGAGGAGGAAATCCACGAGCTGTACATGCAGCACACCAACGAGACCGGCCAAAGGTTTGACGAGGCCTGCTTCCCATTAATATGGAATGCCACCGAGGGCCAGCCGTGGCTGGTCAACGCCCTGGCGCGCGAGGTGACGTGGAGCATGAAGGAGAACCGCGACCGCAGCATCACCATCACCCCGGAGATGATGTATAAGGCGCAGGAAAACCTGATTTACCGCCGTGACACGCATATTGACATACTGATAGACAAGTTGCAGGAGCCGCGAGTGAAACGCGTCATTGAGCCGATTCTGGCTAATAATGATGAGGCAGATGATAGTTTAGTGCCAAATGACGATATTCTGTATGTGCAGGATATGGGATTAATTAAGGTGGAGCGCGGCAAGCCCCGTCGTATAGCCAACGGCATTTATCGCGAGATCATTCCCCGCGAGCTGACCTGGAGCACGCAGGGCGCACTGGTTCAAGAGCCCCAATGGTACCAACGGGCCGACGGCAGCATTGACATGGAAAAACTCCTGCTGGACTTCCAGCAGTTCTTCCGCGAGAACAGCGATGCCTGGATTGCGAAGTTCGACTATGCGGAGGCCGGTCCGCAGCTGCTGTTGCAGGCCTTCTTGCAGCGCATCGTCAACGGTGGCGGCTACATAGATTGTGAGTACGGCCTGGGTCGTAGGCGCACCGACCTGCTCATACGCAAGCCCCTGACCGACGGCTACGGTGGCCCCGTGCAGCGCATCGTGCTGGAACTGAAAATCAAGCGCTACAGCCTGGAGCGCACTATCGACGAGGGGCTGAGGCAAACAGCCGACTATATGGACGTGGTGGGCTCGGTAGACGAGGCCCACTTCATCATCTTCGACCGTTCGAAGGAGCGTTCGTGGGACGAACGCATCTGGCATAAGCCGTATGAGTGGAATGGCCGGACCATCATGGTGTGGGGAATGTGAGACTTGAGAGTAAGTTATAAATCATGGAACGTAATTCGAGCATAGAAGTATATCGTATTTTAGCAACGTTTGCCGTATTAGTCTTTCATTTTAATGGATGGCTTGTAGGAGGAATGCCAAAGCATTTCGATATGGATAATGTTTCTTTATTTAGAATTGTTCAGGCTTTAATAGAAGCATGCACGTGTATATGTGTTAATATGTTTATTATTATATCGGGTTATTTTGGGATAAGGCTAAAGTTTCAGTCTGTTTTACGTATTTGTCTTTTGTTATTTTCTATTCACGTTCCCTTTTATATTATTGATTGTCTTTTTTTTGATAATACCTTTCAACTGAAAGTGTTTGTAAAAACATTTCTTGTAATTTCAAATGGAGGCTATTTCATACAATGCTATATGATGCTTATGTTTTTATCCCCAATAATCAACTCTTTTGTTGAGAATAATAAGGTAAGCGGTTTGTATTATTGTGTATTATTCTTGTTTGTTGAGTTTTGGTTTGATTGTATAACTCATACAGATAATATAGGGTTTAATCATGGTTATTCTGTTATTCATTTCGTATTAATATATATGTTGGCAAGATATTTGTCACTGAACAAAGAAAGATTTTTGGAGTACAAAAAGCAGATGTGGATTTTCGGTTACTTATTATGCTCCCTTATAATCTTTGGAATGTATCTTTTGGATATTAATTATGTATGGCAGTATTCAAATCCAATTATTATTTTTTCCGCTTTTTGTAGTTTTATACCATTTCTGTATAATAGCTATTTAAATGAAAATATCAACTGGGTGGCAAAGTCTACTTTAGCAGTGTATATTATACATGTAACAGTGCCAGTTTATTATATAGTGAAAGGTCTCGATAATTATTGCCTATTATATTATAGTTATCCTTCTTATTTGCTATGTATGATATGCTGCTCATTAGCCGTTTTTGTCATAAGTATATTTTACGACAAGGTAAGATTGTTAGTTACAAATCCTTTGGAGAGAGTTCTTTTGTTATTCTTTAATAATGTTATGTCACATTGTAAAATGGTTAAATAGTGAGAGAATGGAAACAAATTTTACTATTATTATTCCTCATAAGAATATACCCAACTTGCTGGAGAGACTGATAAAGTCCGTTCCTGAGCGTGATGACCTTGAAATCATTGTTGTCGACGACGGCAGCAGTCCGGACATCGTGGATTTTGAGCACTTCCCCTGTAAGGAGAGGAAAAACCTGCGACTGGTGCTGAACAAGGAAAGCCATGGCGCGGGCCATGCCCGTAATAGTGCATTGCCGCTGGCACGAGGCAAATGGATACTGTTTGCCGATTCGGACGATTTCTTCAATCCAGGATTCAATGACTTCCTGGATGATTATGCTGACAGTGATGCCGAGATCGTGTATTTCAGTGCAAACAGTGTAGATACAGATACGCTGAAGCCTAGTAATCGAGTAGACCATTTACATGATTTCATAGATGAATATCAGAATAATCCGGAAAATGGTGAACTTGTTATGCGCTACCTGTTTACTGAGCCTTGGTGTAAGATGGTGAAGCGAAGGCTCATCGAAAGTAATGGCATACTATTTGAAGAAACTTGCATTCGCAATGATGTTAGGTATTCATACCTTGTGGGCCATTATGCCCAAAAGGTCATTGTGGACGACAGGCAGTTGTATTGTGTGACTACGCGCCAGGATTCCGTCAGCCGGGGAGCCGGTCGGCAAGCGACACTGGACGAGCTGATGGTTTTTGCCGGATGGAAACACTTCCTGATGTCGCATGGAATAGCCTTGCCGTTGCCCAAGTTTGACTTATGTCTGTATCAGTTCACTAGGAACTTGTGGAAGGACAACCAACTGTTCCGCACGGAATACGGGCTGTTGAGAAAGGCGGGGCTGAGTCGTAGCTATATAGCCGGTCAGGTATTGAAGTATATAAGGAAGTCCGTAGCCTACAAACTGTGATGGCTCAGCAGCGAAACTTCCTACAGAACAGTAGCAGCTGATGTAGACCGTATCTGGCGTATCGCAGCCGGAAATAGAGCGATGGCGACCCTTCGACATACTGTTGACCCGTCGAGCCAGACATGCCCTGAATTTGGGGCATGATGAAGAATGGAGACCATGAAAAGCGTCGTTCCCTGATGAGCGTATCGATGAGCGCATGCTCGAAGTAATAGCCCCGTGAGTCGTCGATGCTGTCCTTGGCCGTGAGAAATGCCTGATAAAACTCCTTAGGGGCAATCATGAGTCGGCTGTCGGGAAACGACATATCAGAATTGATGGAGAAAAGCGTTGTCATACGGGTAGTCAGTAAAGTGTGCCATCGGCTGACGGCATTGATGTTCCTGACTTTCAGCCTGCCAGTAATCTTGGCGATGCGTTGCCTTGGCGAGTGCTGGATGATGTGCGAATGCTGAAGCGCATGCTCTAGGATTTCGCATTCGCCATATCCCTTGCCCCGGTCTTTCGCATGGTTCCCGTGGAAAGTCAGGAACTCCAGCCTGCCAGACTTTATCTCGGAGGAAAAGAGGTGACTGATGTCCGTACCGGAGTTTTCAGCGAAAACGACAGGGTAGTGCGTCCGGGCTAGGTAGAAGCGTATAGCCTCTACATACTGTCGCTGGCGCTCCTCAGGACTGCTGAGAGCGGTATAGGTCATTCCGTCGGGGTCGATACAGCCGGTTAGAAGGAGAATCATGGCGCGTCGTTGTCATCTAGTCCGATGAAGCCGCAACTGTCCTGGTTCATAGTGCGGCCAAAACCCTTCTGAAATCCTTCACACTCCAGAATACAACAGCCCGGTGCCTTGAAGTAGTATTCCACCATGGGGTGATGGATAGACAGGTCGACATTGATGACACCCTTTGTCAGAATCTTGGGCAGCAAGACCTGCCTGTGAATCAGAAAGTGCCCCTTGGCTGCATGCTGAATGTTGCCCATGTAGTGGCCTTTGGCATAGGTTGCAAAGGGGATTCCCTCCTTGCTCTTCATCACCATCATGACATCGTAGACCATGTCCTCATCCGTTGAACCCTCTATCAGCACGTCAATGTATTGCTGGCCGTTTCTGATGATGGAATAGGACTCCGGGGTGTTGTTGATTTCAATTCGGTCGATGGTGATGGTGCTCTTTTTCCATTTAATGTTGTTGACGATCAGCTCGTCCTGCCGGCCGTCATCTTCCTTCAGGTAGTGATCCAGTGTTTCGGGAATGGAGCCTGCAAAGTTGATGGTGCCGTTTTTAAGCATGATGCCACGCGTGCAGAGGCTGCGCACCGCAGCCATATTGTGGCTGACGAAGAGCACGGTGCGACCCTGGCCCTTCGAGACGTCCTGCATCTTGCCGATGGCTTTCTTCTGAAACTCGGCATCGCCTACGGCCAGAACCTCGTCGACGACCAGAATCTCCGGCTCCAGATGGGCGGCAATGGCAAAGCCCAGGCGAACCATCATGCCCGACGAGTAGCGCTTGACGGGCGTGTCGACATATTTGGTCACACCGGCAAAGTCGACAATCTCGTCGAACTTGCTCTTGATTTCGGCCTTGGTCATGCCCATGATGGAGCCGTTCATGAAGATGTTCTCACGCCCCGTCATTTCGGGGTGGAAGCCGGTACCGACCTCCAGGAGCGAGGCTATGCGGCCCTTGATCTTGATGTCGCCCGTGGTGGGGGAGGTGACGCGTGACAGAATCTTCAGCAGCGTCGACTTGCCGGCACCGTTCTTGCCCACAATGCCCACCACGTCGCCTTGCTCCACGGTGAAGTTGATGTCGCGCAGTGCCCATACGAAGCGGCTGTCGCCCTTTTGTGTGCGGTCATTGGTGTCGCCGATTTTCAGGAAGGGGTCTTCCTTGCCACGGATGGTGGCCCACCAGCGGTTCAGGTCTTGGCTCAGCGTGCCAGTGCCGATGGTGCCGAGGATGTACTGCTTGCCAACGTGATTGAATTCTATGACTGTCCTGCTCATTATCTTATTTTAATAATTTATTTTCATTGAACGTTTTATAAATTAGGAATTAGAAATTATGATTACCATGCAGCGGTAGCAAATTCTTCATTCTTCATTCTTCATTAAAAAAATCAGATGACGTCCATGAAGTTGCGCTGCACGCGGTTGAAGATGATGACGCCCAGCACGAGGACGCTGACAGTGAACGCAAAGCTGTAGCCCAGGTAGAGCCAGTTAAACTCGCCTACGCCTGTGAAGGCGTATTTGAAGGTCTCCAGGATGGCTGTCAGCGGGTTGGCCACCAGCACCCAGATGTATTTGGGGTAGGTGTCCTTCATGACTGACAGCGGATAGATGACCGGCGTGGCATACATCCATAGCTGGACACCAAAGGTGATGAGGAAACGCAGGTCACGGTATTTGGTGGTCATCGATGAGATAATCATGCCGAAGCCCAAACCCAGTCCGCCAAGCATGACCACCAGCAGCGGCACCAGAAGGATGGCGGCGTTGAGGTGGAAGTCGATGCCACTGGCAAAATAATAGATGTAGACGGCCAGGAACAGGCAGAACTGGATGCCCATCTTGATGAGATTGGAGATGACAATGGACAGGGGGACTACCAGGCGCGGAAAGTAGACCTTGCCAAAGATGGCTTGGTTGGCATTGAACGTGTCGGAACACTTGCTGAGGCAGTCCTGGAAATAGTTCCAGCAGAC
>DFGF01000154.1:9916-30901 GCA_002371715.1 Prevotella sp. UBA3757
ACAAACATGAACATGATGGTGGTGAACAGCGGCTGGATGATGAACCAGAGCGGGCCCAGGATGGTTTGCTTATAGAAGGTGATGATGTCGCGCTTGACATACATGGCCAGCAGGTCGCGATAGCGCCATACCTCCTTGAGGTCAAGGCTCAGCAGCCCCGTTTTGTTGGTGATGATGATGTCCCAGTCTTTTTCCATATTCTCCAGAGTTATTATCCGTGTTGTGTATGAATGAAATCGGTGTTCTTGCGGTCTATCTTCAGCAGGTTCATCACCATCTTCCACACCAGTTTGGGCAGTGAGAGCAGTTTGCCGAAGACAGAATGGCTGCGCAGCTGACGGGGGGTGGCAATGTAGAGGGCTATGCAGATGGCCAGGAACAGGCACCACCACTTGACGTACCACGTCAGCGAGAAGATGAGCGAGAAGACGGTCATCACGATGGCCATGCCGAAGGCGGCCACCACCAGCATGGAGCGGGGAATGAGTGCCTGCTGGATGGTCTTGTCGATGAAGTCAAGGTTGAGCGTCATGACGGCCTTGGGGATATAGGGCAAGAGGCTGAACAGGCTCTGAATCTGGGCCGTCATCCAGCGCAGGCGCTGCTTCTGGAAATTATCCTTGTTGCTGACTTTCTCGTCGAAGACGTGGATGTCCGGCTCGTATTTGATGAAAACCCGGTCCTTCAGCAGCAGGGCTTCCAGCTCGCGGTCCTCACCGGCTGTGCTCAGTTGGAAGACGTTCTCGCGGAACCATTTGAAGTCAATGCACATGCCCGAACCTATCAGTGCCGACGACAGGCCGACGCGGTTGTGTGCCTTGCGGAAAATGGTGTTGTTGATTTCCTCGCTGACACCGTCCAGCACGGCAATGTCGTTGTTCTTGTTCTTGGCGCAGCGGTGGCACTGGATGGCACGGTAGCCATGGGCACAAGAGTCGTTGAGCTGCGCGAGGAAGTCGGAATTGACTACGTTGTCAGCATCCATGATGACGACGTAGTCGTAGTCCTCCTTAATGTGCTCCATGGTGTACTGCATGGCCTTGGCCTTGCTGCTCTTTTCGAAGACGGGCTGCAGCAACGTGATGGGCAGAGCGGCCAGAGTTTGGTTGGTCTCGGGCTGCATGTGGTCGGAAATGACGGTCACGTGGAAAGCCTCGTAAGGATAGTACTGCCCCAGGAACGTGCGGACGGCGGGTACGATGACGCGGTCTTCGTTGTAGGCAGGGTAGAGCACCAGATAGCGGAAGTACTCCTTCTCGCGCATGGCCAGCTTCTGGCCGGTCAGGAACTGGGTGATGTCATTGACGCGTTTTTCCCACAGCACTGACACGAGGGCGAAAAACAGGATATACAGTGTCGAGGCTGCCAACAGCAGCCACAGCAGTATGTCGAGGATATGAATGACGGTCCAGAGCATAAAGGTCGGGTTAGTGTTTCAGATTGATGAACTCGATAAATATCCTGCCCCATGCACACTTGCTGAGGATAGGACTCATCAAGACCACGGGAATTTTGTAGAACGTGCTGTCCCACTTGTCGTCGACCAAATAGTTGGGCGTTGCCATGGCAAAGATGAAGAGGACGATGGCAAAAAGAATCCACCACTTGATGGCCATGGAAAAATAAATGAAGGGCAATACGGCGCACATCGTCATGATGATGACCATCATCACGATACGCGGCATGAGCATCCACTGCAGGAGTTTGTCAATCATGTCGTAGTGGCGGTGAATCAGTGCTGCGGGCAGGTGGTGCAGATTGCGCAGCACGGCCTGCCACTGGGTGAAGGCCCAGCGGCGGTGCTCGCGGTTGAAGTCCTCAGCATGGCGCGACTTCTCGCCGTAAACCATGATATTGTCAAAGTAGTCAACATAGATGTGGTGACGCATCAGCAGGGCTTCCAGTTCCTTGTCGGCCCAATTGATTTTGGTACGAAGAATCTGTTGCTTAAACCATTCGAAGTTGAACACCATGCCCGAACTGGCCATAGCAGCAGAGAGACCAACGCTGATGTGACCACGACGGAAAATGGAGTTGTTAATTTCCTCGAAAACGGAGGACAGTCGGGCTGAGACACTGTCACGGTTGAAGGACACCTTATGAGCCTGGATGGCTTTCGTACCGGCTGACTCATAGGCATCGTTCATCTGCTCAAGAAATTCCGGTTCGACAATGTCGCCCGCATCCAGGATGATGACCGTATCATAAATCTTGAACTGTGGCAGGTTGTTGACGGCCAGTTGCAGCGACTTGGTTCTGGAACTCTTTTCGAAGTTTGGCGTTATCAGCGTGACGGGTTGCTGGGCCAGGTGGAACATGGTGATTTCGTCCTCCTGCTCGGCTATGACCGTCACGTCGAACAAGCGCTGAGGGTAAGTCTGGCCTAAGATGGAATTAACCGTCTGCAGGACGCTCTTCCCATTCTTCTGCGAAATGATGAGTATGATGAAGCGGTTCTGGAACTTGGCTTTTGGGGTTTCGCTGTGGCGTACAAGCATGGAGGTAAAGGCAAAGAAGCCCAGATAGAGTACTGTCAGGGATACCAGTACAAACATTATCAGGTCGAAATATGTCAGTATTTGCCAGAATATCATGAGAGTTGAGAGTTGAAAGTTGAGAGTTGAGAGTTGAGAGTTGAGAGTTTCAGAAAATCGCGGATGCCCGTCAGCGTGGCTTTAGCCAGTGCGGGTTGACGCTGCAGGGAATACTTCAGCACGTCTCTTGATGCTACAATACAGATGAGGTACATGAACGACAGATAACGCGAGAGTCCTGGATTGTTGCGCCTGACGAACAGCAGTCGGTTACGCGTGATGTAGTAAGTACGAAGCGGACTCTGCTGGCCCGTGGTCTGACTTTCCTTATGGTAGATGGTGACTGCTGGTTCGTACCAGATGTCATAACCCGCCCGGCGAATCATCATGGACCAGTCTAACTCTTCATAATACAGGAAATAGCATTCAGGCATCATGCCTGCCCGTTCCACCGCTTCACGCTTGACCATCATGGCTGCCCCATGGGCATAGGGCGTAGGGTGGGCCACGTCGTACTGGCCGCAGTCGGTCTCGCCAAAACCTATGGAGCGGTTGCGCATGGTGATGCCGGAGAGTGGCGTGTAGCCAGCAAACTGTATGGGATGGTCACCCCAAGCAAAACGTATCTTCGGACACGCCATGCCTGTCCGGTCCGATGATTGCAGTCGCGTAATGAGTGGTTGGAACAGCCCTATGGACATGTTGTCACCTTTCTGGCAGTGGAATAAGGTATCGTTGTTGACGAAGAACAGATACCGCCCACGGGCAGCTCGGATGCCTAAATTGTTGCCACCGGCAAAGCCAGCGTTCCTGTCGGAGCGTATCACCCTGACTTGCGGATAGCGCTGCTGGATGACAGAGGCTTCGTCAGCCTGTGATGCATTGTCCACCACGATTACCTCTATCGACCCATCGTCTAAAGGTAACGTGTCCATCAATTCGCAAGTGTCTTGCAGACCATTGTAATTGATAGTGATTACAGATACTTGTATATCCAGCTGTACCATGGCTTGGTTCTCATATTCTCTATTTTCTCCAGTCGCAGGCGGCGCCGCTCGGCTTCCTTGGCCAGTATGTTGCCCTCGTAGGTGATCCATTCGTTCTCAATGAATGGCAGGATGTAGACAATGGACAGTCCACCATAGAACTGCAGACAATTAGGAAACTGCATCAGCACCTGGTTTCCATAGCCGCCTAATTGGATGGACACAAAGGCGCAGCACATGCCGGCTCCGATGCCTCGCAACGAAGGACTTTTCAGTGTGAAAAAGACAATCCAGCAGGCACCAAAGAGCATGATGACCGTACAAATCAGGTAGAGCGTTATGCCCACCTCGCCGGTTCGTAGCCAGATATACACATACTCAGAGTCTGCGGGTATCGTCGACATGCGCGCATATTTGTTATTGGCGGGTACGGAACCGTAGCCTTGTGCAATACCGATGCCGAAGGGGGCTTCTTTCATGTATTTTTTCATGGCATTCTGATTGGCGGCTCGGACACCGGCAGAAGCATCGTTCTTGTCAAAGGCTGTACGCATACGGTGGATGGACTGATTGCCGTCACCAATCTTTGTGAATATCAGGATAAAGGCAAAAATTGCGAAAGCTATCGAAAATGGAATGGCAATCTTAAATGATTTGGATAGAAAAATGTAGGCAGCAAATCCAGCCATCAGACAGGCTATAGCCGTACGCGTGCCTGAAGGGAACATAGCCCAGGCAGCGGCAGCACCGACTATGAGGAAGATCAGCTTGTGCTTCCTGACTTTTGCCGTGATGCCGAAAATGATAAAGGCAACAGCAGTAGAGGCTATGCCGATACCGAAATTGGCTGCATCGCTGTAGGTCGAGAAATAGCGGATAAGCGAACCGCCCTGCAGAACATGCGTAGAGCGGCCACGGCCCCACAAGAAGGATAATTCAGCCGACGTAAAGCCCATATTCTTTTGTTTCCATACCCAAAAGCAGGCAAATAGGGATAGTGCTCCCCAGAGATACAGGTATTTGATTAAAATGTCGGGCTTGGAAATATAGATGGAGAATACCAGGAATGCATACAGAATCTGAAAGGCCATCAAGCGGGCCCCCGTATACCAGGCACCGACGTCGATACCAAGGTTACACGTGTCGTTGAGTACCTGGAGCGTGCAATAGCCACACCACACCATCAGCGTCAGCAGCATGACGTTTCCAATCCGCTCGAAATGCGAGTCTTGGACATTGATAAGGGCAAAGGCCAACAATACTATCTCTAATAATTCATTGTAGAGAGACATTGGCCCAGGGATGTTTATGTTCTTGTTCTGCAAAAAAGCGTTGATGACGATCAAGGCCCAGAAGACCAACATCGACTGCCGGAAGGAAATGATGACGGCTAAGACCAGTATCGGTGACAGGCAAATGATGGCAAAGGAACTGAAGCCTGCTACGACGAACTGGTAGATAGCCAGCAAAAACAGGAGGAGGAGTAACACGACTCTTCCTCCATGTTCGTTTGCGTATGTCTTGAACGCCGTATTATTCATTTATCGAGCGTGTTCGTTTTCAACGGCTGTCAGACCTAACTGCGACATGCGATAGACAAAGTTGTTGAACTTGGTGTAAGGTGGCAGTTGGCCTACAAACTCCTCAACGGCATAGCGGCTGGATTCGGTGAGATACATGAAGAGCGTGTTCTTGTGCTCATCGTCTAACAGTTCCTGAACCTCATTGAGCGCTTTCTGGTCGACGTCCTTCCATGTACGGTTGGCACGCGTTACCATCAGGTTGACTGTGGCCATATTCAGAAGCGACGGCGAAATGGAGTTGTCGTCGAGGTTGGGATATTCAATGATGGCAATCTCATCAGGCAGAATGTCGGGACAGAGGTCCTTGATGTCCTTGGCAAGGATAAACTTGCTGTCTTCAGCCAGGAAGTCTTCGTCGTAGGTGAGACGGCGCACCTGCAGGCCAATGGATATCCAGTAGTTCTCCAGCTCCTGAGCCAAATAGCTTCGGCCATTGCCAGAGTCGGTGGAAAGCAGGTTCAGCACATTCTGCTGACCTTCCTTGAAGTGGGGGAGCAGCGCCTTGCTGAGTTGTTTCAGAGCCATATCGGCAATGGTCTTGTTGAAGCGGCGATAGCGCAAATTGCTCTCCTTGGGGAAACAGCCCATGACGGGTACCTTGGTGATGCGCTCGGAGCGCATACGGTCGCGGAGGGTACGGTCGAGCAGTTCTATCAGGAAGAAATAGAGGGCCGTGAACATGAAGGCCAGCAGAAACGCACCAAGCAGTATCATCATACGATTGGTGGGCTGCGCATTCAGCGGGAACATAGGCGGATTGAGCACGCGCAAGGCTGCAGTCGTCATCTGCAGGTTGCGCTGACGCAGACGGGCTGCGTTCAGGGCTCCCAGCATGGACATATAGTTGCCCTCTATAAAGCTGATGTGTCGCGCCTTACGGTCCAGGGTGGCACCAATAGGTGCATAGAACAAATACTGGTCATCCAGGTTCTTCTTCATGATGTCAGTGGCCGTCATCTGGGCTTTTGTCTTCTCCATCAGAAGTATTTGATCCAACCAGCGACCAAGCATTTCATTGGCCTTGACGCCTGTCTCTGTGCTATAGGTGGAGGCCTCGATGTCTTTCGTCAACTCGGTAACACGACCCGTAGCAGCCTGGAGGTCACGCTCGGCTTTGGCCAGTTCCTGCTGGGACTCAAAATTGTTGCCACCTCCCTCACTGCTCATCAGGCGGAGGTTGGAGATGCGTGACTGAATGCGGGAGATGTCCTTGACCTGGTTGGTAAATTCCTTGTTGGAACGAATGACTTGTGCACGGTTGCCTAATTGGCGCTCCAGATAGTCCATCAAGGCCTTGGAGGTGGTATAGTTCATCAGCTGGTCGTTGCGGAAATTCTGTTGCTGGGCTTCCAGCGATGCCAACTGTTTGGTCTGCTCACCATAGTTGATGATGCGCTTGGAAACGTTATAGCGAATCAGGTCGTCCTCGGCATTGGTCAGGATGCGGTACAGACGGGAAACCTCGCGCTCGAAGAACTTGATGACATTGCTGGTCTCACCAAAACGGAGATGCTGGTATTGGCGCGCAAAAACCTCGTTCAGGATGTCGAGCGTGTTGAAGGCGATACCTGCATCGTTGGCAGAGTAGCCGATGTCGATAATATCACTGTTGCTCATCTGGATGACTTTTAGTCTGGAGGTGATATTGTCAATGCCAAACCACTGGTGGTAGTTCAAAAGGGAGAACAGATAGTTACCGACAGTAGGCTTCTCGTAGGCCTTCAGATTGGCATAGGTGGCCGACTCACTGTTATGATTGATAAGTGCCTTGACATCAGCAGGTACGGAGGCACTCAACTCACGGTAGTGCTGGGCAGAAATGTAGTTGTTGTCTTTGTTCGGGTTGCCGTACATCATACAGCGGCCAAACAAGCGCAATGCTACTTCATGGATGGTATTGTCGGTCGTGATGAGCAGCATCAAGTTGGTGATGTTGGTCTGCGACTGGCCACCAGCGGCACCCGTGCCGCCTTCAAGGTTGTAGCCTGTTATCATACCGGTATAAATAGTGGTATTAGTGTCATAGATGCGCTCCATGTCGCGTGTCATGAACCACGCAACGATGAGTGCTATCAGGGGCAGAATCACTAAATACCAGCGAATCTTATATAGGAAACGAACGAGATATCTGAATAAATCCATAGTGATAAGGATAATGAATTGTTATTTTTTTCTTTTTGCTGCTTTCTGGGCTTCTTTCTCAGCTTTCTTCTGAGCTTTCCGTTCTGCTTCTTCCATCTTGCGGAAGCGCTTCTCTTCAGCTTCGGCAGTCTTACGGATATTCTTTTCTATCGCCTTGTTCTCTTTACGAATCTGCTTCTCTGACTTTGTGATACCGCTATTCAGCGTAATATCTGTTGTCGTATTCGTAAGGATAGGTGTGTGGGTCATAATCTCCAGCGTGATAATGTCAGTGGTAATCTGTGTTTGGAGGCTTTGATAGGTCGAAACGGCTCCCTGCTCGTAACGTTTGGTGTCGGCAAAGTCCTCAATCGACATGTTACCCTGGTGGAAGTCTTCCAGATTCAGTGCGCCAGCACCCTGATACATGGCCGCATTTTCACTAGCGGTCTTCAGCGAGACAAGGTCGTTGGTAATCTTAATAAACAGCGTGGCTATTTGCAGTTTCAATTCATCGAAAGCCTGGTCTTTCTCGATAATGGCCCTGTCAACCTCTAATTTCTTGCGGCGTACAGAGGCTGTGAGGTCAAGGATGTCTTCCAACGGAACGGCCAGGTTGACACCGACGTTCCAGTAGCTTTGCTCGCTGCCCTGGTATTGTAGCAGCGTCGGATTATAGGCACTGGAGTTCTGGCCCCACATGTCACTTTTACCGTAGCTGTAGCTGGCATGGCCGGTTACGTATGAGAAAATGTGGCGCTTCTGCTTGGCCACCTCGGCCTGAGCTATCTCCTGGGCTTTCTCCAACGTCAGGATTTTGGGATTCTGCTTGGCGTTCTCAAAAAGTACTGCCAAGGGGGGGAGGTGGAAGTTGGAGAAATTGATGGTACTATTCTCACTGGAATCAAAAAAACCGGCACTGATACCACTGTTGTTGTACTGCGCATAGGCTGTTGAAGCAGTGGCAACAAGTAAAGCCGAAACGATGATATGTCTAATGCCGTTAGTATTCATAGAATTCAGTTATTATACGTTTTCTTTCTGCACAAAGGCAGTTAACGTGCGAAGGATAATCTTCATGTCGAGCATAAAACTATAGGTCTGGCCGTACGTGATGTCGAGCTGCTTGCGCTCCTCGGCACTCATATTGCCTCCCTTGCCACGCTCCTCTACCTGCCAGAGACCAGTCAGGCCGGCAGGAGCCATGAAGCGGTCAATACTCTTGTCGGCAGTCAGCTTCTCGGCCTCATAGAGTGGGAGAGGACGGTTGCCCACGACGGACATGTCGCCCTTGAGAATATTGAACAGCTGAGGCAGTTCGTCAATGCTATACTTACGAATGAACCGTCCAACCTTAGTGACGCGCGGATCGTCTTCTATCTTTACGAACGCATTGTTGATTTCTTCTTCCTTCTGCTTGCTGAAATCACTCTCGGCTACCACAAAGTCATCGCCCACCAGCATGATTTCCTCGTCGCTGATCATCATTTCCGACTCCATACCCCTGTCGAACATGGCTTGCTCGGCCTGGTCGCCCAAGGGAGCCACAATGGTCTTGTGCTCCTCAGACTCGTGGTTGGCATATTGGTTGTGGTCCTTGCTCAATTCCTGTAGTTGCTGTTCAGCATCAGTATACATGCTGCGGAATTTCAGGAAGTCGAAAATCGTATAGTTGGTACCTACGCGCTTCGACTTAAACAATACCGGTCCTTTACTCTCCAACTTGATTGCAATGGCCGTCAGAATGAAGACGGGCGAGAGAATGATGATGGCCAAGATTGAGAATATGATGTCGAACATCCGCTTCCATGCAGGAATCTTGAATTTCAGCATGTGGTATTTGGGACGTTCGTCATCGAAAAGGATATTCTCGCGGTCGGAGATGAACTGAATTTTCTTGTTCAATTCAGTAACCGTGGCTTCCCGTCCAATTGTGTCGTTGATACCACATTTCATGTAGATATCCCTTTCCTCGTCGGTCATGGGGTCTGTCATGAGTATGATATAGACACTGCGTGACTTCTTTCTAAGATAGGTGATGGCAGTGATGTCTTCTGACCTCACGTTACGTTCAAAAAACACGATGAAGTGCTCATTGGCAACATGGGGCGTGCAGATTTGTGCGGCATCCTTGTAGAGGCTTGTCATGCGCACCAATTGCCCAGGAATGTACTTAAGTCGTTCCTGTGTTTTCGGGTTAGTACCTAAATATACAACACCTATCATACCTTAATAAAAATACAAATGTACGTGAGATTAATTAGGAAGAATCTTCTTGACGCGAATCTTTAGCTCCATCGGGTTGAAAGGCTTCACGATGTAATCGACAGCACCAATCTCCAGCAGGCGGATGCGCTCGCTGGTGGAGTCCTCACTGCTCAACATGATGACGGGTATGTGGCGGAACAGCTCGTTCTGCTTAATCCACTCCAGGAAATCGTCGCCGCGCATACCCGGCATACGTATGTCGGATATGATGAGGTCTGGCGTGTTTCCTGCTTGCAGCCATTTCACACCTTGTAGTCCGTCGGGAAGCCACTGTACGTCGTAATCACTCATCAAATAAATGGAGAGCACCTTTGCGATGGTCTCTTTGTCATCAAGTATTAGTATTTTCTTTTTCATATATGAATTAAATCTTAGTCAGTAGAATTCTGATACATTTGGATGCAAAGGTAAAAAAATATTTTTAATTGTAGCCAATAAATGATAAAAAAATCATGAAAAAATGCAAAAAAGTTGTTTTTTACAAATATTTTAGGGAATTTTGTTGGTCAAAACGTACTATTTATAGAACAATAATCATTTTTATTATGGCAAACAGATATTTATTAGGTTTCGATGTCGGTAGCTCATCAGTGAAGGCATCTTTGGTCAATGCAGACAGTGGTAAATGTGTAGCAACAGCGTTCTTCCCTGAAAAGGAAGCACCAATTATGGCAGTGAAAGCCGGTTGGGCTGAGCAAGACCCACAGATGTGGTGGGACAATGCCAAGTTGAGCCTTAGGAAAATCATGGCAGAGTCTGGTGCCAAGGCTGACGAAATCAAGGCAATCGGTATTTCTTATCAGATGCATGGCCTGGTATGTGTAGACAAGGATCTGAAGGCTTTGCGCCCTTCCATCATCTGGTGCGATTCACGTGCAGTACCCTACGGCGAAAAAGCTTTCAGGGAGCTGGGCGGTGAGCAGTGCCTGAGTCATCTGCTGAATTCTCCAGGGAACTTCACAGCTGCCAAGCTGGCTTGGGTCAAGGAGAACGAACCTGAACTCTATAGTCATATATATAAGGTAATGTTACCGGGCGATTATATTGCCATGCGCTTGTCCGGTATTGCCAATACGACGGTTAGTGGTCTGTCGGAAGGTATGTTCTGGGATTTCAAGGCTAATCAGGTGGCCGATTTCTTGATGAATTATTATGGTTTTGACGCCTCGCTGATAGCTGATATAGTGCCTACTTTTGCGGAACAGAGTGTAGTCAGTGCCGAGGCTGCTGCCGAGCTTGGCCTGAAGGCAGGGACGCCCATCACCTATCGTGGAGGCGACCAGCCTAACAATGCCCTTTCGCTGAACGTTCTGAATCCTGGTGAAATAGCCGCTACGGCAGGAACGTCAGGCGTCGTTTATGGCGTGCTGGGGGAGGTGAACTACGACAAGCAGAGCCGTGTCAATACTTTTGCTCATGTGAACCATACGGCCTCCCAGACTCGTCTCGGCGTACTGCTGTGCATCAATGGCACGGGCATCCTGAATGCCTGGACCCACCGTAATATAACGCCAGAGATTGGCTATGCCGAGATGAACGACCTGGCAGCCTCAGTTCCAATAGGGAGCGAGGGCGTTACCATTATTCCTTTTGGCAATGGTGCTGAGCGTGTGCTTGAGAATAAGGAGATAGGATGCTCTATCAATGGTGTTAATTTCAATAAGCATTCAAAGGCTCATTTGGTTCGTGCCGCTCAGGAAGGTATCGTTTTCTCCTTCTGCTATGGTATGGAAATCATGCAGCAGATGGGTATGGAAATCAAGAAAATTCATGCCGGTAAGGCCAACATGTTCCTTTCCCCCTTGTTCCGCGATACGCTGGCTGGCGTCAGTGGTGCAACGATTGAACTGTATGATACTGATGGCTCGGTGGGTGCAGCCAAGGGTGCCGGTATCGGTGCGGGCATCTATGCCAATGCAGATGAGGCATTTGCCTCGCTCGAGAAACTTCAGGTCATTGAGCCTAAATCGGCCGACCGTCCTGCCTATGCCGAGGCTTATGCCCGTTGGAAAGACGTGCTGAACAGCAAAATCTGACCGTTTTTGTAGCTGTGTTTAAGAGGATGCGTCTGACGCATCCTCTTCTTTGTGTCCGGATTATTTGTAAACCTTAGCCTGCTGCCTGCCTTGCAGGACGGCCAGGGCATTGAAGGCCAGAGCCTCCATCTCGTTTTCGCCAGGGAAGGTGTAGACGGGTGCCAGGAAGCCTATGCGTCGGCGCAGTTCGCTGACTACGTAGTCCGAGTGTGCCATGCCGCCAGTCAGCAGTATGGCGTCAATCTGGCCGCACAGCACGGCAGCCTCGGCAGCGATGCCCTTGGCGGTATGGTAAAGCATGGCGTCAATGAGCAGTTGGGCGTGTTCGTCACCCTCCTTGATGCGCTGCAGGACTTCGCGCACGTTGTTGGTGCCCAGGTGTGCGGTTAGTCCTGCCTGTCCGGCAATACGTTTCAGCAACTGTTTCTCGGTGTATTTCCCGCTGTAGCACAGGCGTATCAGGTCGGCGGCGGGCAGGGTGCCGGCTCTTTCGGGCGAGAAGGGACCTTCGCCGTCCAGGGCATTGTTGGCATCGATGGCCCGTCCGTGTTCGTGGGCAGCAATGGAGATTCCGCCGCCCATGTGGCAGACTATCAGGTTCAGGTCTTCATAGTCCTTGCCGATGCCCCGGGCATAGCGGCGGGCGATGGCTCGCTGGTTCAGGGCGTGCCAGATGCAAATGCGCGGCATGAGCGGACTGCCGCTGATGCGCGCCAGTGGTGACAGTTCGTCCACTACGCCAGGGTCGGCAATAAACGCACGGCATTCCTCGATGGTGGAGGCTATCTCGTAGGCAATCAGGCAGCCCAGGTTGCAGGCGTGGTTGTGCATGACGCAGCCGTGCAGCGTGTCGTCCAGCATCTGCCGGTTAATCTCGTAGACGCCTCCGCTGATGGGTTTTACCAAGCCGCCACGACCGATGACGGCATCAAACGCCAAGGGTATGTCCGAGCGCTGCAGTTCGTCGAGCACCAGCTGACGGCGGAAGTCCTGCTGTTCGGTGATGGCGTCGTAGGAGGCAAGCTGCTCAGTCGTATGTGTGATGTTACGTAGCAGGATGGGTTTTTCGTCTTCGTAGACAGCTATCTTGGTAGACGTTGAGCCGGGGTTGATGACTAATATCTTCATAAACCAGAGTTGAGAAGTGAAAAATTAGAAACTATAGGGATGCCAGTGCAAAGATGATGCTGTTGAACTTGGCTTCGGCTGAGTCGCCGCGGGAAGGCACTACTACAGGACATTGCGTGCCCAGGAGGACGCCTGCCGTGCGCGCTTGGGCAAAGAGCGTCATGGCTTTGTAGAAGGCGTTGCCTGCCTCGATGTCGGGCATGACGAGCACGTCCGACTGGCCGTCGAGCGGCGAGCTGATGCCCTTGGCCCGCAGTGCCTGGACGGAGCAGGCTGACTTGACATCCAATGGACCGTCGACCAGGCAGCGCCCGAAGGCTCCTTCTATTGCCATGCGCTTGATGTCCTGGTAGCCGTCTACAAACGGAAACTGGCGGCCGCCATGCTCGGCGCAATGGATGAGTGCGATGCGTGGCTGAAGGATGCCTAAGCGCTGGCACACGGCTGCGGCATAGCGAACCTGTGCGATGCGCTGTTTCTGGGTGGGATAGGGGATGACGGCGACGTCCGTAAAGAATAGCAGCTTAGAATAGGTCGGGATTTCCGCTACCGACAGGTGGGTGAGCACGCTGCCTTCAGGCAACAGCCCCGAAACCTTATTTAAAATGGCACGCAGGAGGACGTCTGTTCCGATGAGTCCTTTCATCAGTACGTCAGCATCGCCACGGCGTACGAGGGCAACGGCCTTTTCGGCAGCGCGTTCCGGCAGGTCGTCGTTAATCAGTAAGATGTCGGCCAAGCCTTCCTGTTTGGCTTTCTGAAGTGCCTGGCGGGTAGCTTCGTCCTCTGGCTTGACAGCCACGATGCGGCGCGGCCGTCTGTTTTCACTGACACGTTGGTACAGATCTTCGAATGTGCGGATGGTTTTCATAGTTATACTAATTTTATGCAAAGTTAGCGAAAAAGGTTGAGACGGCCAAAGTTTTTATCCTTTTTTCTCCATTAATTTTGTAAACTCGATTTTTTTTTGTATCTTTGCGCCTTAAAAAGAAGAAAATCAGATGAATCATATCAGAAACTTTTGCATCATTGCACATATTGACCATGGAAAGTCGACATTGGCTGACCGTCTGTTAGAGTACACAAAGACCATTCAGGTGACGGAGGGGCAGATGCTTGATGACATGGACCTGGAACGTGAGCGGGGCATCACCATCAAGAGCCACGCCATCCAGATGGAGTATATGTACAAGGGTGAGAAATATATACTTAACTTGATAGACACGCCGGGACATGTCGACTTCTCTTACGAAGTCTCGCGTTCTATTGCTGCCTGCGAGGGTGCGCTGCTGGTGGTTGATGCTACCCAGGGCGTGCAGGCACAGACCATTTCCAACCTCTATCTGGCTATTGACAACGACTTGGAGATCATACCTGTCATCAACAAAATCGACATGCCTTCGGCTATGCCTGATGAGGTAGAGGACGAGATTGTCGACCTGATAGGCTGTAATCCCGAGGACATTATCCGTGCCAGTGGCAAGACGGGTGAGGGTGTCGAGGACATTCTGAATGCCGTTGTCGAGCGTATTCCCCATCCGGTAGGCGACGAGCAGGCTCCGCTGCAGGCTTTGATTTTCGACTCCGTCTTCAACTCGTTCCGTGGCATTATTGCTTATTTCAAAATCGTCAACGGCTCGATTCGCACGGGTGACAAGGTGAAATTCTTTAATACCGGCATGGAGTATGATGCTGACGAGGTGGGCGTGCTGAAAATGGACATGATAGCCCGTAAGGAGATGCACACGGGCGAGGTGGGCTACATCATCAGCGGCATCAAGAACGCCAAGGAGGTCAAGGTCGGCGATACGATTACCCACGTGGCCCGTCCGTGTGACAAGGCCATTGAGGGATTTCAGGAAGTCAAGCCCATGGTGTTTGCCGGTGTCTACCCGATAGACCCTACTGATTATGAGAATTTGCGTGCCTCGCTGGAGAAGTTGCAACTCAATGATGCCTCACTGACCTTTATCCCTGAAACGTCCGTGGCTTTGGGCTTCGGGTTCCGCTGTGGTTTCCTCGGCCTGTTGCACATGGAGATTGTGCAGGAGCGGCTGGACCGTGAGTTTGATATGGACGTGATTACCACCGTGCCCAATGTTACCTATATGTGTTATACCAAACAGCACGAAGAGAAGGAGGTGCACAATCCGTCCGGGCTGCCCGACCAGACGATGATAGACCATATAGAAGAGCCCTATATCAAGGCCAGCATCATCACCGCTGCTGACTACATAGGGCCCATTATGACGCTCTGCCTGGACAAGCGTGGCGAGTTCATAGACCAGCAGTACGTATCCGGCGGGCGTGTGGAGTTGCGCTTCATGCTGCCTTTGGGCGAGATTGTGATTGATTTCTATGACAAGCTGAAATCGATATCCAAGGGCTACGCGTCGTTCGACTATCACGTCGACTCCTTCCGTCCCTCAAAACTCGTCAAGCTGGACATCTTGCTCAATGGTGAACCTGTGGATGCACTCTCGACGCTGACCCATGCCGACAATGCTGTCAGCTTTGGGCGTCGCATGTGCGAGAAACTCAAGGAACTGATTCCGCGACAGCAGTTCGATATTGCCATCCAGGCTGCCATCGGAGCTAAGATCATTGCCCGTGAAACGGTTAAACAGGTGCGCAAGGACGTTACAGCAAAATGCTATGGCGGCGACGTGAGCCGTAAGCGCAAACTGCTCGAAAAGCAGAAGCGCGGCAAGAAACGGATGAAGCAGATTGGCAATGTGGAGGTGCCGCAGAAGGCCTTCCTTGCAGTATTGAAATTGGATTAGAAACAAACTCAATTATAAAAAACTGGAAATCTATTAATATACGCTAAATTTATGACTACAATCGGACTGACGACAAGAGACGTGGCGCGCGAACTGGCCCGGCGCTACAGCACCATGACGCACGATGAACTGGACGTTCTGGAGAGTATTTTGGTCCCCATGAAATTTCAGAAGGGTGAAATCATCCTGAAAGAGGGGGATGTTTGCGATGCCATCTACTGGATTACGAAAGGGCTGGTACGCCAGTTCTATTATAAGAACGGTAAGGAGCTTACCGAGTATATGACGACTGAAAACAACATCGTCATGAGCATCGAGAGCCTCTTCCGCGAAGAGCCGTCGCGCCAGCAGATACAGGCGTTAGAGCCCACCACGCTGTATGCACTTCCCAAGAGTCAGCTGGAGCGTGAGGCGGTGCGTAATGTCAATATACAGATGCTCTACCGAAAGATTTTGGAGGAGTCGCTGATTATTTCGCAGGTGCATGCCGACATGCTGCGTTTCGAGTCTGCCCAGGAGCGTTATGCCAAGTTGGTAAAGCGGTCACCGCAGTTGGTGCTGCGTGCTCCGTTGGTCTATATTGCAAGCTATCTGCAGATGACGCCCGAGACACTTTCGCGGGTACGCACGTCTGCATTGTTGGAGGAGTAATGGCAGCGGAAACTACAGTATGCTGCTAAAAGTAAACATATTGGGGAATGCCTGACTGAGAGAGTCTGGCTTTTCCCGGAACAGTCCAAAGAGGGCGCTGCCTGAGCCAGACATGGCTGCATAGGCGGCGCCCATATCGTATAGCTGTTGCTTGACAGCGCCTATCTCCGGATGGATGGCGAAGACACTCTCTTCAAAGTCGTTGACCAGTGTTTCACGCCATGTGTCAACTGGTTGCATCACCGTTTCCAGACAGTTCTGCGCCGGATAGTGCGGGTGGATATGCGTGAAGGCCTCCTTGGTAGAGACGGGAATGTCGGGGCGTACAACGGCTATATGATAACCGCTTAAAGAGAGGTCAATGGGGCGCAGTTTTTCACCGATACCCTCAGCATAGCAGGGGCACGACAGGATAAAGAACGGGCAGTCAGCTCCTAAGCGTGCAGCACGGGCCGTCAGTTCTCCGGTGGTCAGGCCTAAGTCAAACATCTGGTTCAACAGCGTCATCATATAGGCGCAGTCGCTACTGCCACCACCCATACCTGCTTGTGTGGGAATCCCTTTCCACAGGTGGGCATGGATGCGGGGCAGGGTGGGGAACTCCTGTTTCAACAGTTGGTAGGCCCGTACCACCAGATTTCCCTGCTCGTCGCCCTCGATGCTGATGTTGGTGACTTTGAGGTCACAGTCGTAGGCCGAGGGGAACGCCGGGTCCATCACCTGTATCTCCAATGCGTCTTTCAGCGGAACGGGATAAAATACGGTCTGTAGGTTGTGGTAACCATCCTGACGCTTCTCAACGACGTTGAGTCCCAGATTAATCTTTGCTATCGGAAATGTCGTCATTTTGTTTCAACTACTTCTTTATAAATTCCAGTGTCCTGGGCAGTTTCTGCCATTTGCCCTTGTTGGGCACTTTGATGGTGCTGCCGGCACCCTGCTTCAGTACGTATACGGAGTCGTTCTCGCGCGTCAGCACAGCCTTCAGGTCTTCGCTGCCGAAATCGTTGATGAGCTCCAGCTCGGCTTCCTGTTCGTTTTTTACTTTGCATGACGTGATGACCCAGCAAAACGAGTTGTGCTGCTTGCCCAGATAGCCGGGCAGTTGACCGTAGAGCTCTTGACCGGGAATGCTGATGTCCTGGTTATACAGATTAATGCGCAGATAGACGTTATACGTATTATTATATAGGTACGCGCGAAAAGAATTACCTTTCTGCTGTGCATGCAGTGCCGTCGTCAGCAGGAATGTCAGCATGGTGAATATGATTCTCTTATGTGTCATCTTCTTGCAATTTGTTTACATTTTATGTTTTTACCGACGCAAAGGTACTAAATCTATATCAATAAATGTGCTTTTTAACAAAAAATAAATTTAGAAATATAGTAAGATTTTGATTTTTTTAAGTAACTTTGCGCCCACAATACATGTATTAATATGGTAAAAGAAATGTTGAAGCCTGATTTTATCTTTGAATCGAGCTGGGAAGTATGTAATAAGGTAGGTGGTATCTACACCGTACTTTCCTCTCGCGCAAAGACACTGCAGGACGAGATGAAGGATAGAATCATCTTTATCGGTCCTGATTTCTGGAAGGAAAATGTGTGCCCGTATTTTAAGGAGGAGAAGTCGCTTTTTGCCCAGTGGCAATGGGAGGCTAAGGAGCAGGGACTGCTTGTCCGTGTGGGTCGCTGGACCATCCCCGGCGAGCCAATAGCCGTCTTGGTCGATTTCAATCCTTACTTCGAAAAGAAGAACGAAATATATGGCTGGTTGTGGGAGCACTATCGTGTCGATTCGCTTCATGCCTATGGCGACTATGACGAGGCCTCCATGTTCTCGTATGCTGCAGCACTGGTGGTCGAGAGTTTTTACACGTTCAACGTTCAACGTTCAACGTTCACCGATAAAACCCGCGTCGTCTATCACGCCAATGAGTGGATGTGTGGACTCGGTGCCCTGTATATCAACAACAAGCTGCCACAGATTGGTACCGTCTTCACGACCCATGCCACCAGTATCGGACGTTCGATAGCCGGCAATCAGAAACCCCTCTACGACTACCTCTTTGCCTATAACGGCGACCAGATGGCAGGTGAGTTGAACATGCAGTCGAAGCACTCCATTGAGAAACAGACCGCCCATCATGTTGACTGTTTTACGACCGTCAGTGACATCACGGCGCGTGAGTGTGTCGAACTGCTTGACAAGCCTGTCGACGTCGTGCTGCCCAATGGCTTCGACGACAGTTTCGTGCCCAAGGGTGCACAGTTTACCCGTAAGCGCAAGGCTGCCCGCCAGCGCCTGTTTCAGGTGGCCAATGCCCTGTTGGGTGAGCAGTTCGACGACGACACGCTGATAGTCTCTACCAGTGGCCGCTACGAGTTCCGCAACAAGGGCATCGACGTCTTTGTCGAAGCCATGAACCGCCTGCTGCGCGACCGCGACCTGAAGAAGAAGGTACTGGCCTTCATCGAAGTGCCTGGCTGGGTGGGCGAACCCCGTAAGGACCTTCAGGAGCGTCTGGCCAGCAAGCAGACTTTCGACACGCCGCTGGACGTGCCTCAGGTCACGCACTGGCTTCACAACATGAGCCATGATAATGTGCTGAGCATGATGAAGTACTACGACATGCACAACCGCAAGGACGAGCATGTCAAGGTCATTTTCCTGCCTTGCTACCTTGACGGCAAGGATGGCATTGTCGATATGACTTACTATGATGTCGTCTTGGGCAACGACCTCTGTGTCTATCCTTCCTATTATGAGCCTTGGGGCTATACGCCCCTTGAGGCTATTGCCTTCAAGGTGCCTTGTATCACCACCGATTTGGCAGGCTTTGGTCTCTGGGCCAACAAGGTGTTCGGCCATGATGGCGAGATAGAGGATGGCGTGAAGGTCATTCACCGCACGGACTATAACTATTCGGAGGTAGCCGATGCCATCAAGGATACGGTGGCCAGGTTCTCGGCTATGTCGGCCAAGCAGGTCGATGCCTGCCGCAAGCAGGCTGTCGCCTTGTCTAAAAAAGCACTCTGGAGCGAATTTATCCAGTATTATTATGAGGCCTACGATATAGCCCTGCGCAAAGCCGAGGCTCGTAAGGCCCAGTAACGAGATAAGAAAGTAAACAAAGCAAACCCTATTATATTTAAAGTATGAAAATTAAAGCAGATTACGCAAATGTCCCCGCTTGGAAGATGCTGACCGTCAAGGCCACACTTCCCGAGGAACTGAAGTGCCTGGACGAGATTGCCCACAACATGTGGTGGGTGTGGAACTATGAGGCTCGCGACCTGTTCCGTGACCTCGATCCCGAGATTTATCATGACGTAAAGCACAATCCCGTGATGCTTCTCGAGCGCCTGAGCTTGCCACGTAAGCAGGAGATTGTCAAGGACAAGGCTCTGATGAAGCGTGTCAAGGACGTTTATGCCCAGTTCCGCGAATACATGAGTGTGGAGCCCGACTCCAAGCGTCCTTCCGTGGCCTACTTCTGTATGGAGTACGGCATCCATTCCGCCTTGAAAATCTATTCCGGCGGTCTTGGCATGCTGGCTGGCGACTATGTGAAGGAGGCCTCCGACTCCAATGTTGACATGTGTGCCGTTGGTTTCCTGTATCGTTTCGGCTACTTCACTCAGTCGCTGTCAATGGACGGACAGCAGATTGCCAACTACGAGAGCCAGAACTTCGGCTCACTGCCCATTGAGCGCCAGCTCGACAAGGACGGCAGCCCCATGGTGATTGACGTCCCTTATACCAACTATCAGGTTCATGCCTACGTATGGCGTGTCAACGTAGGTCGTGTGAAGCTCTATCTGCTCGACACTGACAATGAGATGAACTCTGACTTCGACAAGCCCATCACCCATGCCCTCTATGGTGGCGACTGGGAGAACCGCCTGAAGCAGGAAATCCTGCTGGGTATTGGTGGTATGCTGCTGCTGAAGAAGCTGGGCATCAAGAAGGACATCTACCATTGCAACGAGGGTCATGCTGCCCTGTGCAACTTGCAGCGCCTGTGTGACTACATCGAGGAGGACGGCCTGACGTTCAACCAGGCTCTCGAGCTGGTTCGTGCTTCTGGTCTTTACACTGTGCATACCCCTGTTCCTGCCGGTCACGACTATTTCGACGAGGGCTTGTTTGGCAAGTATATGGGTGCTTATCCTCAGAAGCTCGGCATTTCGTGGGACGAGTTCATCGGCATGGGCCGCACCAATCCCGAGGATAAGGGCGAGAAGTTCTGTATGTCCACCTTCGCCTGCAACACTTGTCAGGAGGTGAACGGTGTCAGCTGGCTGCACGGCGAGGTATCAAAGAAGATGTTTGCCCCCATCTGGAACGGCTACTATCCCTCTGAGAACCATGTGGGCTACGTCACCAACGGTGTCCACTTCCCCACCTGGTGTGCCACCGAGTGGCGCAAGGTCTATGCCAAGTACTTCGACGCTAAGCACATGAGCGACCAGTCGAACGAGGAAATCTGGCATGGCATCTATAACTGTCCCGACGAGGAAATCTGGGCTACCCGCATGGCTCTGAAGAAGAAGCTGTTCGACTATATCAAGGAGCAGTTCCGCGAGACTTGGCTGCGCAACCAGGGCGATCCCTCGCGTGTGGTCTCGCTGCTGGAACGTCTGAACCCCAACGCACTGGTCATTGGCTTCTGCCGCCGTTTCGCCACCTACAAGCGTGCTCACCTGCTGTTCACCGATGAGGCTCGTCTTTCCAAGATTCTCAACGATCCTGAGCATCCCGTCATCTTCCTCTTTGCCGGTAAGGCACACCCCGCTGATGGTGCTGGTCAGGGACTTATCAAGAAGATTTACGAGATTTCGCAGCGTCCTGAGTTCCTGGGCAAGGTCATCTTCCTCGAGGACTACGACTT
>DFGF01000129.1 GCA_002371715.1 Prevotella sp. UBA3757
CCCAACTTCGAGCGCGTGCTGATGATTGGCGTGAGTCCCGTGACGATGGACGACCTGACCAGCGGATACAATATTGCTACCAACATTACTGCCGACGCTGCTTTCAACCACATGCTGGGCTTCAGCGAGGATGAAGTGCGGCAGATGTTCGGCTATTACAGCGAGGCCGGACTGCTGAAGGGCGACATAGACGCCATGCTGCAGGAGATGAAGCCATGGTACGACAACTACTGCTTTGCCAAGGAAGGCCTCAGCGAGAGCCGCGTGTTCAACTCCAACATGGTGCTCTACTACCTGAGCAACCAGTTGCGCAACGGCCATGCTCCTGACGAGATGACCGACCCCAACGCGCGCACCGACTACCAGAAGATGAAGCGCCTGATACAGCTCGACCGGCTGGAGCCGCAGCGTAAGAGTATCATCTACAAGATAGCCGAGGAAGGGTATATCTACAGCCGGCTGGTGCCCTACTTCCCTGCCTCGGAGATGGTGAAGTTCGACAACTTCGTCTCCTTACTATATTATTATGGTATGCTCACCATCACTGGCAACAATGGCCTCATGCTGCGTCTGGGCATTCCGAACAACAACGTGCGCAAGCAGTACTATGGTTACCTGCTTGAGGAGTACGACCGCATACGTCCCGCCGACCACTGGCGCATTGACGAGGCGTACCAGGCAGCGGCCCTTTCCGGCGACTGGCAGCCCTTGGTCAGGACCGTCAGCGATGAGTATGAGAAGACGTGCGCCGTGCGCTGCCTCATCGAGGGCGAGCGCAATCTACAGGGTTTCTTCACGGCCTATCTCAACATGACCAACTACTACCTCACCGCCCCAGAGCTGGAACTCAACCACGGCTATTGCGACTTCTTCCTGTTGCCCGACCTGGGGCGCTACCCCATGGTAGCCCACTCCTACATCCTTGAGCTGAAGTACCTGAAGCAGGATGCCACCGCCGAGGAGGCCGAGGCGCAGTGGGCCGAGGCCGTGAGCCAGATTACGCGATACGCCCAGGACGAGAAGGTGCGCCTGCTCTGCGGCTCCACGCAGCTGCACCTCATCGTGGCGCAGTATCGCGGCTACCAGTTGGTAAAACTTGAAGAAGTGAATGTGTAACCTGCCTGCCCGGTTTTGAGATAGTCTTCAGCGCATCGGCATCAGCCAATGGTTGGCTCCAAGCAGCAAAGCCCGCTGGAGATTCCCTTACTGGGAACATTACATTCCCTTACTGGGAATATTATATTCCCTTACTGGGAATAAATAACGTGCATAAGAGGTCGATAAACCTGCTATCGGACGACGATAACCAAGGGTTTTCGTTGAATAACCCTGCGTTATTGTGCGATACCTAACTGTTGTTTTCGGAAAAACGGCCTGTACTAAGGGCTTTCAGCCTGTTTCTGGGGGCGTCGAGAGGTAACTGGAAAGGTAACTCAAAGGTAACTGAGAGGTAACTGGACACGAAAAACGAAAAGCGATGAAAAAATGGGCGAAATTCTGTGGATAGGTTTGGAGATAACGGATTTTTTTCGTACCTTTGCATCGTGAAGACAATACCGTGAAAAGCACTCGTTCGCATCAAAGGGATAGAGGCTAAGGAATGGGGTTAACTTTTTAATCTTTTATATTATGATGAACAAAAAACTGCTTTGCAATGAGGGCAAGATGAATGCTGCCCTCGAAAACACGCTCGCTGTCGAGCTGTTTCTGAACGAAAACTACTGTTTCCGCCGCAATGTGCTGAACGGAAAGGTGGAGTTTGCCGCGAAAGACGACACCGCGGACTGGCGTCCGCTGACCCAGGAGGCCCTGAACAGCATTGTCCGTCGCGCCAAGAAGGAGCAGGTGTGCGAGAAAGGGAGTCCGAAGACGGAAATCCATGAGTTCGTGCATTCTGAAGATGTGCGCCAGTATGACCCTATCGGCGACTTCCTGACCCATCTGCCCGCATGGGACGGTCAGAACCGCATCGGCCAGCTGTTTAGCCGACTGCCCGGCATCACCTCCGAACAACAGGCCTTTCTCTCAACCTGGCTCCGCTCGGCCGTGGCCCACTGGCTACAGATGGACACGTTGCACGGCAACGAATGCGTACCTACGCTGATTGGCGAGCAGGGATGCGGCAAGACCACCTTCTTCCGCCGACTGTTGCCAACTGAGCTGCGCGGCTACTACCTGGACCACCTGAACCTCTCGAACAAGTTCGACAAGGAGATGGCGCTGACCAACAATCTGCTGGTGAATCTTGACGAACTGGACGCCATCCGCCGCAGCCAGCATGCCGAGCTGAAGCAGACACTATCGAAGTGCAAGGTGAACGGCCGACCCATCTATGGCTGTGCACAGGAGGACCGTCCGCGCTATGCATCGTTCGTGGCCACGACTAACAACCGTCATCCGCTCTCCGACCCGACGGGCAGCCGCCGATACATCTGTCTGGAGATACCTGATGGGCAGTACGTTGACAACACGGGCGATATTGACTACAGACAGCTATATGCCCAGGTGGTCTACGAAATCCGTGAGGCCAAGACGCCCTACTGGTTTACGAACGACGAGGTGGCGCGCATCCAGGCCCTGAACCAGAACTTCATGCAGCAGAAGGACATAGCCGAGATGGTGGCCGTGTGTTTCCGAAAGCCGAAGGAGGGTGAGACGGCGCAACTGATGAGTTCATCGATGCTGCTGAGTCATATCCAGAAGGAGTATTCAGCCGTAGAGGTCACTCATGGCAACAAGGTGCGTCTGGGGCGGGTTATGGCTGCCCTCGGCTACGAATACAACGATCGCGGCAATGTGCCTTACTATAAGGTCATCCCCCTCAAGGTGAAGGCGGCATAGTTACCTCTCAGTTACCTCTGAGTTACCTTTTCAGTTAGGTATCTCAGGGGTGGTTTTAAATCTAAAGTACTAATTATCAGCACATTAAAAAATATTAGAGTTAGGTATTATGGAAAATCAGCAAGAATTGAAAAATATCCCCCTTCGATATCCCGTCTGTTTCAACGGCGACTGTCAGCAGCGCGACCGCTGCCTGCACTATCAGGCCTATCGGCAAAAGTCGGCTGACCGGCTCATGGGCCCGGCAATCCTGCCGGCGGCCTGGGCCGGCGGAACGTGCAGCTGCTTCGGTGAACAGGTGCAGGTGCGTGTGGCCTGGGGCTTCAACGGTCTGTATAAGAACGTGCCCAGCTATCTGCGTGCCCTGGCACGCCAGCAAGTCAGCAACTACTTCAGCCACGGTTGCGGTCCTTACTACCGCTATCATCACGGCGAAAACAAGCTGTCGCCCCGCCAGCAGGCCGACATCATGGCCATCCTGGCCAAGTTTGGCAGCACCGAGGGCCTGACGTTCGACCACTACGAGATGTCCTACGACTTCACGTAAGTGCACACCGTTATAGGCAAACGCAAGTGACCCCGCCACGAGATGGCGGGGTCACCCTATTTTAAATATTTGGTTAAAAAGGATTACTCAACATACTCAACAGCGTCGTCGATGATGATCTTCTTGATAACCATACCCTTCTTCACCTTGAATACAATGTAGCCAGTACCCTTTACGGCAGGCGTAACACTCTCCACACAAATCATAGCCTTGCTGGGAATCTCAGTTACGCCAGAAACAGCCTCTTCACCGTTAATTTTGACAGTAGCGCGAGCACCAATGCCATCAGAAGAACCGTCACCGATAGCCCAAATTATGTTCTGAGCGTAGGGATAGCCCTCAACAACCATCTTAGTTGCTGTGCAGTTTGCCCAGTTGGCCCCCTTGATAGCGTGCAGATGAGCGTAGCCCTTGTCGGCAACCATCTGAGCCAAGTCAACCGTCCAAGTTGTCACGCCGTCCTTCTCCTCAGAGGTGAAGTACTTTGCAGACCAGCCACCCTTCGTGTTGTCAATCAGGTGAGACTCGGCCTCGTTCTCGTTCCACTGACCCTCGTCCACGTCGCGGTTGAAGAGGAAGCGAGGAGTACCCTCGGTGCAGGTAACTATCAGCTTGGCATAAGCAGAAAGGTCGGCGTAACGAATCACGCTGCCGTCACCATAAGGCTGACCAGACGATGCTCCTTCGTTCCAATCAGGATTAGAGGGAGTGGTCAGTTCACCACCTACCCATGCGCTCCAAGTGCCAAAGGGGAGGTCCTTCAGAGAAGTCTGGTCGGCCTTCTCAGGAGCATCATAGTCAATCTGAACGGTAGAACCGGCCTTCAGACCATCGATGGCCATCTCCTTGTCGCTGGGGCAGTAGAGGCCGCCTTCCTTGATGTTGCCGTTGATGCGGTCGCTGCGGCGCCAAACGTGGCAGACCTGAGGCAGTACGCTCCCCTCAGTCCATGTGTAGCCCTTATAGTCATTACGACGGCTGTCGGTCTTTCCATCGTTTTCCCAGCCATAGAAGCCCTGACCGTTATTCTGGTTACCGCCGAAATTGTTGGGGTTCTCACCTACGTTGAAGGCAGCCTCGAAGTCGTAGACATAGACATACTTAGCGGGGTCAATGCTGCCAGAGGGGTTCGACTCTACCGAGCATGACTGCATGCCGAATGCGCAAGCCATCATGATGGCTGAAGCATACAAGAAATTTGATTTCTTCATAAATTTTAATGTTTTATAGTTAATAATGTATCAAAGTTTCACTGATTTTCGGTGCAAATATATTACTTTTTCTTAAAACGACCAAATATTTCAGTGGAAAATATCGGAAAAAAGCGCGATTTTTTTGGTATATGGAAAGAAAGGACTACCTTTGCAACATGAAAAGAAAGATAAGATACATTTCCCTGTTGCTGCTGGCGGTGCTGACCGTCGGCATGTTGTGTGGCTGCGACAAACTGAGTGACGATGATGATGCCGTGGTGGAACTGCTGCCAGGTACGTGGGCTTTCAGCTACGAACTGCAGAGCGAGGAGGATACGGGTCTCAGCTTCAGCTACGATCACGTCATATTCCGTAGTGACAATACGGTAAGCATTACCTATCCCGACGGACAGATAGACGGCACCTACCGGGCCGGCAGTGCCGAGATACGCATTGAGGGCACGTTGGACGACGGTGAGGTGCGCGTGATGCACTGGGTGATACAATCGTTCTCAAGCAAGCAGATCAAGGCCGAGTATAAGTTCGAACTCGAAGGGCAGTCCGTCACGGCATTTGTCACGCTGGACAGGACGGACGACCTATTTGAAATGAAGAATGAAGAATGAAGAATTTGCTACCGCTACAGGAGAGGGCGGAAGCAAATTCTTCATTATTTTATTCCGTTTCAATTTCGGCGCGGCGGAAGGTGGTGCGGTAAGTGAAGACGTTGCAGGCCGAGAAGTAGCCCAGACAGCCGCCGGTGAAGTTCTGGACGGGATTGGTGCCTGAGTTCTGCATGACCTGCATGGAGTAGAAGTAGTCGTACGTGCGGCGGTCAATGGAGCGAATCTCCAGCAGTATCTGGTCACCATCCTTCAGTCCGTCGTCATCATTCTTGTCAAGGTTGCGCTCCGTGGTGCAACTGAACAGTTGTTGCAGTTCGCCGCCGGGATTGTGCGTGTCGTCCATGACGGCCCAGCGGTAGCCAACGCCGTTACGGTACATGTGCATGAAGTAGTAGTTGTTCTGGCCTTTGATGTCGTCAATCTTCAGGTCGCCGAAGAGCATGCGCTCGGTCAGCACGTCCTTCCAGACAAAGCGGAACGACGAGAACTGCGGTGCCGCCTGCATCGTGGACGTCGACTGGAAGTGGTGGCCGTCCAGATAGATGTCAAGTGTATAGCTGGCACCTTCCAGTCCCTGGCAGTCTGAGATGTAGTAGCCGTTACGCCAGTAGCGCAAGGTGTCGATGACGCTGCCTTCCTCAGACAGCACCACGGTGGCATCGGCCACGTTATGGCTGTTGGTCTGATTGTCGGTCATGTCCTGGGTGGTGGTCAGCCGCACGTGGGTAGGCTTGCTGGTGCGGTTGGTCGCGGCGGCCGTACCGCTCTGCGTCACCAGTCCCTCGGCCACGTAGAGCTGGGCCACCTGGCGGTAGTCGACGGAAATCTCCTTCTCGCAAGAAGAGAACAGAAGAACTAAGAAGAGGAGAAGACCCTCCCCCCTGCCCCTCCCTGTAGGGAGGGGAGTAATATGTTTTACCATTGAAATCATCCTTATAATGTTCATCATATATTTCATCTTTAATCAAAGAATATGTTGCCTTAATAATATTATATGTTTAACTTACATTCTACTCCCCTCCCTGCAGGGAGGGGCAGGGGGAGGGTCTTTAGGGGGCAGGGGGGGAGGGTCTGGTCTTTAAAACTTAATATTAAACGACACGGAGGGCACGATGCCGAAGAGGCTGTACTGCTTGGCCTTGGTGCGGTGGCCGCTCTGCGAGTCCTCGAAATTGATGAGGAAGGGGTTGTAGCGGTTGTAGACGTTATAGATGCCGAACACCCACTCGCGGGTCCACCGCCCGTTGCTGCTCTTCTTGGTCCACGTGGCACTCAGGTCCAGGTGGTGGTAGTCGGGGGCACGGTAGCCGTTGCGCTCGGCATAATAATAGATGTAGTTGTCAATGACCTCGTACTTGGCACTTGGTGCCGTGAAGGCCTGACCAGAGTTGTAGACCCATACGGCGCTGAACTGCCAGCGCGGCGACAACCGGTAGCTGGCCACGATATTGATGTCGTGGCGGCGGTCGTTGTTGGCGTCGTACCAGCGGCCCTGGTTGACACCCTCAATCTGGGTCTGGCTCCACGACAGCGTGTAGCTGAGCCATCCCGTCAGCCGTCCGCTGTTCTTCCTGGCGCTGAGTTCGGCACCGTAGCCACGACCCTTGCCGGCCAGCACCAGCCGCTCAATCTCGATGGCCGACGAGAAGCTGATGCCGTCACGGTAGTCCAGCACGTTGTCCACACGCCGATAGTAGCCCTCCAACGAGAAGTCATAGGCCTGGTTGGGCGTCATGGCAAAGAATCCCAGGCTGACCTGGTCGGCCACCTCGGGCTTGACCAGGTTGGAACTCATGGTGTAGCGGTCAAAGGGGGTTGACGTGCTCTGGCTGCGCAGGGCGTGCAGGTTCTGGCTCGTGCGGCTGTAGCCGGCCTTGACGCTGAGCAGCGGCGTGGCCTTCCAGACCATGCTCAGCCGAGGTTCCAGCGTCAGGTGGGTCTTGACGGGACGGTTCGTCCGCCGGCGGTACATCCACGTAATCTGGCCCTTGTCGTCAATGTCATAGTAGAACGGACCGCCTAAGGCCGAGAAGGTCGTCAGCCGCAGACCAGCCGAGAAGGCCAGCCGCTCGGAGGCCTCGTACTGCCAGTTGGCCCAGAGGGCATTATCCCATGCCTTGCGCTGTTCCTTCTCGTGGTTGGTGACGCGCTGCCATTCGGCCGACTTCACGTCGGTCAGCATGGTCTGCAGACCGGCATTGACCTCGTGGCGACCCGTCAGCAGCCGGAAGTTCTGGCGGAGCCCGACGTGGCGGATGTGGCCCAAGTAGGCTATGTTGGTGCCTAAGAGCCAGATGCCGTTGTCCGTATCGTACGACGAGGCAAATAGGGTGGTCTGGCTGGTGGAGCGCTTGCCCAGATAGCTGAGCCACGACAGCGAGCCGGCCAGGTTGGTCCAGCGGATGTCTACCATTTCCTCGATGGCTGTACGGTCGTGGCTGGCCAGGAAGGAGAGGAAGAGCTGGTTGCGGTCGTTCAGCTGGTAGTCAAGCTTCAGGTTGGCATCGTAGAAGTATAGCGTGTTGCCACGAAAATCCTTGCTGAGTTTCAGAAACATATCGGCATACGAGCGGCGCACGGTCAGCAGCATGCCCAGCTTGTCCTTGACCAGCGGACCCTCGACGGCGGCCTTGGCGGCCAGCAAGCCTACTGAGGCCGAGCCGTGCCACTGCTGGCGGTTGCCGGTACGCGTGGCAATGTCGAGAACGGCCGACGAAGCACCTCCGTACTGGGCCGGTATCAGGCCCTTGTAGAGCGTGGCCGTGGCCAACGCCTCGTCGTTGAAAGCTGAGAAGAGGCCGGCCAGATGACCGATGTTGTAAACGGGGGCCTCGTCATAAAGTATGGTGTTCTGGGCCGACGTGCCGCCACGCACCTGGAAACTGCTCGACGCGTCGCTCTCGGACTTGACGCCTGGCAGCAGCTGCATGGAGCGCATGATGTCTGCCTCGCCAAACAAGACGGGCTTGCTGACAAGGTCCTTGACCTGTATCTGCTCGGCACCAATCTGTACGGTGCTCAGCCGGCGCTGCGCGTTGTTGGCGTTGACGAACACCTCCTGCAACTGCTCGCCCTTCACCGTTGCCGTGTCACTCTGGGCGACGGCAACTGCCGCCGTCAGCACCGCCAGCCATGTCATGGTAAGTCTGTTCATGGCTGCAAAGGTAGTGCAAACGAAGCGAAACGCAAAGAAAATTTTGAATTATTTTCATTTCGGCGTTGCTGCCATCGCTTATACTGATGACATTATTCGAGTCCAAACGTCCTTTAGGATAGAACTAAGCAGAACTCAAACATATCGATATGAAGAAAGTATTATTAATGGCAGTGGCTGGCCTGACGAGTGTGGCTGCCAGTGCACAGTACCCACAGTTGACGGACGAGGCTGCCAAGCTCATCGCCCAACAGAAAGAACAATGGAAGGCACATGCCGACTCGGCATGGGAAGTGGCCTTCCCCATCGTCATCAAGGAGGCTAAAGAGGGACGTCCCTACGTGCCCTGGGCTGCCCGACCCTACGACTTGCGCCAGGCCAAGATACCGGCTTTCCCAGGTGCTGAAGGTGGCGGCATGTTCACCTTTGGCGGTCGCGGCGGCAAGGTGCTGACCGTCACCAATCTGAATGATGACGGCCCAGGCTCGTTCCGTTGGGCCTGCGAGCAGGGTGGTGCCCGCATCGTGGTGTTCAATGTCAGCGGTATTATCCGCCTGAAGTCGCCGGTCTACGTGCGCGCTCCTTATATTACCATTGCCGGACAGACGGCTCCAGGCGAGGGCGTGATTATTGCCGGCGAGTCGTTCCAGGTCGATACCCACGACGTCATCGTCCGCCACATGCGCTTCCGTCGTGGCGAGACGCTGGTCACCAACCGTGAGGACTCCTTTGGCGGCAATCCTGTGGGCAACATCATGATTGACCACTGTTCGTGCGAATGGGGCTTGGACGAGAACATCTCGTTCTACCGCCACATGTTCGACATGAAGGACGGCAAGCCCAACCGCAAGGAACCTACGGTCAACGTCACCATCCAGAACACCATCTCGGCCAAGGCTCTCGACACCTGGAACCATGCCTTCGGCTCGACCATCGGTGGCGAGAACACTACCTTTATGCGTAATCTCTGGGCCGACAATACGGGCCGTAACCCAAGCATAGGCTGGGGCGGCGTGTTCAACTACGTCAATAACGTCATCTACAACTGGGTACACCGTACGGCCGACGGCGGTGAGTTTACCACCATGTCGAACTTCATCAACAACTATTACAAGCCCGGCCCGCTGACGCCGAAAGACGAACCCGTAGGCCATCGCATCGTGAAGTCGGAGAGCCGTTCGCAGGGCCTCTTCCCCTTCAAGCAGTTTGGACGTGTCTATGCTGTAGGAAACATCATGGAGGGCTATCCCGAGATAACCAAGGACAACTGGAACGGTGGCATTCAGACTGCCGACAAGGATGGTGACATGGACGAGACGGAGAAGGCGCTGATGCGTTCCGACGAGCCGTTCGAGATGCCCTACCTGAAGGTGATGGGCACGGAGCAGGCCTTTGAGTGGGTGCTCAGCAATGCCGGTGCTACCATTCCCTGCCGCGACATCGTCGACCAGCGCATCTGCGAGGAGGTTCGTACGGGTCAGGCTTACTATGTGAAGGATTATGAAAAGGAGCTGGCCAAGATTGAGAAGAAGACCAAGGTACCCCAGAATCCTTATGGCAACATGTGGGGCCTGCACGACAAGTCGAAGAATGAGGCTGGTTTCTTCAAGTACCGCCGTCTGCCCCAGGATTCCTATAAGCAGGGCATCATTACCGACCCGCGCCAGATGGGCGGCTATCCTGAGTACAAGGCCTGGGAGCCATACGTCGACACCGACAAGGACGGCATGCCCGACGAATGGGAGAAGCAGTATGGACTGAACCCCAACGATGCCAGCGATGCCAACGGCGACTGCAATGGTGATGGCTATACCAATATCGAGAAGTATATCAATGGCATCAATCCGCAGACCAAGACTGACTGGCGCAATCTGAACAACAACTACGACACCTTGGCTGCCAAGGGTAAACTGATGTAAGCGTATGAAAACTGTTCTGTATGCAGCGATATTATCGCTGCTTCCCCTCACAGCATCTGCCCAGGTAGCTCTCAACACCCAGGGCCAGGAGCCTCAGTATGTGGAGACCATCAAGGGCCGTGCCCAGAAAATCGTCGACGGCTTACAGCTCAACGACGCCCAAAAGGCGGAAAACGTGCGCAACATCATTGCCAACCGCTACTTCCTGCTCAACGATATTCATGCCAAATACGGCAAGGACCAGCAGGATGCTCTCTATGCCGAACTCTACAAGCACCACTTTGAACTGGCTTCGGCCCTGTCGCTCTATCTGACGGCAGAACAGGTGGATGCCGTAAAGGATGGCATGACCTACGGACGACTCAGGCGCGATTACCAGGCACAGCTCGACATGATTCCTTCGCTGAAGGAGGAGGAGAAGGCGCAGATATTAATCTGGCTCAAGGAGGCGCGTGAGTATGCCATGGATGCTGCCGATTCCAAGGGCAAGCACTTCTGGTTCGACAAGTATCGCGGACGTACCAACAACTGGCTCTCGGCCCGTGGTTACGACCTGAAGAAGGAGCGCGAGGCATGGATGAAGCGCACGAGCGGGCAAAAGCCCTAAATAACAAATCTGAAATAAGAAATAGGAATTTTGGCGGTCATGAATCAAAACAACTCTTCGCAAGGTTTGACGGTATTAATATTTCTTCTTTTTTATTTCTTATTTAGCCCTTTAAGGGCGCAGGAGGTGCCGCTGGACTATTCGTATTGTGGATACCACCGTTCTGAACAGCCCATTCCGCTGGTAGGGGCCGTCGTTTCTGTTGCGCCGTCCGGACAAGACGATGCTGCCAACATCCAGGCGGCCATTGACAAGATCAGCCGTCAGAAGCCTGACAAGCAGACTGGCTTCCGGGGGGCTGTCTTGTTGCGCGAAGGGACGTTCATGGTCAGCGAACCGCTGCGCATTCGCACAAGCGGCGTCGTGCTGCGCGGCAGTGGGCGGGGCAAGACCATCGTGCGTAAGACGGGCTTCGATCGTGGTGCAGCCATCTATATTGAAGGTGAACGGCAGTTGACCGTCATAGACACACTTGATGTGCAGGATGTCCAGGCTGGTTCAATGTCTATTTCAACGCTTGGTGGCTCCTCCTCAGCCATCGCTGGTGCCCGGCTGATGCTGTGGCGCCCTTCTACGCAGCAGTGGATTGATTATCTCAACTGTGCTTCCTTTGGTGGTGGCAAGCGTATGGGATACTGGGCATGGCATGTGGGTGACATTGATGTGCGGTGGAATCGGCAGATTACTACCGTTAGCGGAAACCGCATGACGCTCAATGCCCCCATTACCTGTAGTATAGAGCAGCGATGGGGTGGAGCCAAAGCCATCATCTACGTAGAAAAGGGGGTGGTCAGCGAGTGTGGCGTGGAGAACCTGTCCGTAGAGAGTGATTACGACCGGGCTCTGCCCATGGATGAAAACCATTGTTGGGACGGCGTCTATGTTGCCGATGCAGAGAACTGCTGGGTACGCATGGTCGACTTTTCCTATCTGGCAGGCTCGGCGGTAGTCGTTCAGAAGTCTGCCCGGCAGGTCACCGTAGAGGATTGCATCTCAAGAAGCCCAGTCTCTGAGATTGGCGGTTTCCGTCGTCGCACATTTCTGACCTTTGGTGAAATGGTACTTTTCCAGCGCTGCTATTCCGAACATGGTATCAACGATTTTGCCGTCGGGCACACTGCTCCTGGTCCTAATGCTTTTGTGCAATGCGAGAGCTTCGAAAGTTACGGTCCCAGTGGTGCCATCTCGTCGTGGGCTCCTGGCATCTTGTTTGACGTGGTCAATATTGACGGTAACGATATCGTTTTTAAGAATTGGGAACTGGAGAAATTCGGGGCTGGCTGGAGTACAGCTAATAGTACGATGTGGCAAAGCACGGCATCGGGCTTGTTCTGCTATTCGCCAGACTCCCTGAACCGTAATTTCTCACGTGGATGCTGGGGACAGATACAAGGCAATGGTGAATATACGGAGATGAACGAGCATGTCAGTCCCTATTCGCTCTTTGCCTCGCAGTTGGCAAAACGCTTAGGCCGTGACGTGTCCCGGCAGTGCCGGGTCATGGAAAGAAATACCAACGCATCGTCATCACCCACCATCGAAGAGGCTATGCAGATGGCTGAACAGGCGCTGAAGCCGCGCCAAACCTTGTTGGAATGGATAGAAATGGCACGATTGGAGGATGGGGGTGTCCCAACACAGCTTCCCTCCGGAAATTCCAGACAATCCGGACAATCCGCACTATCCGGAGAACCCAATGCCTCCATATCGTCTTATGTCATACGCAACGGCTGGCTCACCAAGGACGGCACTGTACTCGTTGGCGGCAAGCACCAGACCCCCTGGTGGAACGGGCGCACCACCGACGCAGCCATGGCCAAGGCCAAGTTTGCCCTGACGCGTTTCGTGCCTGGCCAGGAAGGTACGGGCGGCACGGACCGCATTGACAGCGTCGTCGCAGAGATGCAGCGCAGCCACATTCTGATGTTCAGCCAGAACTATGGTCTCTGGACTGACCGCCGCCGTGATGACCACGAGCGCATACGCCGCAAGAATGGCGATGCCTGGGCACCCTTCTACGAACAGCCTTTCGCCCGCACTGGCACTTTCAACTCTCAACTCTCAACTGTCAACTGTCAACTGTCAACTGTCAACTGTCAACACCATCTTGCCTGGGACGGTATGTCGAAGTACGACCTTACCAAGTTGAATAAATGGTACTTCTGGCGTCTTCAGCAGTTTGCAAAAAAAGGCGAATCCATCGGCATCCTGCTGAAAAACCAGCACTACTTCCAGCACAACATCCTTGAGGCTGGTGCTCACTGGGTGGACTGTCCGTGGCGCACTGCCAATAACGTGAATCAGACGCCCTTCCTGGAACCCGTCAACTTTACAGGCGACAAACGCATCTTTACGGCTACGTTGTTCTACGATGTCACCAATCCAACCCTGCGCCAGTTGCACCGCCAGTATATCCGCCAGTCGCTGGATGCATTTAAGGGGCAGCCAAACGTCATCCATTCCATTGGGGAGGAGTTTACCGGCCCACTGCATTTCGTAGAGTTCTGGCTTGACGTCATTGCCGAATGGGAGCAAGAGAATGGCAAGGTGCTGGTAGACTTGGCTGTGAACAAGGATGTTCAGGACGCCATCCTACGTGACCCCAAACGCTCGAAGGTGGTCGACATCATTGACATCGAACAGTGGTTCTACCATAACAAGGGTGAATATGCGCCGCCGGGAGGCGTCAACATGGCTCAACGTCAGTATATGCGGAAAATCCGTACTGGCGGTGCGCGCTTCGAGGATGTCTATCGTGCCGTGTCCGAATACCGTCGTCAATACCCTGACAAGGCGGTTATTTATTCTGCACAGAAGGCTCCTGAACTCTGTTGGGCCTCGCTGATGGCCGGCGGCTCGTGTGCTGCGATACCCGTCAGTGACGAGTCATTTCTCAAGGCTCTGGCCGCTATGCAGCCTGATGGTTCACTGGCAGACAAGGGGGTCTACAGGCTGAACAGTCCACAGGGGTCATTAATATATAATGATACCGATGCCGATGTTACTGTCGATAAAAAGATGGTCATAGTCCGGATTGACATGAAAAACGGTGAACAGAGCCGGCAGAAACAGCGAGGCACCATTGGCAAGGGGCTTTATTGGATCAAACAGAAATAGGAAATCATGGGAAAAACAGTTTTTTTTCTGTTTTTCCCATTTTTTAATCTTTTTTTTGCCACTATTTCCTTTTTTTCTTTTATCTTTGCAACCGAAACGAACTACTACTTAATGATTATGACTATAACTAATCCACGACAACAAGATGGCTTACGCTCCAAGCAGAGGGCACTCAAGGAAAGGGCCAGACAGGTTGCAGAAGATTTCTGTGCCGGCAACGACCACGCTTTCTCAGAACTGTATGACCTTTATGTACAAAGCCTCTACAATTATGGCATGCGGTTGACGCAGGACCAGGAGCTGTTGAAAGATTGTATCCACGATGTTTTTGTCAAGGTGTACTCCAAGCGTAGCGAGAAGCATACGATTAATAACCTCAGTTCTTATCTCATCATCTCGCTGAAGAACCGGCTGCTCGACGAGTTCCGTCGCAATAATTTCATGGACGATGCTGAGGTGGAGAACTATGACTACCGGCAGTCGTCTGACGGGGTGGAAAGCGACTATCTGGACGTGGAGCACGACATGCTGCAGACGACCCACCTGACGCGGCTGATGGACCACCTGACCCGCCGCCAGCGCCAGGCCATCACCCTTTACTACCTGGAGGAGCGAAAATATGAAGAAATCTGCCATATCATGCAGATGAACTATCACTCGGTGCGGAACCTGATGCACCGTGGTATGCTAAAACTCAGAGAAGCTGCACTATAATTGATGACATTCTGCCGTGTGTTTCGTCTATATATTAGCTGTCAGTAAGCTATAACTAACGACGAACCACATGAAACGAGACATCTATACCACGGTAGAGCAATTTCTGCGTGACGACGACTTCATCCGCTATGTGATGGATTGTGTACCTGACACGGAGTCTTATTGGGCTACCTATCTTTCTGCTGCCCCTCGGGTTCGTTCTGCCTATCTGAAAGCCTACGATATCCTGTTGCATCTTGGCGATTGCGACTTGCTCACTCCCGAACAGACGGAGTGTCTCAAGCAGCGCGTGCTCAACTCGCTTCGCGTCTCTGTGAACTGATTTCCCGTAACCTTTAGAAGTCAAATGACAACTGCCCGTCGCCCAGCATGTTAAACGTCTTGCGGTGATAAGGCGTAATGCCATACTGTCGGATGGCATCGCGATGCTTTTTGGTCGGGTAGCCTTTGTTTGACTGCCAGTCGTATTGCGGATATTCCTCGGCCAGTCGGTTCATGTAGTCGTCACGATAGGTCTTGGCCAGTACTGATGCTGCTGCAATGGACAGGTATTTGCCATCGCCCTTCACAATGGTGGTGTACGGTATGCTCCTGCCTCTTGCCTCCTCACCTCTTTCAATATAGGGCTTGAAACGGTTGCCGTCGACGATGATGGCTTCCGGGCGAATCTTTAGCTGGTCCAGGGCGCGGTGCATGGCTAAAATCGAGGCATTCAATATGTTGATTTCGTCGATTTCAGCAGGGCTGACTATCCCTACAGCCCATGCCAGGGCGTCACGCTCTATGATTTCTCGCAGTTGGTAGCGCCGCTTCTCGGTCAGCTGCTTCGAGTCGTTCAGCAGCTCGTTCTGGTAGTCTTGGGGCAGAATGACAGCGGCAGCAAACACGCTGCCAGCCAGACAGCCGCGGCCTGCCTCGTCGCATCCTGCTTCCACTGTTCCCTGGGTGTAATAACTTGCTAACATTTTGCTGGGCGATGAATCTTTTACAGAAGGACATCACGGGAACAGGCAGGCAGTACCGTCAGGAACCACAAACCGAGACCCGTGATGACATCTTTGTTTATCTGACCATTAGTTCATGGCGAAGAATGTGCCGCCATTAGCCATCATACGGGCCTGGTAAAGGCCGGACTCGTCGAGCGACAGGTCGCGGGTCTGGTTGTTAATGGTAGCCTTGATGGTCTTGCCGTCAGCATTGTAACGGAACATCTCCTTCTTCTCGCCGTTCTGCTCCATGAACCAGGTATCGCTCTGTGCATCGTGGGTGAACACGGTAACTTCGCCGGTAGGAGCCTTCACCTCATAGCCGTCCTTGAGCGTGGTGACTGCATAGGAGCGTCCGTCCTCGCCCATCACCTGACGGGTCTTGCCTACGTTGCTGGCTATGGGGTTGGAGCCAGACCAGAACTCGATGCTGTTCAGTACCAGAACGTCACAGAGCGTGGAGATAGTACCTGCGATAGGCACCAGGATAAAGGCCGCAATGGCATTGACGAACTTGTTGTTGGTCATGTTGTTCTGCCAGCTGATGTACTTGTTCCAAAGGCTGTACTTTCCGACGAAGCACGAACTGAACAGGAAACTTGTTGCCAGGAGGCATACAGTCACTTTAATACTGATTTTCTTCATAACTTTGAACTGTTAAAGGGTTAATATGATATTGTTATAAATAAAAAATTGATTCGGGTCCCATGTTAAACAGGAGGTCGAGTATCGAGAGGTTGGGCAGAAAGCCGTGCTTGCGGAGGAATACCTGCCAGTAGGGCTTGGCCTCGAAGTCGGCATCGGGCTGTGGGTGCTTGGCATGGATGACGTCACGAAAGTCGGTGATGTCCGCTGACTGGCATGCACCGTCAGCCAGAACATACCCGTCTGTATAGCCTACTGAGGGGTGTAGGTCAATGAGTTCGCACACGGTGTGCCGTATGGCCTCGTTGAAATCGACTAAAAAGTCAAACCTCTTTTCGTAGAACGGGCGGATGTCGTCAGCATAGTATTCAAAGAAGGGACTCTCGCTGTAGGCACTCTGCAGCGCATTCCAGTGGACGCGACGCCACTGGTTGTGGTCGCTGATGCGGATGTCCTTGACCACTTCACCATGATGCTCCACGGGCACGGTCAGCGCCTGAATGCCATTGGCGGTCATGATGATGCAGCGGTTGCGGTAGGTCTGCTTCTGGAAGGAGTCGTACTGCTCAATCAGGCAGCGGTCATAGCGTGCCAGTTTCTGATACCACTGGACAGGGCCGAAATAGGTGGTTTGTAGCAGGGCCGTCGTCATTGCAGTCTGATGTTGTTGCGGTTGTAGAGTACCGATACCACCTTGCCAATGATGTGGCTTTCTGGGACGAAGCCTATGTGGCGCGAATCGGCAGGATTCTGTGGATTGATGGATTCCAGCCAGTAATAGTCGGTCTTGGCACAGTTTACCAGGCCAGGCACCAGCATGGGTCCTTCAGCAGTGGCTATCGTGTCGCCTGGCACGGCTTTGCAGCGTGCAATACAGAGTCCCGTGATGGTGTCACTGGGCAAGGTGAAGGCCACAATGTCGCCCTTTTTGACCTGGCTGCGCATCAGCCGGCTGTAGGGTAGCAGTCCGTTGCCGGCTATGCGCAGGCCGTAGCTGACACGATTGATGAGCAGACGGTCGCCGTTGTGGAACAGAGGGGTCAGTCCGTTGCCCTCTACGCCATGTATGGAAAATGCCAAGGTACGAATAGCCAGCATCAGAGCGAAAGCTGATGCAAATGCTATCACGTACTTCAGCCAGTTTGCCATATCTCCTCCAACCGCTTACCTCTTCCTTCTTCCTTCAGCCATCAGACATCATCCATCATTTGATGTTGTCGACGAAGCGGAACAGCCGGTTCCATCGGATACCTGACAGTCCGTGACGGTCAGGATCGCTGCTCCACCAGATGAAGATGGGCTTGCCCACGATGTGGTCCTCGGGCACGAAACCCCAATAGCGGGAGTCGAGCGAGTTGTGGCGGTTGTCGCCCTGCATCCAGTAGTAGTCCATCTTGAAGGTGTACTTGGTCGTCTCCTGATTGTTGATGTATATCTTGCCGTCGCGAACCTCCAGTTTGTTGCCTTCATAGGTACGGATAGGACGCTCGTAGATGGGCAGGTTCTTCAGTGTCAGGTCGATGGATTCGCCCTTTTTCGGTATCCAGATGGGACCGTAGTTGTCGCGCGTCCAGTGCATGTTGCCGTTCAGGGGGTAGATGTCGTTCATGCTGCTGTCGCGGTTCAGCTCGATGCTTTCCACCAGGTCGGTGCGCTTCCTGAGTTCGCTGACGGCATGGTTGGTCAGCGGCATGTAGCCCTGCGTGTTGAGGCTGGTCAGGTCCTCCATCGTGATGCCCAGTTCCTTCATCAGGTCGTCGTCGAAGCGCTGCTTCAGCTTGACGTGGTAGGTGTACTGGACGTTGTCCGGCTCCTTGTTGGCTTTGC
>DFGF01000065.1 GCA_002371715.1 Prevotella sp. UBA3757
CGGCAGAAGATGCCGCTGGCGGGCTGGTCCGGGCCGTCCAGATGGGCCACGGCGGCCAGGAAGCGCTCGCCCCGGTTGCCATAGCTGGCGTAGTCCTTCTTGCCCGAACGGTCGTCCCAGTTGAAGGTGCCGGTGGCAGCACCGCCGTAGCCGGCATCGCGGTTGGGGTTGTAGAAAATGGTGTGCAGGGCTTCGCCCGTCGTGCCGCGGAAGACCGTCAGCCACTCCTGTCCGCCGGTGATGCGCCCGTCGCCCGAGCGGTAGAGGGCCGTGCCCGACACGCTGCGGATGGCGTCGTCGGTGGCTGCCGCGTTGACGTAGGCCCCGCGGCCGTCCTTCGAGCCGGGGCCGGTCTTGCACATCAGCTCGGCGCGTCCGTCGCCGTCGAAGTCGTAGACCATGAACTGCGTATAGTGCGCGCCGGCGCGGATGTTGCGGCCCAGGTCGATGCGCCAGAGCAGCTGGCCGCTCAGCGTGTAGCAGTCAATGTAGACGTTGTCGGTCACGCCGCCCTGCGAATTGTCCTTCGCGTTCGAGGGGTCCCATTTCACAAAAATCTCGTACTGGCCGTCGCCGTCCACATCGCCCACCGAGCAGTCGTTGGGCGTGTACGACCCGCCGTTCTCGCCCGTGGCCGGCCGTTGCAGGCTGAGCTTCAGGTAGCGGTTGGCCCAGGGCTTGACGGCCCGGGTGGTGTCGGCGGGCGAACCGTTGACCATCGTGACCACCTGGTACGTGTCGGTTGTGCGGCCCGTGGCGTCGGTATAGTTGGTGACGCTGATGTCCCTGGCCAGGCTCTGGCCGTTGCGCAGCAGTTCGAACGTCGTGGCAGCCCCGTCGTCGGTGCCAAGAAAGCGCCAGCTGACGAAGTTGCCCTTTGTGGCGGGCAGTGCTATCACGCCGCGGTCCAGTTTCTCCATAGGGAATTGGGGTGTCTGGGCTTGGCTGCAGCCCCCCGTTGCCATCAATAAGCAAGTTGACAGAATGATTTTTCGCATAGTTTGTTTAAGTGGATTATCATATTTTTGGTGCAAAGATACAACATATATTTGAAATGCCCCCAATAATTATCCGTCATTTTTAGCACAATTTTCCGTCACCACTTTAAAAAGCGTCGCCCCAAGAGGAGCAACGCTTTCCTGTGTTCAGCCCATGTCCGGGCCGCCGCCGGTGTTGTCATCGCCACCGTCGCCACCAGTCCCCCCTCCTTGGGAGGGGTCGGGTGTGGTCGTGCCGTCGTCAATCTCGGCGTCGTCGGTGCTGGTGACGCGCTTCACCTCGTTGCCGTCGCGGTCGTAGCAGGTGATGACCACCGGCGTGTCGCGCAGCTCGTCCTTCAGCTCGGTGGACGGGGTGAAGACGATGCGGCGCACCTTGATCAGGCTCGACTTCACCTTGTTGACGTCGTCGACGCTGGAGGCCGACAGGCCGAAGCGGCACGTGCCCAGGCCGGGCAGCGGCACGGAGTGGCCCTCGGGCAGCCACGCCTTGATGACTTCGCCGGCGGCGTCCCAGCAGGCCTTCATCACGCCCTCTGAGACACCTGAGCGCAGGGCGGCCTCACGGATCACCTTATCCTGGGCCAACTGTGAGTACAGCTCGGGCTGCATCACGTAACGGTACATTTCCTGTCCGTCTTTGGAGAACTTCATGCGTTTCTCCCTTGCTTTTACTTTTAATGCCATGATGTGTAAAAGTTTTTAATGGTTAAACTTATGGTTGACTAACTCAGTGGACTAAGCAGTCGCTACTGCTATCATTATCCACCTACAAAGGTACGAAAAAATTCTGGATTATGCAAGTTTTTTCGCAATTACTTTTACTAAAAACAGCAATTTTTTTAGTCCTTTTTCCGCTCCCCTCCGCGCTGTTTTTTACAAAGCTTTCAAAAAATATTTAGGAAGCCTTCCAGGAATTTCTGGAAGGCTTCGTAGGATAAATTCCGTCGGGGTTGCGGAACTGTTGGCTCGCTGTGTGACAGTGTGACAGCAGTATCTACTCTTTTTTTTATAATTTATATCTTATGTCTGGAACATGCCGGATTTAATGATATTAATTTTTCTATAAGTCGTAGAATACGCTGTCACGCTGTCACGCTGTCATCTCTGTGCCAGCAGCAGATAAGGACTACATGGCATCGGCAGCCTGCGCCTGACTGATTTCCTCAGCGTCTATCAGGTAAACCGTATAGGCCGTGCCACGCCTGGTGTGGCGGCCCTTTAATTCCATCTTGGTCAGTGCCTTGCCGATATTGTTGACATTATAGTCGGGGCCGCGATAGCCCCGGTCTAACAGTATTTTCTGGATGTCGGAACTGGTCATGGCCCGGACAGCTTCTCCCTCCGCAGGTTTCCTGACCACGAGCTTGACGGCCTCTAGCGTGTTGTCGAGCATCATGAAGGCGTTGTTGTGCTCCTTGATAGCCATTGAGTCTTCGTAGGTCATTTCGGTCTTATAGCCGTGGTTCACCTCGTAGAGCAGCTGGCTGTAGAGTCCTTCGTAGTCGATGGGGTTTTCCACGGTGTTCTTGGTGCCCTTCAGGTTTACGGTCAGGTAGCGGCGGTTGCCTTCGCTCTCGCGGATATAGCACAGGTGGTTGGTAGTGCCAATGCGCGAGGCCACGTTCTGGCGCTGCTGGCGGTAGTGGTCGTAGGCACTGCGCTCGTAGCTGCTGCTCTGAGTGGCCAAGAACTTGAGCTGGTTGCTCTTCGCGTCGGAGTTGATGTCCAGCTCGTCGAGTATGAGGATGAACTTCTCCGAGGCTGCTATCTCAGAGTCGGTGCTGGCGAGCGACTTATAGGGGTTGACGGGTGCCTGGTATTCGCGCAGGCATGGCGGCAGGAACTGCTTGGCCATGTGGCTCTTGCCGATGTGCTCTCCGCCCACGAACATCAGTATCTGTGCATTGACTTCGATTTCTCCCAAAGCATGGGCCAGGAAGGCTCGCAGCCACGTGCGCATCGCGTCGTGATAGAAGGCGGTGTTCTCTTCATCCACGAAGTCGAAGTAGCCGAGAAAGTCGTTCACATGGTCGTGGTCGCCTTCGTGCCACTTGGGCAGACTGTCGAGCCAGTCGACGAGCGGGTTGAAGTCGGGCGACACGTCTATGCTGTTGATGATGGCAGTGATGACGGGCGATTCTGCCTTATGACCGCTGGCGCGCAGGTTGGTCAGGAGTGTGTCTAAATGGCGGTCGGTCCAGGGCGTCCACGACACGCCATTGTCGGTGCTCACCTCTGGGCGATGGGCCACCACGTTGTAGCGGAACGTACGGCCTTTCTGCACCTCGTCTATCAGTTCCTGAAAGCTCTTGGCTTTTTCCTGCTGCTTCTCTTCGGCAGTCTTTTTCGGTTTGGGCATCCAGATGCCAAACTCGTGGGAAGCCGTCTTGTAGCAGCTGTGCAGGATGGCTGAGGGCCGCTGGTCCATCCGTCCCTGATAGGCCTCGTCGAGCGCCTGAGCGGCCTCATTCTCGTCTATGCCCATACGGTTTAGCATGAAACAGAGGCGCATGACGAAATCGTGACGGTTGCCGGGTGTAAACGTAAAGCCTTGCTCTTCCAGCTTCTTGACGGCGGCTTCCAGATGGTTGCCCAGCGGCACCGACGCACGGGTGCCGTCTTCGTTTATGGCGTACTTGGGTGTACTCATCTTCGTGAGTCCTCCCTTCGGCCCGATACCCAGCTGTTCCTTCGTCAGGCGGAACTGGACGGCATCTGGACGGTAGACGGCCTGAGGGTCGTGGCTGAGTCCGAACATGCGGTTGATGTTGTCACACTGACCGTCCATCGGATGGCCGCACCAGACGGAATATTGCTGATTGATGACCTGACAGACGCGCTTGTAAAGCTGCTCGCTGCGCTCACGGTCGTTCTGCAGGTCGATGGTTACGCCCTCTGGCAACAGGAAGGGCACAATGATCTTGTAGCCCAGTCCTGAGATGCTCTCGCAACCTATCTCCGCCTGGCGCGAGGTGCGCAGGATGGTCTTCACGCGCTCCAGCTCCTCTGGCGGCAGCTGCTGGCCAGGCTCCTTGGCGTCGAAGTCCACTGGAACCAGATTGGTACACTCGCGGCAGTTGTCCTTCGCCTTGCCGCCCTCCATACGGAAGGCCACTGCCACCTGCGGTGTCGTCTCCTTCACCATCTTGGCCTGGGTTTCCTGTCCGTTGGCGCGGAGCGTACGGTGCAACTGTGTCTTCTGCTTCAGCTCCTCGTCGTTGCGCATGATGTTAACTACTTGCTCAGGCTGAATCTCCTGAGACTCCTTGCTGCGATAATCTTTAAATATCTGCATGTCCTTTTAAGTTAATGTTAAACAATATACCGTCAATTATGTGGTAGAGGTTTACCAACACGGCATCAAAATGTTTTTTCATCTTTCTTTTGAAAGTTTTTAGGGTTATACAAGCAAGGGACGTCGTGTACACCTCGCATCCCGAACACGTTCGGTTACAAGGCGTAGATTTTATGGTTAGAGGTTTCTGAGAACACAGTCCATAAGTTTTCGCATATTTTCTGCGATAATAGTAAGAAATTTATTACCTTTGTCGCCAGTATGAGAGAAACAATAAAAAACAAACAAAAGAAACAAATTGGATATTTGCTTCAATATGAACGCGAAATCCAGTCAATAGGACAGGAAACTATTGCACGGCAGATGGATGTCGGTCAGGAATCTGTATCCAGAATTGAGGCTGGCACAAGAAGGATTGATATACTTGAACTGATAGATTACGCTCATGTGCTGGGCTTCTCCATCACGGAGATGGCGTGGAAAATAGAGACTTATTTGTCTGCGCTAAGTTTACTTCCACTTCCTCATATGAATGTATTAAATAAGAAGATCAGGGTTAAGGTTACTTGCCGTGAGAACGTCTTCTTAGCGTCGGTCAATGATATCGTGCCAGAAACTTTTGAGTTTACAGCATATAATTTTGATGAATTACAGATAGAAATTGAAGAAAGTTTTGATTCTTACTTTAAAGGAATGGCTGCTAACGGAGTTAAAGTGCCTCGATGGCTTTTAAAGAAAAAGTACGAATTTGAATACAATTTCCTTGATGCTAAATCATTGCTAAAGGCCTATAGCCCTTATATCTCACTCACTTCCATCAGCCGTGTATCGGGTATTAACCGTGACCAACTCTCACAATATGCTAATGGGCTTAAAAAAGCACGGCCAAACCAGTTGAGACGCATTGCGGACGCAATACATAAAATTGGAAAAGAACTGACGGCTGTTGTAGTATAATACGTAAAAAGGAGGCCCCTTGTTGTCAACTCGGTATTTTTGTAATGATTATTAGAAGGGGAATTATATACTACCGCAGGTGCAGACAAAACAACGGCGTGCAAGGTAACGTTTGACGTTGCAACGATAGGCATAAATTCGTTATCAGCCAAATTTTTCGTCACTTATTTGCAGATTTTCCGCTAAAGTCCTTTTCTTTTCCAAAGTTTTTCGTACCTTTGCCAACGGTTCGGGGAGAAATCCGGACTAATGAAGCATTCGCTATTATTTCGCGCATAGCCAAGAGCGTCGGAAACTCTATAGGTATAACAAGCACGGAAATAATATGTGACAGGCGAGCCGTATGATGGTTCTTCCTGATCCAGTTTGGGATAGTGATGCACACGCAACAGCGTGATGCATCCTGCAAACTGGACAGAGGCACCTTTCCGACGCCGCCTCTTGCTATGCGCAACAAAGGAGCATCACGCTTCTTTTTGCGCCGTGGCGTGATTGATAGTCTGAGTGTGTATAATATGACTGAAAACTATCAATCAAGATTATGGCTACATCTATAAAACTATCGAAGATTACAAAGGTTGACCTGCGTTCCTGTTGGCAAAATGAAGCCAACGACTTCACCCCTTGGTTGGCGTCCGAGGAGAACATTGCCCTGCTGGCCGATGCCCTTGGCATGAACGAGCTGGAGGTAAGGGCACAGGAAGAGCACGTGGGTCCATTCCGTGCCGACATCCTCTGCGTTGACCCAGGCACGGATAAGTTGGTGCTCATAGAGAACCAGTTGGAGAAGACCGACCACAACCATTTGGGGCAGATTATGACCTACGCTGCAGGGCTGGATGCCGTCACCATCATCTGGATTGCCGAGCATTTTACCGAGGAGCACCGTGCTGCCATCGACTGGCTGAATCGTATTACCGACAAGGAATTCAACTTCTTCGGCGTTGAAATTGAACTTATCAAGATTGGCGACAGTCCGGCAGCCCCGATGTTCAATGTGATAGCCAAGCCCAATGGCTGGACGAAAGACGTGCGTAGTTCTCAGGCTTCCAGCGAGGGACGGTCAGAGGGCGATGTCTTCAAACTGGCCTACTGGAGTGACTTTATTGACTACATGAACAACAACCCCTCACGGTTGTTCCGAACGCCGAGTGCATCGTCAGACCACTGGATGAATATTGCTATCGGTCGTGGAGGCTTCAAAATCTGTCTGCTGCTGAACACAAGGGAACAGAAAGTTACCATTCAGATGTATATGTACGACGATGCTGACAAGGTGTATTTCGATACACTTGCCGGCTACAGGGAGCAGGCTGAAGCCGCCATTGGCGAGACGCTGGACTGGCGAAGACTGGATGGCAAGAAAGCTTCGAGCATCGACCTGTATAAAAAGTGCAACCTCAATGACCCTGCGGAGCGTCAGGCAATCTTCGCATGGTACAAAGAGTACACCGAGAAGTTCATCACGTTCTTCAAACCTATCATCAAAAAGCTGTAAGCACGTATGGCAAACAAGAATCTGAACGCAGCAAAGACTGCGAAGAAAGACGAGTTCTACACGCAGTTGGGAGATATTGAGCGTGAGTTGCAACATTACTGGCCCCACTTCCGCGACAAGGTGGTGCTCTGCAACTGCGACGATCCCTACGAGAGTAATTTCTTCAAATACTTTGCCCTACGGTTCAATCAGCTGGGGCTGAAGAAACTGATTTGCACATGCTATGATGGTTCACCTGTGATGGGTACGGAGTTATCATTGTTTGCCCTCGACCAGCAAGGCGAACAGAAGAAAGTGGCCTATAAGGTGGAGATAACCGAAGTGTCGGATGTCAATGGCGACGGAGCAGTGGACTTAGCAGATGTTGAGTATCTGATACAGAACGACAAGAACGTACTGTCATCGCTTCAGGGCAATGGCGACTTCCGTAGCCGTGAGTGCATCGAACTGTTGAAGCAGGCAGACATCGTAGTGACCAATCCGCCGTTTTCGCTGTTCAGGGAATATATAGGGCAGTTGGTAAAGTATGATAAAGCCTTCTTGATAGTAGGACATCAAAACGCTATACATTATGGTGAGGTATTCCCATTAATTAAGAATAACAAATTATGGCTTGGGTATGGCTTTAAGGGAGGGGCTGCTCATTTCTCGTCGCCTTATGAGGATAGGGCTACAGCAAGTGACCATCGCGAAAATATGATTAGAGTATCAGGTGTGTGTTGGTTTACTAATTTAACGATAGCCAAACGTAATGAAGATTTAGACCTAATCTGCCGCTACTCACCAGAAGAATATCCGACGTATTACAATTTTGATGCGATTGACGTTGGCAAGGTTCAGGATATTCCATACGACTATCCAGGCATGATGGGCGTTCCAGACTCATTCTTGGACAAATATAATCCCGACCAGTTTGAGATAATAGGCCTGGGCCGTGACGGCGAAGACATCAAGGTAGACCGTTCGGTTTACGACAAGATAAAGCTCAAGAACCCCAATGCCCGCCCCAGTCACATAGGCTACTACGATAAATCAGGCATGCCCAAAGAACCCTACTCACGTATTATTATCCGCAACAAACACCCCAAGACAATATGATGACAATCAAGCAAATAGAGGTCACCGTGCGAGACATCACCCGTGGCTACGTAAACAACGAAGAGCAAGGCGTCCGTGGCTACGACGGACGGCTGGACATCCGGCCGCCCTATCAGCGTGAATTCATATACAACGAGAAAGAGCAGCAGGCCGTCATTACCACTGTATTGAATGGCTATCCGCTGAACGTCATGTACTGGGTGCGCCGCAGCGACGATGCCGACTGCCCATACGAGGTCATGGATGGCCAGCAGCGCACGCTTTCGCTCTGCGAATACGTTGACGGGAAATTTGCCTACGAGTTCAAGAACTTCTTCAACCAGCCCAAAGACATACAGGAGCGCATACTCAACTATCCGCTGACCATCTACGTCTGCGAGGGCGAGGCATCCGAGAAGTTGGAGTGGTTCAAGATTATCAATATCGCGGGCAAGCCCCTGAACGAGCAGGAAATAAGCAATGCCGTATATGCCGGCCCGTTCGTGACCGATGCCAAGCGTCACTTCTCAAAGACCAACTGCGGAGCCTACCGGCTGGGCAAGGACTTGGTCAATGGTACCCCCATCCGTCAGGACTTCCTGAAGAAAGCTCTGGAGTGGATGGCCGACCATGAGACCCGACAGGGCAAACGGCAGACAGCCATAGGCTATATGGCCCATCATCAGCACGACCCAAACGCCAATAATCTGTGGACGTATTTCCAGACCGTCCTCAACTGGGCCATCACCAATTTCGACATGAAACGGTTCAAGAAAATCATGAAGGGCCTCGATTGGGCCATGCTCTACGATAAGTATGGTTCGGAAACGCTCGATACCGCTGCCCTTGGCCAGCGAATATCCACGCTAATGCGCGACAGCGAGATTCAACGCCAGGCAGGTATTATCCCCTACGTATTGACAGGCGACGAGCACTACCTCGACCTGCGCACATTCCCCGAGGATATTAAACTGGCCGTATGGGAAGCGCAGAATCACGTCTGCCCGATATGCGGTAAGGAGTTCGACATGGAATTCATGGAAGGCGACCATATCATCCCGTGGCGCGACGGCGGCCGCACCATCGTGGAGAACTGCCAAATGCTCTGTCGCGAGTGTAATCGCAGGAAGGGAGCAAAATAAATATTGAGCGGGTGACCGACAAGAACCATGCTGCCGCTGAAGCGGATATAGTTCTTGGGGAACAACGAATAGCAAAGTGGGACATCCGTCACCGATAAATAGCCGTCATTTTTGGTACATTTTTCCGTCACGGGCAAAATTTCCAGACCCTCGGGTACTATAGTTATAAAATAATGTGTATCTTTGTGGCATCTAAAAGAAAGCAAACCAAAAAACTATCGCGATGAACAACAAACGAATCATGCTGTTACTGTGGCTGGCCGGAGGCGTGCTGACCGCCACCGCCCAGCAAGTGAACGACAACAACACGCCGCTCCACCTGATGAAGCCTGCCTACCGCGTGGGCTACGGCGTGCCCGCCAGGGACGACGTCAAGCGGACGATGGACCGCGTCCTCGGCTACATCGACGCGGAGACACCTGCCGTGCTCGTGGACAAGCGGACGGGACGGGAGGTGACGCGCCTGGAGGACGTGACGGCCGACACCCAGCTGAAGCAGGGCGGTTTCCGGCTGACCAGCTATGAGTGGGGCGTCACCTATTCCGGCGTATTGGCAGCCTACGAGGCCACGGGCGATGCCAGCTACAAGGACTACGTCAGTCGGCGCCACAAGCTGCTGGCCGACATAGCGCCCACGTTCCGGAAGCTTTACGCCAAGACCAAGACCATTGACGGCAACATCCGCCGCGTCATAGACCCTCATGCGCTGGACGATGCCGGGGCCGTCTGCTGTTCGATGATCAAGGCCGAGCTGGCGGGCATCTGCGAAAAGGGCTCGCTGCGCCCGCTCATCGACAACTATGCAGACTATATCATGAACAAGGAGTACCGCCTTGCGGACGGCACCTTCGGCCGTCTGCGCCCGCAGAAGAACACCGTGTGGCTCGACGACATGTTTATGGGCATACCGGCCGTGGCCTATATGGGCAGGCTGACGGGCGAGGCGCGCTACTACGATGAGGCAGCCCGCCAGGTGCTGGCGTTTGCCGGCCGCATGTGGGTGGAGGCCGACGGGCTGTTCCGTCACGGCTGGGTGGAGGCCATGGACCCGCATCCCGCCTTTTATTGGGGCAGGGCAAACGGCTGGGCCATCCTGACCATGTGTGAGGTGCTCGACGTGCTGCCTGCCGGCCACGCGCAGCGCGGTGCCATTCTCGACTTGCTGCGCAAGCATGCTGCCGGCCTGGCCCGCCGTCAGCATCATGACGGCTTCTGGCACCAGCTGCTTGACCGTAGCGATACCTATCTGGAAACTTCAGCCACGGCCATCTATACCTACTGTCTGGCCCACGGCGTCAATCGCGGCTGGCTCGACGCCAAGGCCTTCGGACCCGTGGCCTGCGCTGGCTGGCATGCCGTCCGGTCGCAGGTGAACAGCCGGGGGCAGGTGGAGAATGTCTGCGTGGGAACGGGCATGGGCTTCGATGCTGCCTTCTACGCCTACCGGCCCGTTCACGCCATGGCTGCCCACGGCTACGGCCCCGTCATCTGGGCCGGGGCCGAGATGCTGAACATGCTGAAGCAGCAGCATCCCAAGCTCAACGACTCAGCCGTGCAGTTCTACGAGATGGAGGTGCCTGGGGATCAGCCCATATTCAATTACGACGGCAACATCCGCTACTGACGACCATGATGAACCTGAAGGGGAAAAGCAGAATCATATAATGAAGAACAGAAGAAGAAGAGTCCTGATGCTGGCAGGCTGCCTGTGGGCTGGGCTGATGGCCACGGCGGCACAGGGACTTGGCGTGACGCGCCACATCAGTTCGGCCGACGGTCTGTCGAACGACTTTGTCGTGGCCCAGAGCATTGACGGCATGGGCTACCTGTGGGTCGGTACAGAATCTGGCGTCAACCGCATTGCGGGCAACACCTGCCGTCCGATGTTTGCCGAACAACTGGAAGGCAGCCTGATTACCGCCCTGCACTGGCACGCAGCCACCGGTCACATGCTGATTGGGTCGGAGCGCGGCCTGCTGGCTTTCCGGCCCGAAACGGGCGGCGTGAGATGGCTGAGCAGCAAGGACGGACTCGTCATGTCAAGCATTAACGACATCGCCGAGGCTTCCGACGGTGGCGTATGGCTGGTCTACGGTAACGGGCCGATACAGCACCTGGACTGTGGCACCATGGCTGTCCGAAATCTCAGCCTCACCCACCCACACGGCAACCGCTGTGCCATGGACGACGGCCAGGGCCGGCTGCTGATAGGTCACAGCCAGCACGGGCTGACGGTGGTCAACATAGGCAATTCGCTCTCGACAAACTACCGCCAACAGTCCGACCGCACCAACGCCCTGCCCGGCAACAACGTGCGCTGCATCTACCGCGACCGCGCGGGACGCATCTGGATTGGCACCGACACAGGTCTTGCACTTTTCGACTGTCAGGCGGGCACGTTCGCCAAGGTCACCGAAACGCCCGATGCCTACGACGACAACGTCTACGACATCTGCCAGATGAAGGACGGCAGCCTCTGGGTTGCCACGGACATTGGCGGCATCAAGGTCGTCGGCAATCCTCACCCCGCGCCGGACGGCGGGCTGCACTACGCCAAGGTGGCCGTCAGTGCCTCGTCGCTCAACACGCGCAGCATTGTCGAGGACGAGTATGGCAACGTCTGGGTGGGCAACCACAGCACCGGTGTCGACTTCATCAGCGGCAGCCCTCACGACTTCAGACTCTTGGGCCATACCGACACCGGGCAGCGCCAGCCTTCTGCCTGTGCGATAGCTGCCGACTCCGGGCAAGGTCTTTGGATGGCCAGCGAGAGTGAGCTGACATGGTGGCAGCACGACGGCATGAAGGGACGTTGGAGCTACCTGAACCGCATGCGCCGCGAGTATGCATTCCCGCGCTGTCTGATGGCCGACAGCCAGGGCGGCGTCTGGCTTGGCATCGACGACCAGGGCGTCTACCGCTTCGACAAGCAGAGTAGGCAGTTTGCCCACATTGCCGTCCAGCCGGAAGGGTCGGACATCCACTGCTTTGCCGAGGACAGTCAGGGACGGGTCTGGATAGGAGGGGAATTTGGCGTCTACTGCTATGCCGATGGCCGCGTCACGTGCCACGACCTCATCAGCCGGACGCTGAAAGCCCCGGCTACCTGCATCATGGAAATGCCTGCCGGCCGCCTCTTTGTGGCAACGCTGGGCGACGGCGTCTATTCGTTTGATATGAGCGACGGAACCTTCCGCCACCTGAACCTCAACGAAGGGCTGCCCTCAAGCAAGGTCAACCATACCATCCTCTCGCCCACGGGTGAGCTCTGGCTGGCTACCGATGGCGGACTGGTGTGCCTGAAAGACCCCGTCGGGCTGACGGGAGTCAGCGTCTACGGAAGGAGTCACGGACTGACCGACACGCACATCCTGGCACTGCAGCAGGATGGAAAAGGCAACGTCTGGGCCAGCACCTATGCGGGCATATCGTGCTTTGTCAAGGCCAGCAGGCGCTTCTACAACTACAGTCAGCAGGACACACGACTGCCGGGGGGATTCGTCAAGGGCGCTGCCATGACCGATGACGGCGGCACGATGTATTTCGGTTCGGTGGCAGGCATCTGCGTGTTCAGTCCGCAGCAGATGGCTGACAGACAGCAGTTGTCCGACATCCAGATTATCTCGTGCGAAGCCTATAATCCTGTGGGCAGCTCGACGGAGATACGCTTTCTGACGCCTGACGGGCAGGGGCGCGTCTACACGGACTACCGGCAGAACACCATCCGGCTCATCTTCTGCATGCGTGACTTTGCACAGGCGTCAGCCGTCGACTATGCCTACATGATGAAAGGCATGGACGGCAAGTGGTACGAGATTGGCAACGACCACAACGTCGTCTTCCGCGGTCTTCGCCCTGGCGAGTACACGTTCATTCTGCGTGCCAAGCTGAGAAGCCAGGACTGGGAACAGGCGCGCGAGACACAGCTCACCATCATCATTGCACCGCCCTTCTGGCGCACGTGGTGGGCCTACCTGCTCTATCTGCTTGCGGCGGCGGCCGTCGCCTACTGCGTGGCGCGGGCCTACCAGCGCCGGCTCGTGCGGCGCAACGCCAGGGACATGGAGCACCGCGAAAGTCAGCAGAAACAGCGGCTCAACGAGGAGCGGCTGCGCTTCTTTACCAATATCACCCACGAACTGCGCACCCCGCTGACGCTCATTCTCGGCCCCATCGACGATCTGATGGCCGACACGCAGCTGTCGGCTCAGAACCGGAAGCGTGTGGGACTCATCCAGAAGAGTGCCGAAGGGCTGCGCAGCCTTATCAACGAGCTGTTGGAGTTCCGAAAGATTGAGACGCAGAACCGCCGTCTGACCGTGGCCCGTGGCGACATAGGGCGCTTTGTCAGCGAGATATGGCTGAACCACAAGGAGCTGAACCGCAATCCGAAGGTGCAGTTCCAGTGCAACATAGCCGAAGGGCTGCCCCCAGTCTGGTTCGATTCCGAGGTGGTGACCACCATCGTGGTCAATTTCCTGTCCAACGCCTCAAAGTATACCGAGCAGGGCAGCATCACCACCAGCGTCACTGCTGCCGACGGCCGGCTGCTCATCACCGTCAGCGATACCGGCTGCGGCATTTCGGCCGATGCCTTGCCACACGTCTTTGACCGCTACTATCAGGCCAATGGCAGCCACCAGGCTTCAGGAACCGGCATCGGACTGGCTCTGGTGAAATCGCTCGTCGACCTGCACGAGGGCACCGTGACGGTGGAGAGCACCGTTGGGCAGGGCAGCACGTTTACCGTTGCTCTGGACATTGACAACACCTATCCGAACGCCTTGCACAAAGAGGACGCCGACGAAAGCCGGACTTCACTGGACGACGCATCTGCCGCCGACGGACCGTCACAGTCGGACGCTGGGCGCCAAGGGCGACGGTGCCACCATCGACTCGCCGGCCATCAATGCCGCCATCGTCCTCCCTATTATCTCAGCCATACGCGGCGTGTCACCTTCCGGCGCGTGAAGCCCGCTTTCCGCCAGTAGACGGCCCTTGCTACTTCTTGTATTTCA
>DFGF01000041.1 GCA_002371715.1 Prevotella sp. UBA3757
TCTGCTCTACGTCATGGAAGACCACCTGAAAGCAGTAAAAGCATTCTTCAACAATGCCAAGGACTTGGAGGCTGCCATCCAGAAATTCGTGGAAGAGCACGATACGATGAAGAAGGAAATAGAGTCGTTCCAGGCACAGGCCGTAGAGCGCACCAAGAACTATCTGATGACGGAGATTCAGACCGTAAACGGTGTCAACGTGATTACGCGCGTTTTGGAGATGCAGCCTGCCCAGGTGAAAGACCTGGTGTTCCAGTTGCGTGCTGCCGTGGAGGCTCCTTTCCTTTGCGCCATCGGTTCGAAGTATCAGAACAAGCCTATGCTCACCATTATGATGAGCGACGACCTGGTGAAAGACCACGGACTGAACGCCGGACAGATGATTCGCGAAGCTGCCAAGCTCATCCAAGGCGGTGGCGGCGGACAGCCCCACTATGCACAGGCTGGCGGTAAGGACACTGAGGGTCTGAATGCAGCCATCGACAAGGTCATTGAATTGGCGAAGCTCTAAATCCGAAATGGCGGAATAACGAAATGGCGGAATAACGTAATAACGGTATAACGATATAACGTAAAAATTAAAAAAGACTATGTACGACAAAGACCGCGGGCTTTACATTGCCCATTGCGCCAACGGAGCGCTTTCGATTACTGGTAAGATGGCTAACCGCCACGGACTCATTGCCGGTGCTACGGGTACTGGTAAGACGGTAACCCTGCAGGTGATGGCAGAAACATTCTGTCAGGCAGGTGTACCCTGTTTTATGGCTGACATGAAGGGCGACCTCAGTGGTATCTCTCAGGTCGGTAAGATGAGTGGTTTTATCGAGAAGCGTCTGCCAGAGTTCGGCATTGAGAACCCTGAGTTTCAGGCGTGTCCCGTCCGCTTCTTTGACGTATTCGGCGAACAGGGTCATCCCATGCGTGCCACTATTTCGCAGATGGGACCGCAACTGCTCTCACGCCTGATGAGTCTCAACGAGACACAGGACGGTGTGCTGAACATCGTATTCCGTATTGCCGACGAGCGCGGATTGTTGCTCATTGATGTGAAAGACCTGCGTTCGATGCTCGACTGGGTTTCAAAACATTCCAAGGAATACACCACCAAGTATGGTAACATATCATCTGTCACCATCGGTGCCATTCAGCGTGCACTGTTGCAGTTGGAGGCACAGGGCGCCGATAAGTTCTTCGGCGAACCGTCATTCGACATTTACGACCTGATGCAGACTGAGGGCGGCAAGGGTGTGATGAACGTACTGGCTGCCGACAAACTCATGTTGCAGCCCAAACTCTACAGCACCTATCTGCTGTGGTTGCTCTCCGAGCTCTACTCTACCCTGCCTGAAGTGGGCGATTTGCCTCTGCCCAAACTCGTGTTCTTCTTCGACGAGGCACACATGCTGTTTACAGACACCTCGAAGGCACTGCTCGACAAGATTGAACAGGTGATTCGCCTGATTCGTTCGAAGGGCGTGGGCATCTATTTTATCACACAGAGTCCTGCCGACATTCCTGAGAACATTCTCGGACAGTTGGGTAACCGCGTGCAGCATGCCCTGCGTGCCTATACACCGAAAGACCAGAAGGCGGTGAAGACGGCTGCCGACACCTTCCGTGCCAATCCTGCCTTCAAGACCGACGAGGCTATCATGAATCTGGAGACGGGCGAAGCACTGGTTAGCTTCCTGGACGAGAAGGGAGCCCCGTCGATGGTGGAGCGTGCCAAGATTCTGTTCCCTCTCTCTCAGATTGGAGCCGTCACCGAAGGACAGCGCTTAGACATCATCAAGCAGAGCCGTATCTATGGTAAATACGATACACCCGTTGACCGCGAGAGTGCCTTCGAGGTTCTGCTTGCCGAAGCCGAGCAGCAGGCGCTTGCCGAAGCTGAGGAAACAGCGGCTGCTGAGACTGAAAACAAGAAGGAAGAGAAGCAGAAGCCTGGCATCATGAGCAAGGTATGGAAAGCAGTGCTGACTGCCATCACTTCCACTTTGGCTACCATGCTGGGCACGTATGTCAGCGACAAAGTGACGGGCAAGAAGACCAAGTCGAGAACTTCGGCTACAGGCCGTGTGGTGAAGAATGCCACCAGTGCCGCCACCCGTTCCGTCACCAAGGAACTCACCCGCGACATTCTTGGAAATTTGATTAAATAAGGAAAACTAAAAAGCGGTTGACATTTTCAACCGCTTTTCTTTTTCTATTTCAATGTCCGTATCAGGAAATCGCTGACGATGTCTGTCGTCCGATAGATATTCTGCGAAAAGCCATGGTCAAAATATTCCTGCATGACAAATTCGCTGCCCTTCCACTGCTGATGGAAACGTTCGCCGTAGGTATAAGGCACCACGCGGTCGCCATTGCCGTGAACAATCAAGGCTGGTCCCTGGTAGCGGGCTGCCGTCTCATAGATAGGCAACGTGAAGGCGGTCTTGATATAGTTGCGGCCTAAGCGCTGATTAGGACCCCACAGCTGCACATACTCAGGCGGATCCAGCGGATTGTAGGTCTTGCCGAACGTAGAGCCGCGGATGGCATCGTCACGCAGCACGCCGGCAGGAGCCATCAGCGCCACTGCAGCAATATCTTCAGCCAACTTGCCGGCTGTCATGGCTGCCACCACGCCACCCTGTGAGTGGCCCACCAAGGCTACTTTGGAGACATAGCGTAAGTCGCGCACATACTCCACAACCTTCTTGGCATCTTCTATCTCGTTGGGCACGGTCATGTCCTCAAACCGCCCCTCACTCTCGCCATGTCCGTTGAAGTCGAAGCGGATGGAAGCAATGCCATGCGCCTGAAGCGTGTCGCAGATCAGTTCAAACAGGGGACCATCCTTACTGCCGCCGAACCCGTGACAGAAGACGACCATTGGACACTGTTCACCGGCTTTCAACTGAGGTTTCTGGATGAGAGCCGTCAGTTTGCCGTGGTCACCGTCAATACTGATGCGCTCCCCTTTGGCACCGGGCTGATAAGCCCCTGTGGTCAGTTCCTTCAGATACTTGTCCACCTTATAGGTCAGCACCGTGG
>DFGF01000017.1:0-27534 GCA_002371715.1 Prevotella sp. UBA3757
CACTACACCAAACACTACACCAACGCATAATAAATTTTTGAAAGAAATTAGAATTATTAGAATAATTTTAAGTAATCGCAAAAAAATAAGTTGGTGAAAATTGATGGACACGAATTACCATGAATTATCCATTAATTGCTGTGCGTAGTCATTATATGATAAATTATATGGTAATTATGCGTTTAATAATAATCGTAACAACCTATTATATAACGTTTGCTAAACAACACAAAACTGAGACTGAGAGATTAAGGCGGTGGGGGAGTGTTTGGGGGAGTGTTGGGGGAGTGTTGGCTAAACACCCACCACGCTGGAATGCCTTTGTAGAAAGGCGTTCGAGGCAATTGGGGGGAGTGTTGGCGTATTCGAGACAAAATGCCGCTCAGTCAGCGAACCTATGGTTCGTCAACAACGACATTACGGTTCGTCAACAACGACATTACGGTTCGTCGGCAACGACATTACTGCTCGTGGACAACGGTCATACGTTTCAATACTTCTGCGACCGGCAGTTGGAATCGGCTACTCTGATAAAGTGTATCAAGAATCAGGAGCTACTGAGAATCTGGATAACGCGTTAGGCGGTAAGCACAAAAAAGGGACTCCGCTGAGTCCCGAACCTTGTTAACCTTAAATCTAATACTATGAAAAACACGATGCAAAGGTAATGGGTTTTTCAAAAAAGTACAAGGGAAAAGGGCAAGAAAGTCGTGTAACGGCAACACTTTCTTGACATAAATCAACCTGAAAAGCAAAATAAGAAGCAAAATATTTGGAGAATCAAAAAATAATGCCTACCTTTGCCGAGAGAAAAATGGACATGGGTAGAAAAAGGGGATTCTTCGACGAAGGTCGGGGATTCTTTATTTTTTCTGCGTCCGGGAAATAATTTAATTGTAAATAGTAAATTATAAAATTGTAAATATGAGTTACATGTCACAAGAAGGCTACGACAAACTGATAGCCGAACTGCACCGCCTGGAAGCGGTGGAACGCCCCAAGGCTTCTGCTGCCATAGCGGAAGCTCGCGAGAAGGGCGACCTGAGCGAGAATAGTGAGTACGATGCTGCCAAGGAGGCCCAGGCCCACCTGGAGGATAAAATCAACAAGCTGAAGGCTACCATCTCGGAAGCTAAGGTGGTAGACACGTCGCGACTGAGCACTGACAGCGTACAGATTCTGACGAAGGTGGAGATGACCAATCTGACCAACAATGCCAAGATGAGCTACACCATCGTGAGCGAGAACGAGGCCGACCTGCGTGCCGGCAAGATCAGTATCAAGACACCGATAGCCCAGGGACTGCTGGGCAAGAAGGTGGGCGACGAGGTGGAAATCAAGATTCCACGCGGCACCATCAAGCTCCGCATTGAGAACATCTCGATAGCGTGAGAGACAAGTTGAGAGTTGACAGTTGAGAGTTGACAGTTGAGAGTTGACAGTTGACAGTTTAGAATTAAGAGTTAAGAGTTAAGAAAAATGGATATATTCAGCAAGATAGCAGCTGGCGAGATACCCAGCTACAAATGTGCAGAGAACGAGGAATTCTATGCTTTCCTGGACATCAATCCGCTGGTGAAGGGTCACACGCTGGTGATTCCACGCCGCGAAGTGGACTATTTCTTCGACATGGATGACGACGAGCTGGCCCGCTATCAGCAGTTTGCCAAGCGCGTGGCCATAGCCATCAAGAAGGCTTTCCCCTGCAAGAAGGTGGCCCAGGTGGTGCTGGGCCTGGAGGTTGCGCACGCACACATCCACCTCATTCCCATGCAGACGGAGGCTGACGCCGATTTCCGTCGCGAGAAGCTGAAGCTGAGCGAGGAGGAGTTCAAGGAGATTGCCGCCAAGATTCAGGCCGCTTTCCAATAGATCGTCAAATTGTAAAATCAAGATGGTTGGAGTCATCTTAGCTGCGGGCATGGCTAAACGCCTGCGCCCACTGACCGACACACGGCCCAAATGCCTGCTGAAGGTAGGCGAGCGTACGCTCCTCGAACGTACCGTCGATGCCATGCTGGAAGCAGGCATCAGCGAACTGGTAGTGGTGACGGGGTATCGCGGAGACATGATTCGCACATTCCTGACAGAGCACTACCCTACCCTCACAATCCACTTCATCCACAATGCCGACTACGAGCACAACAACAACATCTACTCGCTGTGGATGACCAGGCCCTACACCGACGGGCGCGACTTCCTGCTGATGGACAGTGACATCCTGCTGGACCCGAAACTGGTAGCCACGATGGCAGCCCAGACGGACACGGCACTGGCACTGAACCGGCACGAATGCGGCGAAGAAGAGATTAAAATCATTGCGGACAAGGAGGGCCGCGTGGTTGAACTCAGCAAGACGTGCAGCATCAGCGATGCTATTGGCGAGTCGGTGGGCGTGGAGCGCATAGCCAGCAACTACTCGACGGCACTGTTCAACGAACTGCAGCAGATGATAGAGGGCGAAGGGCTCATCGACATCTTCTACGAGCGCGCCTTTGAACGGCTCATCCCTCAGGGACACTATTTTCGCATCGTGGACACCACCGACTTTTTCTCTATGGAACTGGACACGGTGGAGGACTTCGAACGAGCCAAAGAAATGTTGAGAGTTGAAAGTTGACAGTTGAGAGTTGACAGTTGACAGTTGACAGTTGAGAGTTGACAGTTGAGAGTTTGCTACCGCACAACATTCGTCGTTCAACGTTCAATGTTCAATATTCAACGTTACAGCAGGCGCTGATAGATTGCAGCGACCTGACCGGCAACATCACATCCGCCGAAACGGCGGATGTATTTTTTGCTGGCTTCTATACGCTGACTGCGCCCCTCGGCGCCTGACAAAGAACGGCGGATGGCATCGGTCATGGCCTCAACATCACCAGGACGGACGTAGATACTGTCGGGGCCGCCGGCCTCCTCTAAGCAAGAGCCCGTACAGGCTACTACGGGCAAGCCGCTGCTGATGGCCTCGATGATGGGAATGCCAAAGCCCTCGTAGACGGACGGGTAGACAAAGGTCTCGGCCATCTGATAGATGACGGGCAGATGGTCGGCAGACACATTGTGCAACACCCTGACGCGATGCTCCAGATGGTGGTCGTGGACATAGCGCATGACACGGTCAGTATAGGGTGTGTGGCGTCCCACGATGACCAGCGACAGGTCGGCAGGCAAGAGCGGCAGGGCCTGGACGGCCTGGAGCACATTCTTACGCGCCTCGATGGAACCGACATTCAGGACGAAACGCTCAGGCAAAGCATACGTACTGCGCACCACACGGCACTGCTCGTCGCTGACAGGCGCACCAAATCGTGGGGCAAAGCTCTGGTAGATGACAGAAATGCGCGACTCGTCGACATCAGCATAATAGAGGATGTCGCGCTTGGTACACTCGCTGATGGCAATGATATGGTCAGCCTCACGCAACATCTGACGGAACTTCCAGGCGTAAATCTTGGTGTCCACCCAGTGGTAGAACTCAGGATGGCGCAGGAATATCAGGTCATGGACCGTCACCACACTGCGAATGCCAGAGGCACGGATACCGATGGGCAGCTCGCCCGTCAGTCCGTGATACAGCTGGACACCATCGCGCCGCAGGTCGGCAACGATGCCCTTCATGCGCCAGAAGGAACGTTGAAAGTTGAAAGTTGAAAGTTGAAAGTTGAAAGTTGGGGGGCTGGGGTAGCAGAAACGGACATTCGGGCGCTCCACTATCTGGTTGCGCAGCTCATCACGCCCCTTGTCAGGAGCATAGAGGCGCAGCTCCATATCCTGTCGCTGCGACAGGTCGTTGACCAGTGTGCGCCCGTAGCTGCCCAGTCCAGTACCGTTGCGCACAATGCGCTTCGCGTCGAAGCCAATGATATTTTTCGTCATATTGCTTGCAAAATTACGAAAAAAATTCGTAACTTTGCCGTCAATTAGAGAAAAAAAACGATGATACTACTGAGTTTTGACACGGAAGAGTTTGACGTGCCCCGCGAACACGGCGTAGACTTCACGCTGGAAGAGGGCATGGCGGTCAGCACAGAAGGCACCAACCGCATACTGGACGTACTGAAGGCAAACGGCGTGCGAGCCACCTTCTTCTGCACGGGCAACTTTGCGGAACACGCCCCCGAAGTGATGCAGCGCATCATGGACGAAGGCCACGAGGTGGCCTGCCACGGGGTAGACCACTGGCAACCCAAGGAGACGGACTTCGCACAGTCGAAGGAGATTGTGGAGCGCGTCACGGGACGCACCGTCTATGGCTACCGCCAGCCACGCATGTTCCCCGTCGTCGAGTCGGAAATCAAGCGGGTGGGCTACCGCTACAACTCGTCACTCAACCCGGCGTTCATTCCCGGCCGCTACATGCACCTGACGGCGCCTCGCACCTGGTTCATGAAGGACGGTGTCATGCAGATACCTGCCTCGGTGACGCCATGGATTCGCTTCCCACTATTCTGGTTGGCACTGCACAACCTGCCTGAGGGTCTGTACCACTGGATGGTGCGCCGCACACTGAAGCACGACGGCTACTTCGTCACCTATTTCCACCCCTGGGAGTTCTATGAGCTGAAGGAGCACCCGGAGTTTCGTATGCCCTTCATCATCAAGAACCATAGCGGGCGGCAGATGACGGAGCGTCTGGACCGACTGGTCAAGATGCTGAAAAACCGCCAAGAGAAGTTTATCACTTTCAACGAATTTGTCAACTTACACCAATGATTACACTTGCCACCGTCTCACCGTGTTATAATGAAGAAGAAGTGCTCCGCCTGTCAGTGGAGCGGCTGACGTCACTTTTCCAGCGCATGACCGCCGAAGGACTCATCTCGCCGGACAGCATGATGGTGTTCGTCAACGACGGCAGCCACGACCGCACATGGGACATCATCCGGGAACTGCACCAGCAGAACCCGCACGTGCGCGGCATCAACCTGGCCAGGAACGTCGGACACCAGAACGCCATCATGGCAGGCATGATGACCGCCAAAGACTGGGCCGATGCCGTCGTTACCATTGATGCCGACCTACAGGACGACATAGAATGTATTCCGCAGATGGTAAAGGACTTTCAGTCGGGCTTCGACATCGTCTACGGCGTGAAAGTGTCACGAAAGGCCGACCCGCTGATGAAACGCATGACGGCCCAGGCTTTCTACAAGCTGCAGGCGTCAATGGGTGTCGAGAGCGTCTTCAACCATGCCGACTTCCGGCTGATGAGCCGCCGGGCCCTCCAGATGCTGGAAGGCTACGACGAGCGCAACCTATACCTGCGCGGACTGATTCCCATGATAGGCCTGCCGTCGACGACCGTCGACGATGCCATCAGCGAACGTCAGGCCGGTGCCTCGAAATATACGTTGAAAAAAATGCTGAATCTGGCACTTGACGGCATCACCTCGTTCAGCGTCAAACCCCTCTACTGCATCATCTACCTTGGCATCGCCTTCCTGTTCATCAGTCTGGGCATCGGCATCTACGTGCTCCACGCACTGATAGCCGGCACAGCTGTTCCCGGCTGGTCGTCGCTCATACTCAGCGTCTGGCTGGTAGGCGGATTCGTGCTCATCTGCGTAGGCATCACAGGTGTCTACATCGGCAAGATATATAATGAGGTGAAGCGCCGCCCGCTCTACAATATCCAGGACATCCTATGAACTATAGGCAAGAATTCGGACGCATCCTGCGCTTCGGCATCACCGGCACGCTGTCTACGCTGGTACACTATGGGGCCTATCTGCTGGCCCTGCGCTGGGTGAACGCCACGCTGGCCTACACCGCCGGCTATGGCGTAGGACTATGCCTCAACTATGCACTCACCACGTTTTTCACATTCAAGAAGCAACCCAGCAAGCGGAACGCCATGGGGTTTGTGGGCAGCCACATCGTGAACTACCTGCTGGAGATTGGCGTACTGAACGCGCTGATATGGCTGGGAACCGACGAACGGCTGGCCGGCATACTGACGCTGATTGTCGTCGTACCCATCAACTTTCTGATTCTGCGCCTGGTGTTTGTCGGCAGGCGTAATCCCTGACCGCCATCTCCCAGCAGAGGCACAGCCACACCACCGTGACGGGCAGGGCCTTCAGCGCATAGGGCTGTACCCACTCCCGGCGCAGATAGGCAGGAAACAGGTCACTGGGCGACAGGCTGCTCAGCACGAAGACAAACACCAGCAGGGCCACGTCCCACGCGCCGCGCTGCCACGGAGCCGCCGTGTACCAGATGACCACGCCCACCAGCGCAATAATGTAGCCACTCGACTCACTGCCAGTAGAGAACAGTACGACAAACATCAGCACCGAGGCCAACAGCGTCTGGCGGAAGGCCACATGCCGGTATTGCGACAGGCGCAGATAAGGAATGGCAAACAACAGCATACCCGGCAGAATCAGCCACAGGTCGCTGAACTGCAAACCCGTTGTGCGGTGTACCATGCCCAGAAGCGAGATGTTTTGGGCTATCGACTCCAGGTTCTCGCTATTCTTTTCGGTCAGACAGACGAACCAGTCATAATACTGTCCGGCGATGTATGCCGGACTGCTGATCAGCATGGGAAGCGCGAAGAGAAGGGTGCCCCACCCTGCCAGCGACAGCAGGAAGCGCACCTTGTGACGCGAGAAAAAGAAGAAGGCCAGTCCGACGATGCCATAGAGCTTGACCAGCGTACCAACCACGATGAAAAAGGCGGCCTCCGCATCGCGCTCTTTCTCAATCAGGAAGAACGCCAGCAGGATGATGGCGGCTATCGCGATATTGAACTGTTGCATGAAGAGGGCTGTCAGCAGCTCGTGGGCGCAGAACCAAAGGATGAACACCTGCTGACGCCGCGTCATCGTCGACCGCCTGACGGCCACATACAGGAATAAGGACAGCGACACGCACCAGAGCACAAGTCCCAACCAGTCGGGCACGACGGCAAACGGTGCAATGACCAGCGAGAACAGCGGACCATAATGGTTGACATCGAAATACTCCTGAGGATAGGCCTCATAGAGCGGCAACTGCTGCCACACGTGCCAGAAGACACCACGGAATATCAGGAAATTATTATGAGCATGCAGCTTGGCCAGTGCTGCCACCACGCCTAAGAGCAGCCACAGCCCTAACAGCGTGCGATAGTCGCGCAGGAAAGGCCGCGCGAGGAAAGCCTTGCATTTCTCTATCATCATGTTTCAGAACAATTATTATTCGTAACGGCAAAAGCATTGACCAGCCGCACCACCTCAGTGGCCTCCTCGGCCGTCATCACCTGACTGATGGGCAGGCTCAGTTCCTGACGGTGAATACGCTCGGTGACCGGCAGCGACAATGCCTGCCACTGCCGGTAGCACGCCTGCTTGTGGGGCGGTATCGGATAATGTATCAGCGTCTGTACGCCGTGCTGGTGCAGATATTCCTGCAACTCGTCGCGATGGTCGCAGAAGACGGGAAACAGGTGGAACACGTTCATCGGGTCTGGCAGGGCGACGGGCTGCGTCACCAGCGGATTGCGCAGTCCGTCCATATAGATACGTGCTATCCGGCGCCGTGCCTCGTTGTCGGCCTCCAGATGCCGCAGTTTCACGTCAAGGACGGCAGCCTGCAACTCGTCGAGCCTACTGTTACGGCCCGTATACTGGAACACATACTTCTTCTGCGAACCATAATTAGCCAGCGCGCGCACCGTAGCTGCCAGTTCGGCATCGTCGGTAGTCACGGCACCGGCATCGCCGAAAGCACCTAAGTTCTTGCCCGGATAAAAGCTGTGGCCGGCAGCATCGCCCAGCGAACCCGTACGCCGCCCGTCGGCAGTGCGGCAACCGTGAGCCTGCGCATTGTCCTCAACCAGTTTCAGGTGGTGATGCTGGCAGAACCGCGCAATCCGCTCCGTATAGGCACAACGACCGTAGAGGTGGACGAGCAACACGGAACGGGTGCGCTCCGTGACGAGCGCGTCGAGCTGGCTGTCGTCAAGTTCAAGGGTGTCGGGACGCGGCTCGGCCAACACGGGCGTCAGCCCGTTCTCGGTCAGTGCCAGGATGGAGGCTATATAGGTGTTGGCCGGCACGATGACCTCGTCGCCTGGCTGCATGATGCCCATCTCGATATAGGCACGGTAAATCCAAATCAGCGCGTCGAGTCCGTTGCCGCACCCCACGCAATGGCGACAGCCTATGAACTCGGCATAGTGCCGCTCGAAGCGCTCGTTCTCGCTGCCCTGCAGATACCAGCCGGAATCCACCACCCGCAGCACGGCCTCATGCAGTTCGGACTCATAGCGCTGCGTTATCTTCTGCAAATCCAGGAACTTTATCATGGCTTCAGGTTTGACGACTGCTTCTTGAACTTGAGAAACTCCTTGTAGTTGCGGATATAATCGGCCTCGTCGTACTTCGCATCGACCAATACCAGGCAGACGGAGCCTGACGAGAAATCGTCCAGCCGGCGCCAGATGCCCGGCGGCACGTAGAGTCCCTGGTAGGGGCGGTTGAGTACAAAGGTGCGCTTCTCGCTACCATCATCCAGCGTCACCGAGAAGCTGCCACTGACGGCAATGATCAGCTGGCTCAACCGGCGGTGAGCATGGCTGCCGCGGCTCTCGCCGCCCGGCACATCGTAAAGCCAGTAGCAGCGTGCAATATGGAATGGCAGCTGTGCGTCGTTCTCAGCAAACGACAGGTTGCCCCTTCGGTCGGCTATCTTAGGTAATTCTATGATTCTTGCATCCATCGTGTCTACTTGATAAAATATTTACGGAGAACACGGGCGAGGTCGCCCGCATTCCCATATTTGGTTGCAAAGTTACAAAATATTTCGTAACTTTTGGACAAAATCGCAAACCTTTTGAAGGATTTTCATGCATTCTTCTTTCGTCGCTTGCTTTTGTGCTACATTTGCACACATCATTCGTCACTACCCACGCCAAAGACAACGGTTCAGGACACGGAAATAACCGTTCTGTCTGCTCTTTGTTATCAGAACAATCCATCTTTTCCCAAAAAGTGAGCAGGAAGTTTTGTGCTTCCGGCTTTTTTGTTTATCTTTGCATGCAGATTAAAGTTGTATTGAGCTTATGGAGACTATTTCATCATCAGCAAACAGTGTCAGGCTGCTGCCCCTCGGCATTTCCGACTTCGGGCTTGTGCTTAAACAGGGCTGCTATTATGTAGACAAAACCATGTACATCCCTCGCCTGGAGATAGCGAGCAACTATCTGTTCCTCGTCCGTCCGCGGCGCTTCGGCAAGTCACTGCTGCTGAGCATGCTGAAGAGCTACTACGACATCAACGAGAAGGACTGCTTCGACGATTATTTCGGTCAGTTATGGATAGGGAGCCATCCCACGCCGTATCGCAACCGCTACGCCGTGCTGCACCTCGACTTCTCGCAGGTGACGGGAACTATCAACGAGTTGAAGACCAACTTCGACAGCTATTGTGGCATTGTCATCGACAGCTTTGCCCGTCGCTATGAACGTTTGTTCTATAAGGGATTCGCCAATGATATGAAGCAATGGGACTGGGCTTCCAAGAAGCTGAATTTCCTCGGTTCCATGGCCAGGGAGTACGGCGTGCCGCTCTACCTCATCATCGACGAGTACGACAACTTTACCAACACCGTGCTCAACCAGCACGGTCAGGACATCTATACGGGCCTGACGCATGGCGAGGGCTTCTACCGCGACATCTTCAAGATCTTCAAGCCCAACTTCGAACGTGTACTGATGCTCGGCGTGAGTCCCGTGACGATGGACGACCTGACCAGCGGATACAATATTGCTACCAACATTACTGCCGACGCTGCTTTCAACCACATGCTGGGCTTCAGCGAGGATGAAGTGCGGCAGATGTTCGGCTATTACAGCGAGGCCGGACTGCTGAAGGGCGACATAGACGCCATGCTGCAGGAGATGAAACCGTGGTACGACAACTACTGCTTTGCCAAGGAAGGCCTCAGCGAGAGCCGCGTGTTCAACTCCAACATGGTGCTCTACTATCTGAGCACACGGATAGCCGAAGGCCATGCTCCTGACGAGATGACCGACCCCAACGCGCGCACTGACTACCAGAAGATGAAGCGCCTGATACAGCTCGACCGGCTGGAGCCGCAGCGTAAGAGCATCATCTACAAGATAGCCGAGGAAGGGTATATCTACAGCCGGCTGGTGCCCTACTTCCCGGCCTCGGAGATGGTGAAGTTCGACAACTTCGTCTCCCTGCTATATTATTATGGTATGCTCACCATCACAGGCAGCAATGGCCTCATGCTGCGTCTGGGCATTCCCAACAATAACGTGCGCAAGCAGTACTATGGTTACCTGCTTGAGGAGTACGACCGCATACGTCCCGCCGACCACTGGCGCATTGACGAGGCGTACCAGGCAGCGGCACTTTCCGGCGACTGGCAGCCCCTGGTCAGGACCGTCAGCGAGGAGTATGAGAAGACGTGCGCCGTGCGTTGTCTCATCGAGGGCGAGCGCAATCTTCAGGGCTTCTTCACGGCCTACCTCAGCATGACCAACTACTACCTCACCGCCCCAGAGCTGAAACTCAACCACGGCTATTGCGACTTCTTCCTGTTGCCCGACCTGGGGCGCTACCCCATGGTGGCCCACTCCTACATCCTTGAGCTGAAATACCTGAAGCAGGATGCCACCGCCGAGGAGGCCGAGGCACAGTGGGCGGAAGCCGTGGGCCAGATTATACGCTATGCCCAGGACGAAAAGGTGCGCCTGCTCTGCGGTCCCACGCAGCTGCACCTCATCGTGGCACAGTATCGCGGCTACCAGCTGGTAAAACTTGAAGAAGTGATTTCGTAACTTGGCAAGCATGAACGAAGAAAACAAAATATCGGTCGTTATCAACACCTATAATGCTGAGCAGCACCTGAAGCGCGTGCTGGAATCCGTCAAAGGCTTTGACGAAGTGCTGGTGTGCGACATGGAGAGCACCGATGCAACGGTGGAGACGGCCCGTCGCCACGGCTGTCGCATAGTCAACTTCCCCAAAGCAGACCATAAGAGCGCAGAGCCGGCGCGGACGTTCGCTATCCAGTCAGCCAGTTGCCACTGGGTGCTCGTGGTGGATGCCGACGAGCTGGTCACGCCCGAACTGAGGGAGGAGCTGTACCGAAGGATTGCCGAACCCGACTGTGCCGCCGGCCTCTACATTCCGCGCCAGAACATGTTTATGGGCCGGACGCTGCAGTGTGCCTACCCCGACTACCAGTTGCGCTTCTTCATCCGCGAGGGCACCGAATGGCCACCCTACGTTCACACCTTTCCCAAGGTCAATGGCCGGCTGGACTTCCTGCCGAAGGCACGCCGCGAGCTGGCTTTCGTCCATCTGGCCAACGACAGCGTACACGCCATCATTGAGAAAGACAACCGCTACAGCGACAACGATGTTGAGAAGAAAGCCGGCAAGCGGTGGGGCTGGGGGGCACTGCTCTGGCGGCCCTTCTGGCGATTCTTCAAAACCTACGTGATGGAGGGTGGCTGGCACGACGGTGTCCGTGGACTCGTCTATGCCGGACTGAAGGGCGTCTACCAGTTTCAGTTAGTGGCAAAGATGATAGAAAAGAGAAAGGGAGAACGCGAAGAGTGAATAACCATGCTAATGCTTTAAGATGATGTGGGTATTATATAAGATATTATATGGCGTATGGTGGCTGCTGTCATGGTTGCCGCTGCGCGTCCACTATGTATTGTCCGACCTGCTCTACCTTATTATATATAGATTGGTGGGCTACCGCCGGAAACTGGTGCGCCGCCATCTGGCCGACAGTTTTCCAGAGAAAGGAGAGCAGGAGCGCCGAAGGATAGAGCGCAACTTCTACCACTGGTTCTGCGACTATCTGGTAGAGACGGTGAAGCTGCTCACCATCAGCCGCGAGGAGCTGCGCCGACGGATGGTGTTCCGAGGTACGGAAACCATTGACCAGGTGATAGCCGACGGACAGTCGTGTGCCGTCTATCTGGGTCACTACTGCAACTGGGAGTGGATCACGTCGCTGCCCCTGTGGGTGTCGCCCCAGGCACAGTGCGGCCAGATTTACCACGTGCTGGAAAACAAGGAGTTCGACCGCCTGTTTCTCACGCTGCGCCAACGGATGGGTGCCGTCTGCATACCCATGGCCGAGACGCTGCGCCGCCTTATCCAGTATCGGCAACAAGGCCAGCAGGTCGTCATCGGCTACATATCAGACCAGGTGCCTTTCTGGAACAATATCCACCACTGGTGCCAGTTCCTGAACCACGACACGCCAGTGCTGACAGGAACCGAGCGACTGGCCCGGCAGACCGGCCACGCCGTGTTCTATCTTGACGTGCGACGGCTGCGGCGCGGCTACTACGAGGCCGAGTTCAGGCTCATCACACGTGAACCCAAGCAGATGGGCGAGTATGAGTTGACCGACATCTACTTCCGCGAACTGGAAGCGAGCATCCGGCGCGACCCGTCCTGCTATCTGTGGACGCACAACCGCTGGAAGCGCACCCGCGAGGAGTTCAACCTGCGATACGACAAGGAGACGGGGCGTGTGGACATCATCTCCACCGTGGAGGAGCTAAAGAAAGCAAAGGGGGTAGGCTCATGATATTCGTCAGGGATAAAGGCAGAATGTGCAACAATATCCTGCAGTACGGACACCTGTATGCCTGGGGCAGGGAGCACGGACGGCGCACCATGTCGATGCGCTTTGCCTACAAATACCAATACTTCCACATCTGCCACACGCCATACCACAACTTCCTGGTCTATCTGTGTGCCAAATATGGCGCCAAGTGGGGCCTGCTGCCCGTGGCAGACTTCGGCACTGACGCCCCTAACGAGCCGGAACGCCAGGAGCGCATGCTACTTGGCCATCGCCACATCGTGGCCGAGGGCTGGTATGCCCGCTTTTACGACCTCTTCCTGAAATACAAGCAGGAGATTGTGGAACTCTTTGCCTTCGACGAGCAGGTTAGGCATCCGGTTGACCTGCTGCTGGATTCACAGCCCCTGACCGACATCCGGCTGGGCGTGCATGTCCGTCGCGGCGACTACCGCAGATGGCATGGCGGCCGCTACTACTATACCGACGAGCAATACATCAGCCAGATACGGCAGTTCCTGGTCCTCCACCAGGGACGGTCGGTGCAACTGTTCGTCTGCGGCAACGACCCCGAACTCAACGAACGCGCCTACAGAGAAGCATTTCCAGGAGTGACGGTGACATTTCCCAAAGGCAATCCCGGCGAGGACCTCTACCTGCTCTCGCGCTGCGACTACCTGATGGGGGCACCCAGCACGTTCACGCTCGTGGCGGCCATGTACCGCGACGTGCCCCTCTGCTGGATTGAGGATGCCAGGAAACCGCTGACGGCGGAATGCTTCGGGCACTTTGACGAACGCTTCAAACAGATTAAATAATGACGACCACAACGAAAGACAAATTGCGGACAGGTTTCCTCTATTACCTGCTATCGACAGTGCTGCTGGCACTGATATTCCTGAGCTACCTGTTGCGGGCTACAGACCTGGGGTTCATGGACTTTGGCGGCTGGGGGTATTATGCAGCCTCGTGCCTGTCGCATGCTGCGCTGTTCGCCGCACTGCCCTACCTGCTGCTCTACCTGCCCGCAGCACTGCTGAAGGCACCGAGAGGCGTTTGCGGCGGCTTGATGTGTGGCGGCGAGGTGCTGGTGATGACGCTGTTTATCGTCAACGCCTTCGTATATAACCTCTATCACTTCCATATCAACGGTCTGGTGATCGACCTGCTCACAGGGCCTGGGGCCGGGGAGATATTCGTGTTCAGCCCATGGCTCTATGCCAAGATGGGACTCTACCTGACGGGTATCGTCGCCGTGTGTGGCACCCTGTGGTGGCTGGCATGCCGCATCGGCGGTGGCCGGCGGCTGTGGCGCAGCGGACTGCTTGCGATTCTGTGTGCTACGCTGCTGGCCCAAGGCATGCACATCTATGCCGCCGCCACGCTGAAGCGCTCGGTGCTGGAGTCTACCGCCTATCTGCCCTACTATTTCCCGTTGCGCATGAACTCCACGTTTGAGAAGTGGGGCTGGATAGATGGCGACGAGCTGTCGCTGACGCAGTTCAGCAACGAGGGGGCCAGCGTGGCCTATCCGCAGCACCCGCTGCAGGTGGTGCCGCCCGACACGCTGATGAACATCGTCATCATAGGCATCGACTCCTGGAACTACCGCACCATGAATGCCGAGACGACGCCCAACATCTATCGCTTCGCCCAAGAGTCGGAGAACTACACCCAGCACATCAGCAGCAGCAACGGCACCCGTGGCGGCATCTTCGGACTCTTCACCGGCATCACCTCTTACTATTGGGACAGCTTTGAGTATGCCAACATCCAGCCGCTGCTCGTCACAGAGCTGCTGCGACAGGGCTATGACGTGCAGGCATACCCCAGTGCCACGCTCACGGGGCCTCCCTTTGCCAAGATGCTCTTTGCCGACGTCAAGAACCTGAACGTGAAGACAGCGGGCAAGACCGTCTACGACCGCGACTGCCAGCTGACGCGCAACTTCCTCAGCGACCTGGAGAAAAACGTTCAACGTTCAACGTCCAACGTTCAACGTCCAAAGCCCTTCTTCTCCTTCCTCTTCTACGACCTGCCCCACGCCATCGAACTGTCGAAGGACAAGCTCTACCACTTCCAGCCCAGCTGGGAGTATGCCGACTACACGAAACTCAACAACGATCTTGACCCCACGCCGTTCTTCAACCTCTACCGCAACTGCGTGTGGACGGTAGACTCGCTGGCAGGTCAGGTCATCGATGCGCTGAAGCGGAACGACCTGCTCAGCAGGACGGTGGTCATGATTACCGGCGACCACGGACAGGAGTTCAACGAGAACCACAAGAACTACTGGGGCCACTGGGCCAACTACTCACGCCCCCAGACCGGCGTGCCGATGATTTACCACTATCCCGGCTGCAAGGCCGGCGACCGCAACTACCGCACCACCCACTACGACGTGTCCACGACACTGCTGAAACAGGTGCTCGGCGTGCAGAACCCGCCGGAAGACCTGTCGATGGGTCGCATGCTGCAGGACTCCACGTCACGCGACTGGCACGTGGTGGGCAACGACCTCTTCTACGCCTTCATCCTCAACGACGGTACCATCATCGAGAAGCGTGGCGCAGGCAACGTGGTGGTGTTCGACCGCCAGATGAACCAGCTCGACGACTATCCCTTGAATGCCAAACAGCTGAATGATGCCATTATCCGACTAAACCGCTTCTTTAAGTAATTGACAATTGATAATTAGTATGACTATTCTATATTTGACCTTCGGCGAAAAGACCGAATTTCATGTGCAAGCCTACCTGTCGATGCTCTCCTTCCGCAGGCAGATGACCCATGACGACCGTATCGTGATGGTGACGACGGCCCCGCAGCTGTATCGCCACATGGAGCAGTGGGCGGAGGTCATCAGCATTGACGACCGGCAGATAGAGGCCTGGCAGGGAGCGCACCACTTCTTCTGGCGCGCCAAGATCAAGGCCATCGAGCACGTCAGCAGCCTCTATCCCGAAGACGACATCCTCTACCTCGACTGCGACACCATCCTCTATGGCGACATCAACGCACTGAGGCAGCCATTGGCTGAGGGTAGCGGACTGATGGACGAGAACGAGGGGCACCCCAGCGGTATGAAGACCAAGACGCTCCGCATGTGGAAGACCATAGCCGGCAGGACCTACGACGGCATCACCCTCGGCATGCAGCACAACATGTATCGTGCCGGTGTCGTCGGCATCCCTCACCAAAAAGCCACGGAGGTGCTGACCACGGCCCTCGCCCTCTGCGACGGCATGCTGGCCGACGGCGCAGAACGCATCGTCATCGAGCAGTACTCGCTGTCCGTGGCACTCTACGAGCGCGCCGGACTCAAGGAGACCTACCCCATGATAGCCCACTACTGGGCCTCAAAGGACTACTGGATTCAGGCCGGCCTGGAGCTGATGGCCCGCGTGCTGCTCACCAGTGCCACACCCGAGGAGGAGATGCGGATGTACGAAGCCCTTGACCTGTCGCAGTTGCCCATCTACGTGTATAAGTCAAACACTGCCAGGCGACTGAAGACGTTGGTCGGCAGAATGTTCAAGGACCGGGATGTCAGGTACATTCAGAAGCGGACGTGATGGAAGGGTATGCCGCTAATCTGGGCGGCACGGCGCGGGAATCCGCTATTATACATCTGGTCCGTCTGTAGCAGGAAGGCCTCGTCGGCACGACTGATGAGGTACATATCGACAAAGAGCTTCATATTGATGTCGTCCGACGTCTTGTCCTGATAGTCAATATGAACCACGTCGCCCGGGATATAGTACACAAAGGACAGCCGTTCTGCGGCATAGCGCAGGAAACGGGTGCTGTCGCTCGTCAGCAAAACCTTCTTGTCCGGATGGCGGTCATGAATCTTCCGGACCTGCGCCACGCAGCGCTCCATCAGCCGTAGCTGCTCTTCTTGCGAGATATGCTTGCCGTCGCGCTCAGTGAAGTCGTCAAGCAGGCCGATGAAGCGCAGCGAGACGGTGATGTAACCTCCACTCAGCGGCTCGCCGTACTGCCGCAGGGCCTTTTCAAGCCGGTCGCTGGGCCTGAACAGTTCACGGAACAGTTCGCCGTACCGCTTGCTCCTAGGCAACAGCAGGGCGTTGGTATAGACATGCAGTTGCTTCCTGGCTTCGCGAAAGCGTTTCCTGAACCACAGCTTCTGGAAGAAAGGCTCCACCAGCGTGCCGTTGCTGCCGCAGAACATCGGCTCGGCATCCGCAGAATTGTAGCAGATGGCCTCCTTGGCGATGCGCCAGTCCACCTTGTTAGGCACGAGGTAATCCTCCAACAGGAAGGGATGGTCGAAGAAAATGCGGAAGTCGTAGCCCATCGACTTGGCGACATAGTAGGCCGAGACCACGCCACGCAGGCGGTCGGCAATGCCACCGTGGTCCATGCGTCCGTCGTACATGCAGATAATCTGCTTTCGCTCATTCGCGGCCCTAGGTGCATCGGGCGTGTAGTATGGTGCAACCTCCAAAGCCTTGCGCCGCCATTTGCCGCGCTGCTTAAACAGGTTCTGGAAAACGTTCTGTATCTCCTTGCCCGTACGGTGTACAAGGCCTTCCTTGCCTCTGATCAAGATCATGTCTATTTAACGATTTGACGATTTTACAATTTTACGATTTTACTCTGGCAACAGTCTGTCCTGCGTCATGCGCTCCATGTACTGCTGGATAATGGCTTTCAGCTCCTGCTCCATCTGTCGTTGATGGCTGATGGCTGATGGCTGATGTATGAGGTTGTGCTGCATGAGCGAGTCCTCCAGACTGTAGACGGCCTTGGTCTTGGTACCGTCGAACTGCAGTACGTGGCCATGCTTCACGTACTGATAGATGCCGTTCAGGTAGTTGACGGCCCAGGTGTCCTCGGCAGGCGTGTTCAGCAGGTCGATGCCGAAGGCGAAATAGGGCTTCTGGTAGTGCAGCATGCCCATCACGGTGGGCAGGATGTCAATCTGCTGGGCTATCTTGTCCTGCATCTCCGGCTGCTGGTCGGTACGTCCTGGCTCATATATAATAATAGGTGAACAGAAGCCGCCCAGGTCGGTCTGGTAATAGTCGTGGTCGCTCATGTTGGTATGGTCGCTGGTCAGCACGAAGATGGTGTTCTGAAACCAGGGCTGCCGACTGGCCGACTGGAAGAAGCGGCCCAGGGCCATGTCCGTATAGCGGATGCACTTGTGCATGATGATGCCCTCCTCGGGATAGACATCCTTGTATTTCTCAGGGATGACGTAGGGATGGTGGGAGGAGGCCGTGAAGAGGGCGGTCATAAACGGCTCCTTCATCTCGGACATCTTCGTGGCATAATACTGCAGGAAAGGCTCGTCCCAGATGGCCCACATGCCGTCGAAATCATCGTCGCCGCCAAAGCGGTCGTCGGCATCGTAGTCCTCGCGACCGTAGTACGACTGGAACCCCGTGCTGCGGGCAAAGGCCATAAAACCCATTGAGCCGCGCTGGGCACCGTGGAAGAAAGCCGTCTGGTAGCCCTCACCGGCCAGGAGCGAGGCAATGCCGCTGACGTGATTCATCGAAGCCGGCGTCAGAAAGAAAGGCTCGACAAACATCGGGATGCTGGACAGGATGCTGGGCATACCGTCAATGCTCTTGCGCCCGTTGCAGAACGAGCGCGTGAAGGTGATGCTGCGCGCAATGAGCGAGTCGACGCAGGGCGTATAGCCCTTGTAACGGCCTTGTTCCAGGTTTTTGTTCAGGGCGCCGATATACTCACGGCCAAAACTTTCGACAATCAGTACCACCACATTTTTCTTCACCATGGGCAGCGAGTCGCCGGGAACGTGGACGGGCGTATAGACGGCAGCCATCTGCTGAGCATCCTGATAGTAGTCGGGCACGACGAATACGGCCTTGCCGATGGTGCGATAGAGCGAGAACGGCGTGTTGAGCACCAAGGCGGCATCGACCGGACGGTCTACATACTGGTTGGCATTGCTGATGGTGATGGGCCGGACGGCCGTGGCAAAGCCGCCACGGATGCCTGCCACCACAAAAGGCGCCAAGGCTGCCAACGAGAGCAGTGTTGCCACATCGTAGCGCCACCAGGAGAGCTGGTGACTGTCGAGCCTGGAGCCGCGATAGAAGCGATACATCAGCCAGAAGACTACGGCAAAGAGCAAGACGAGATACCAGTGGCGCACAGCCTCGGTCAGGAAGATGCCGCCCAGGTTGCCCTCGTTGGAGAACTCGCTGAAGACGGTGGTCGTGGTGCGGCGCATGGTAAAGCGGAAATAGACGGCGTCGCACAGGTTGACGGCCAGCGCCAGCCCGTTGACTGCAAGGAAGCACCACTTGCAAAGCTGCTGGTAAGCCGGTGTCTCTTTCAGGTGTAGTGGAAAGAGCATCAGGACGACATACGGGATATTGGTCACCAGGATGGCACTGGTGTCGAAGACCAGCCCGCCACTGAATATCTCCATCAGCCGACCGACGGTCAGCCCCTGCGAGAAGTAGCTCCAGTTTTCCAGCCAATAGGCCATGCGGGCTATGAAGTAGACCACATAAGCCATCAGCAGGTTATACAGCGTGGCACCGAGTGGTGACAACAGCTTGACGTTGTTTCCTAACAGTTTACTTTTCATCATCTAACGCTATTTACGCTCATTACAGGCCCTTCAGGTCGCGTGTCGTGGCCTGTAGGATGGCCTTGCCTATGCGCTCCAGCCGCCTGACATCGGCACTGGTCTGGAACACGGTACGCCCGACGTCGAGGTCGTAGACCATGAAACCCGTCGAGTCGGTCATAGAGAAACCATTATTATAGTTGTGGACGGCCAGCGGATAGGTGTAGTCAGGACTCAGCACGTCGCGGCTCCACAGGAAGTCATCGTGGGGCAAGCCCAGCTGGGCCAGCAGGGTTGCCGCCAGGTCGGTCTGGTTGCAAATCACGCTGATGTCGCGCGGCTGACGGACCGCTCCTCCCACCCAGAGCATCGGGATCAGGTCGCGCCGTGGCGAGAACTTATCGATGCTGCCGTAGTCAATGCTATGGTCGGGCAGCAGGATGACCAGCGTCTGCTGCCATCGGGGCGACTGGCGCAGGCGTTCCATCATGCGGTGGATGCAGTCGTCGAGATAGTAGAACGAGTTCTTGATGGGCTCGTCCAGCTTGTGGATGGGGACGTCCCACGGCTCATGGCTGCTCAGCGTGGAGAAGCCTATCAGCTGCGGACGGTCATGGGGCTGCAGCAGGTAGTCGGTGACGGCATCGAACATGATGTCGTCACGAACGCCCCACTTCGAGGTGTTCTGCTGGTCCATGGTGAAGTCTTTCTTCCAGGTAAGCTGCGAAAAACCTGCCCCCACCAGATAGCCGCGCATATTGGTGAAGTTGATGTCGCCGCCATAGAAATAGCTGGTTTCGTAGCCGGCACGGCCAAGGGTGCGGGCTATGCTGGGCAGATGGCGCGTCTTGCCTGTCATCTTCATGACCGACGATGTCGGAAACGACGGGTAGCCGCTGAGTGCACACACCGTGCCACGGTCCGTGCGCCATGTATTGCCGTAGCACCGCGAGAAGTTGATGCCCTCGCGCTTCAACCGCTGCAGGCGGGGCATGGCGTCGGCCACGACCTCGCCGGCACTCTCCATCAGTATGATGACAATGTCAGGACGGCGCTCGCTGAGCAGCGTGTCAGCCGAGGGACGGGTGGCAGGATAGAGACCAGCCATCAGCGTGTCGCACTCCTGCTGGCTGTAGTAGTCGTAGTCAACGATATGGCTGGCCGTCTTCTCGAACGACGAGAGGAACGAGAAGACGGGATTGATGGCGGCGTGGTTCAGAAACTGGTTCTGCGAGAAATATACCTGCCCGATGTTCGTGGTCGACTCGTCCAGTCCGCCACGGATGCCGATGATGAAAACGGGCACAAGCAGGAGGGCCGCTATGAGTCCGAAGTAAGCGGACCGGGAGTCCGAAGTGAGCGGACTGGGAGTCCGAAGTAAGCGGACTGTCCGCTGATAGACAGCAAATATCAGAGACGCTACGAGCAACAGCACCACCAGCCTGACGACGATGTAGCCCGACGAGACGCTGGCCATAGCCTCCGTAGGCGTTTCAAGATACTGCAGGCACGAGGCGTCGAGCTTGAAGCCCCAGAACGGATAGAGGCTGGTATCGGCCACGAAAGCCAGCGAGAGGACAACGGCCAGGAGCAGATGGTAGGCCGTCAGGATGCGACGGAGCCAGCGCCCCGTAGTCCACAGGCTGGCAACGCTCAGCAGGAAGGGCACTATCAGGCAGTAGAGGGAAGTGGAGAGGTCAAGGGTGAGGCCGTGGGTGGCGACGTCAAAAACGTCGCCTACAGTAAACGGATGGGTGCTGGCATTGCAGAGCATGAACGCCACCTTGGCCACGATGAATAGCAGCACCGTCAGCAGGTAAGTTTCCAACAGATATGACACACGCACTTTCATGGCTATAGGCTTTGCATGTCGTTCAGTTTCTTGTAGTACCCATTCATAGCTAGCAACTCCTCGTGGGTGCCACGCTCCACTATCTGACCTTCATGCAATACGCATATTTCGTCGGCATTCTTGATGGTACTGAGACGGTGGGCAATGGCCACGGTCGTACGCGTCTTCATCAGCCGCTCCAGGGCGTCCTGCACCAGTCGCTCGCTCTCCGTATCGAGGGCCGAGGTGGCCTCGTCGAGTATCAGTATGGGTGGATTCTTCAGAATGGCACGGGCTATCGAGACACGCTGGCGCTGTCCGCCGGAGAGCCGACCGCCACGGTCGCCGATGTTCGTCTCGAACTGGTGCTCAGACTGCATGATGAAGTCGTAGGCGTTGGCTATCCTGGCCGCCTCGGCTATCTGTTCGTCTGTGGCACTGTCGACGCCAAAGGCAATGTTGTTGCGGAAAGTGTCGTTGAAGAGGATGGCCTCCTGGTTGACGTTGCCTATCAGCTGGCGCAGGTCGAAGATGCCGAGTTCCTTCACGTTGATGCCGTCAATGAGCACCTCACCCTCCTGCACGTCGTAGTAGCGGGGAATCAGGTCGACAAGGGTCGACTTGCCCGAGCCGGACTGTCCGACGATGGCAATGGTCTTGCCCTTGGGAATGACCAGGTTGATGTCGCGCAGCACCCACTGGTCGGCATACTTGAAACTGACGTGGCGGAACTCTATCTGATGCTCGAAGGCGGCTATGTGCTGAGGATGCTCAGGCTCGCGGATGGTGTTCTCGGCCAGCAGTATCTTGTCCACACGCTCCATCGAGGCCAGTCCCTTCGGTATGTTATAGCCTGCCTTGGAGAAGTCCTTCAGGGGATTGATGATGGAGTAGAGCATCACCATATAGTAGATGAATATCGGACCGGACAGGGCCTGGTAGTTCAGCACGAGCACGCCACCAAACCAGAGCACGATGACAATGAGAATGGTGCCCAGAAACTCGCTCATGGGATGGGCCGACGACTGGCGGATGTTGACACGCATGATGTCGTCACGATAGGCAGAATTGATCTGGTCGAACCGGCGGTTCATCTTCTGTTCGGCACAGAAGGCCTTGATGATGCGCAGTCCGCCCAGCGTCTCCTCGACCTGGCTCATCGTGTCGCTCCACAAGGCCTGGGCCTTGATGCTCTGCGCCTTCAGCTTGCGACCCACATAGCCCATCAGCCAGCCCATGACGGGCACGATGATGAGCGTGAAGAGCGTCAGTTGCCAGGAAATGAAGATGAGGGCCGCAAAATAAGAGATGATGAGGATAGGATTCTTGAACAGCATCTCGAGCGACGACATGATGGAGTTCTCAATCTCCTGTACGTCGCCACTCATACGGGCAATGATGTCGCCCTTGCGCTCCTCCGAGAAGAAGCCAAGTGGCAGTGCCGTAATCTTCTGGTAGAGCTGGTTGCGAATGTCGCGCACCACGCCCGTACGGATGGGGATGATGGTGGCTGCCGAGAGGAAGTAGGCCCCCGTCTTGAGAAACGTGGTGAAAGCCAGGAAGAGTCCTATTAATAATAAAGTAGTGGTCTGTCCGTAGTCGGCAATCAGCCCGTTGACATAATAGTTCATGTTGTTCATCAGCACCTCCTGGACGTTTCCCCAGTCCCATGCCATCAGGCTGGTAGCCGCTGCGGCATCACTGGTCTGGAAGAGTATCTGCAGGATGGGGATGAGGGCTGCAAATGAGAAGATGTTGAGCACGGCCGACAGGATATTGAACACGATCGACAGCACCAGATACTTCTTGTAAGGTGGGACAAAGCGCCTCAGTATGTTCAGGAACTCTTTCATTTGAAATTTGAAGTTTGAAGTTTGAAATTTGAAATTAGGAATTAGGAATTAGAAATTATGATTACCTCCTGGGCGGTAGCATTGCAACGCCACACTTTGCACCTTTAGGTCAAAGAAATTCTTCATTCTTCATTCTTCATTTAACCGACGGTAGCATTGCAACGCCACACTTTGCACCTTTAGGTCAAAGAAATTCTTCATTCTTCATTCTAAATTCTTAATTTAAATAATCTCTCCCAGCAGCGTCGCACTTGTACTACCGGTTATCCTGACGCGGACGGTCTCGCCGATATGGTGGCCGGCCTTGGGCATGACAACAGCCTTGTTCTGCTCGGTACGCCCCATCAGCTGGTCACGGCTGCGCTTCGAGAAGCCCTCAATCAGGACGTCAAACTCCTTGCCCTCGTCCTTCTTGTTCTGCTGGGCAGAGATTTCGGTCTGCAGGGCTATCAGTTCGTTGAGTCTGCGAATCTTCACATCTTCAGGGACGTCGTCCGGCAAGTGCTTCGAGGCGTAAGTGCCCGGACGTTCAGAATACTTGAACATGAAGGCCGAGTCGTACTGCACCTCGCGCATCAGGCTCAGCGAAAGCTGGTGGTCCTCCTCGGTCTCGGAATGATAGCCCACGAAGATGTCGGTGCTCAGTCCGCAGTCAGGAATGATGCGGCGGATGGCCTCGACACGCCCCAAGTACCACTCGCGCGTGTACTTACGGTTCATCAGCTTCAGGATGCGGTCGCTGCCACTCTGTACGGGCAGGTGGATATGCCGGCAGACGTTCGGCATCTCGGCTATCACGCGGAGGGTCTCGTCACTCATGTCCTTCGGATGGGACGTCGTGAAGCGGATGCGCATCTCGGGCACAGCCTCAGCTACTGTCCTCAGTAGCTGAGGGAACTGAGAGGTGAGAGGTGAGAACTGAGAGGTATGATTACTTAGTTCGCCCTGAGAGTAATCACACCTCTCAGTTCTCAGTTCTAAGTTCTCAGATCTATAGGAATTGACGTTTTGCCCCAGCAGCGTGACCTCCTTGAAGCCACGGTCGCGCAGGTCTCGCACCTCGCGGAGTATGCTCTCCACATCGCGGCTGCGCTCACGGCCTCGCGTGTAGGGCACAATGCAGTAGTGGCAGAAATTATTACAACCGCGCATGATGCTGACAAAACCGCCAATCCTTGCACCGTGCAGCCGCTGGGGCACCACGTCGCGATAGGTCTCTGTGGTACTGAGTTCAATGTTGATGGCCTTGTGGCCCGTCTCGGCCTGCGCTATCAGGTCGGGCAGCGAGAGGTAGGCGTCCGGTCCGGCCACGAGGTCGGCATGGTGATGCTCCAGCAGGTCAGCCTTCACGCGCTCGGCCATACAGCCCAGAACGCCGATGATTAACGGTGAACGCTGGACGCTGGACGTTGAACGCCGTTTGCGCTCGGCATTCAGGGCCTCCAGACGGTGGAAGATTTTCTGTTCAGCATTATCGCGCACCGAACAGGTGTTCAGAAACACGGCATCGGCCTCGTCTATCGACTCCGTGGTCTCGTAGCCAGCCATCTGCATGACCGACGCTACCACCTCCGAGTCGGCCACGTTCATCTGGCAGCCATAGGTCTCTATCAATAATTTCTTCATCCTAATACCTTAATATATTCAGCCTACATTCTACTCTCTCTTTCCGGCCAGCTGCATGCGGACGGCAGCAGATGTGGGTACGACAGTCGTCACGTCGGCAGTACGAACCTCCTGCTGCGTGCCGTCAATGTCGAACTGCAGCGTAGCACCGTCGGCGCGGACATCGATGGTGACGGGAGCACCCATGACCATCGGCAGGTTCACGTCGCCATGACCGGCAGGGAAGCCACAGAGCACGGGGATGCCGTAGTCCTTCAGCAGTTCGTGAAGCATGGCCTCAACGCTCTCGTAGGTGAATTCCGAGCCACAACCGGAAAACTCACCCAGAATGACACCCTTGCAGCGACTGAGCACGCCGTTCATCTGCAGGATACGCATCTGACGGTCGATGTTATGCATCGACTCGCCGACCTCCTCAACAAACAGTATCAGGTCCTGGCCTATCGTGGCGTCGGCCTGTGTGCCGAGATTGGGTGCAAACGTACAGATATTGCCACCCACCAGCACGCCGCTGGCCCGTCCCACGATGTTCTGCTTGTGAGCAGGCAGCTCGTAGCGGGGAACTTGCCCCAACAGCAGGTCGCACATCAGCGTGCTCGAAAGATCGGTACCACCCTTGGCCAGAAACGAGCTCATCGTGCCGTGAATGCTCATCACGCCGGCACGGTTCCAGAGTCCGAGCAGCGTGGAAATGTCGCTGAATCCCACCAGCCATTTCGGCGAGGCCTTCAGCTCTGCCAGTGACAGCTGGTCAATGAGCTGAATGGTGCCGTAGCCGCCGCGGTTGCAGATGATGGCTTTGATCTGCGGGTCATAGAGTGCCCAGCGGATGTCGCTGACACGCTCGGCAACGGTGCCGCCGTAACGGCCGTCCACGACCTTGTCGGCATTGGGGCCGATGACGGGCACCAGTCCCCACCCGCGCAGCACATCAGCCGTCTTCTCGATGTTCTCCATCGGCGTATAGTACGATGGCGAGATGAGCGCCACGCGGTCACCCGCCTTCAGGTAGTCGGGCTTCTCGCACTGGAGGACTACCGGTTTAGGGGTTGGAGGTACATTACTGTTATCCTCATTGCTGCACGCTGTCAGCATGGTCACGCCGCCGAATACGAGGGCTGCGGCCAAGGCCCATATCTTCATCTGTTTCATAGTCAATAAAACCTCATCATGTATTTCCTTGTTTCACTGTTCGTCTCTGTACCGAACAACTTCTTGAATCCGAAGTCAGTATAGGGGTTGATGTACCGTTCTTTCCTTTCGACTATCATAAGTTGCTCCTTGATAAATAAATCTTTACCACTGCAAAGTTACGACAAAGATTTCAAACAGCCAAACATTCTGGCAATTATTTCCATGATTCCCTTCTCTTGCAGCGTAACTGTATCAGCAAGTTAAAGATTAATTTCTTGTCGTTTCATCGGCCATCACGGGTATTGTAAGTCCCAAGGTACAGCTTGCTAACACCGTCCACTTCAGCAAAAAAAAATAATTTATCCCCCTATTCCACCTATGATTTTGAGCATCCGCTTGTATATCATGCACTTAGCCATAGGTGGATAGCACGTTTATCCCCCTATGTACCCCCTATGCACCCCCTATGATTCCAAGGGATTTTGCCTACAGACGTATGACTTTTTGCCTATAGGCACAAGAACTTTCGCCTATAGGCGCAAGATGTTTTGCCTATAGGCGCAAGCTCGTCGGAACCGGGCTCCGTCCCCGTCCGAACGGAGCGTGAACGACACATAACCTACTCGCACCATCGTGTCAACTTTGGCGGTCTGTGCTGCCAAGACCATGGGCATCAGCGCGAGAAGAGCCACTAAGTATCTTTTCATAATCGTCATAGATAAAGCACGTAAATGGATTATGGCACAAAGATAGGCAAAAAGTGAAGGAAAAAGCCAAATTTCTTTTGGCTTTTTCCTTCACTTTTCGTACCTTTGCATTCTCAAAGCACTCTCAAAGCACAAGAACAATGAAAAAGAACATCGCCATCTTCGTGTCAGGCAGCGGCACAAACTGCGAGAACCTGATACGCTACTTTCAGGACAGCAACGACATCAACTGCCAACTGGTCGTCAGCAACAAGGCCGATGCCTACGCACTGACAAGAGCCACACAACTGGGCGTGGCAACAGCCGTTGTGCCTAAGCCTCAGCTGAACGACGAGACATACATGCGGCAGCTCATGACCGACAACGGAATTCAGTTCATCGTGCTGGCGGGCTTCCTGCCGTTGGTGCCCAACTTCCTGATTGACATGTTTCCGCGCCGCATCGTCAACCTCCACCCGGCCCTTCTGCCCAAGTACGGCGGCAAAGGCATGTGGGGACACCACGTCCACGAGGCCGTCAAGGCCGCTGGCGAGACGGAGACAGGCATGACCGTACACTACGTCACCCCCGTCTGCGACGCGGGCGAGATCATTGCCCAGTATCGTGTGGCGCTCACGCCCGACGATACCCCCGACACGATTGCCGCCAAGGAACACGAGCTGGAGATGAGGTATTTCCCCCAGATTGTGGAGCAGGTCATACTTGAACAGTAGACAGTTGAGAGTTGACAGTTGACAGTTGAACGCCAATTATTAACTCTCAACTGTCAACTCTCATCTGTCAACTCTCAACTGTCAACTCTCAACTGTCAACTCTCAACTCTTCCTCCACCAGATTCGTCAGCTCCACAAATTCCTGGATTGACAGTTGTTCCGGCCGCCGCGTCATGATGTCGCGCTGGAAGAAGCCGTCCGTTGCGGGGTGCTGGGCATCGAAAATCTGGCGCAGCGAGACGCGCAACATCTTGCGGCGCTGATTAAAGACGGTCTTCACCACGCGACGGAAGAGCTGTTCGTCACACCCTAAGTGCCGGACATCGTTGCGCGTCATGCGGATGACGGCACTCATCACCTTGGGAGGCGGATTGAACACGGTAGGCTCTACCGTGAACAGATACTCGACATCATACCACGCCTGAATGAGTACCGACAGAATACCATACTGCTTGTTGCCCGGCTGAGAGGCCATACGCACAGCCACCTCATGCTGTATCATGCCCGTGCAGCAGGGGAT
>DFGF01000017.1:27600-28501 GCA_002371715.1 Prevotella sp. UBA3757
TTGTCCAGCATCTTAAAGAATATCTGCGACGAGATGTCGTACGGATAGTTGCCTGTCAGCACAAACTGCTGGCCTCCGAACACCTCGTGCAGGTCCATGCGCAGAAAGTCGCCCTCGATGATGGGCGAAGCCGCCCCCGTGCTCTCACGGAAAATGGTAGCCTTCAGGTAGGCCACGCTCTCGCGGTCAATCTCCACCACCTTGAACGGGCGCGGCTTCAGTACCAGATACTGGGTCATCACACCCATGCCGGGCCCCACCTCCAGAACGGGCAGGTCAGGACAGGCATCCACCGTGTCAGCTATGCGGCGCGCTATGGTCAGGTCAGTCAGGAAATGCTGACCGAGATTCTTCTTGGGTCGTACTTGTTTCATATTCTGCCTGCAAAAATAATAAAAAAACCGCAGATACGGAAATCTGCGGCGTTAAATTATCACTTGACTAACAATTTAGTCTTACTTTCTCTCAAGATAAACCTTGTTACAAACAAGGATGGCCTCGGCCACTGCTACGGCCTCAACGGCCAGCGAAAGCATTGTTAACATCATAATCTTTTTACCTTTCTCTAAACTTTAAATTCTACTAATGTGTTATCCTTTTGTTATCCTTTTGACGATGCAAAGGTACGAACTTTCCGGCTACCCTGCACCATCTTTTGCCCAGAATCAGCAGAAAACGCGTGCTTCTTTGACCTTCGTCAAAAAAGCATATTTCCAGCCTTGACATAGATTAATTTCTTGTTTTCCTTGGCATTTTCCCTATTTTGTACTATCTTTGCAGCCATATAAATATAAATAGGTATGGACGAAGGCAATTACACGACAATGCTTGAGGAACACGACATCAAGCCAACGGCCAACCGCCTCATCGTGCTGAGCACGCTGGACGGCGCCGGCCGCCC
>DFGF01000042.1:0-581 GCA_002371715.1 Prevotella sp. UBA3757
TCGCCGTGGCTGCGGGGCGGCCCTGCCTCCTACCGAGGTTGCGGGTGTAGTAGCAGTTCGTCACGTGGAAGATCAGACCACTTTTTGGATAGACGAACGTGCGGCTGCCGTAGTCTTCCCTCAACGCCTTTCTGTCGTTGGTATATTCGGCGGGAGCGAAGAGGCAGTCGGTGAATGTGATATCCATGTTTGATCCATAGCTGTTGCCTATGAATCCGAAGCAGTAGGAGGTAACGTTGGCCTCGTTCGGGTTGTATATCAGTCCGTCATAGACGCAGCCCGTGATGGTGCAGTTGACGTTCGAGTCATCCCAAAATGCGATGATACCGCCATGCCATGCGCTAATGTTGACGGTGGTGCTGATTTGGGTGCTCACGTGGCAGTTGCTGATGGTGATGTTGCCCGTGGCCTTGCCCACCAAACCAGCCAGCGAACTAATGTCGTTGCCCTCAATCAGTCCCGTCACGTGAAGGTTGCTGATGGTGGCGCCGTCGGTATAGTGGAACGGGGCGCTGTTGCCCTCGCTGGCCTGCAGATTGAACGTCAGCGTATTGCCCTGTCCGTCGAACGTACCCTTGAAC
>DFGF01000042.1:694-3584 GCA_002371715.1 Prevotella sp. UBA3757
GACATTTCCAGCGAGTTTCACAACCTTGCCGCTGAAGCCGTCGGATGCCAAGTCGTAGCTTGTGGCAAAGCAGAACCAGCCCCAGCCGTTGGCGGTCTTGATAGTGTACTCGTTTTCGCCAGTCTCTGCGAAGTCGTCCTCGCTGATGGAGAACGTAGCGCCGATGTTGACTTCCTCGGCGGGCATGGTGAATGTGTATTTATTGTTGCCGATACTGGTGATTCCACTGCCGATGCTCATATTCGTCGTTGCACCCGTCACGGTCAGTGTCGTCAATGTTTCGCCGAACTTCGACGTAAAGGTGATGGTGACGGTTTCATTTGCTCCGGCAGCAGTTGTGCTTGCGTATTTATCAGTGCTAATGTTGAGTTGCGGATAGATGTTGTTAATTTGAGCGTAGGAATATACGTTGTAAGTCTTTGTCAGTGTGTAACCAGTGCCTCCTGCGGTGACGGTGATGCTGGCGGTATATTGGCCGGGGTCACTGGGCATTGTGGTGCCGAGGTCTTCGCTGGTCGTATTGTTCACGTATGTGATGTTTCCCTTCGTGGCTCCCGTCTCCGTGCTGAAAGGTGCATAGTTCGACAGCGTGGCAGGGAAGCTCATGGCCGGGTCGCTATCGAAGGCATCATCGGCGGTGAGCGATGTCGAAATCTGATGATTGGTGAGCGAGCACGCAAGCCCGTCGGTGCCGCCGCAGGTGGCGGTCAGCGTGTTGCCATCGAGGGTGTATGTGAAGTCGTGCGCGTGTACAGGAGCTACGCTGGGAATGTAGGTAATTTTCAGTTCGCAGCCGCTTCTTATCAGCATCAAGGCGTAATCGCCCAGCGTCATGGAAAGACTGCCTTCTATACCGGCGGCATCCGTGCTGACGAAGGTAAAACTGGCATTCTCATTAGTGTACGCGCTCGATCCCTCACCTACAGAAGTTCCGTTTCCTGTAAGGGAGGTTTTACCGTTGCATGTCATGCCTGTGATAGACATGGAGAATGCTCCTATATAAGAGACCGGCTGAGAGGGATCGGGAAAGTACGGGGAACCCCATCTGCCCATGTGCGTGAACTCCACTCTTGTCACCTTGCCGTTGACATTTGGGTAGATGGTGTACTGCCCACCAGCACCAACCTTCAAGTCAGAGCCATAGTTAGAGAACTTATAATTGCTCGCTGACGTGATGATGGTCTTCGACGTGTTGTCGTCGGGGTCGGTCATCTTGAGGGTGGAGTTGTTGTTTTCGAGTGACCTTGTGCTGAAGGCATACGTCTTCGTCACTGGGTCTGTTGCCCACGCCGTCTGCGCCATCGTGAGCATCACGGAGAGGGTGAGGATGAGATTGAATGATAGTTTAACTCTTGTTTTCATACTCTCATTTTGTTTCTTTTTAATTGTTCTTGTATTATGGTTACTTTATAATTCTCTCATCAAAGTCTGGTAGGGGAAAGCACTAACTCAAAGGCATAAAGAAAGCGCAGACCCCACATACATCATCCTCCACCCCCCCGACGACGGTTCAGATGTTTACCAAGCGTCATCCCATACATCTCCTGTAGTTGGCTGACCAGAACCGGGTAATACGAGTTCGTCTTCAACATCGAGGCCAGTGGTGCTGACGCTGGTCACGGAACCTGCCAGAATCTGAGCATGAATATCTATTTCAACCACCTGCATTTCGGGCTTCAAATACTCTTTCTTTGTCATAGTTGTATCCTCCATTTATTTAATGATTACCTTTTTACCATTCACTACGTACACACCCTTCTGAGCGGTATCATTGACGCGGCGGCCCTGTAGGTCGTAGATGGCCTTGTCCGTTGCCGACTGTCCGTTCTCGATGATGATGATGCCAGTGGTCTCGCCGTCACCAAAGTCCATGCTGAACGAGCGGGCCAGTGCTGCGTCACCCTTCAGCTGGAAGTAAGCGCGGAAGCCCTTCATGTTGGCGGGCAGAGCCGTGGGGTGCAGAAGCGTGTTGCCGCTGCCAAGGAAGAGGATGTCGTTTGCATCATCGCCCGTGATTTCCGTCAGTCCCAGCGTGGGGATGAAGTCCACGTTGGTCGAAGTGAAGGGCACGGCAGTCTTGCTGATGGTCACGCCGTCGAAGGTCGGGTTAACAACGTTGCTTGTAACCTTCACCAGATACGGTGTGCCAGCCACGATGCTGGCGGCATTGCCGAAGGTCAGCGACAGTGCGCCCGTCGAGCTGTTGAAGTCGGAGGCGGTCAGCTCCTTCACCGTCCAGCCCGTCGGTGTGGCTGTGCTGAACGGAACGCAGAACGTGTTCCATCCACCCGTCTGCAGTGTGCGCGTCAGGGTGACGTTAGCCACTTGACCGTCATACGTAGTCAAAGTCGTGCTATTGTCCGTCGCCTCACTGAGTGTCACGGTAGGCGTAGCATAGCCATACACCTCAATCTTTTTTATACCTTTAGACGTATATGCCAAAATGGGTGTGCCATTTACTTTCGGTGTCTTATCCTCTTCTGTGGTTTCTACTACAAAGGGAGTTTCGCTGTCTGTAGCAGGACGATTGGCATCGTCATAGAATACGCATTTGGTGATGGTATATCCATCAGCTGGAGTGACAGTTGCAATCCAACCGTATCCCCACCATCCCCAGTTAGCGAGGTATGCTGAGGATCCATATGCAGTATAACTGAATGAAACGGTTGCCACATTCGCCGGACTGTAGCTTGCTTGCTCTTTGGCTGTTGCTGTAATTGTGGTCAGCAGCGTTTCGGTCTGCGCCATTGCGCCCGTAGCTGCCATTAGCAGCAGGGTGACGATTGATAGAATTCTTGTTTTCATAATTCTCTTTTTTGTTCTTATTATGGTTATTTTTATAATACTCTCACCTAAGTTTCTGTCGGGGGAAGCACTATCGGTATGGGCA
>DFGF01000042.1:3636-3941 GCA_002371715.1 Prevotella sp. UBA3757
ATGGGCATAAAGAAAGCGCAGACCCCGTCCCATACTCTGACTCAGGCCTGCGACAGCCCCAATACTACTATGGTTGAAGTCTGCGCTATGGAGCGCAGCTTCAATGTAGTATTGATTTTGTTCATCAAATCTCGTTCGAGGTCGCAGTTCGAGTCAGAGATTGAGCAACAAAAAGATCTGCATCCCTTTCGAAATGCGTGTGACAAGGACGGTGCAAACCGAGTGCAGAGAGCTCGCTCTTTGCCGAGGTGCAGCCCGTTCTCGCACAAATTTTGTGCAAAGGTACGAACTTTCCATGAAAATTG
>DFGF01000042.1:4030-5512 GCA_002371715.1 Prevotella sp. UBA3757
AATCATATAATTCTGCATGAGAGGCGCCGGATTCCAGAAAAACGGGCTGCGACGGGGGCGGTGAAAGTGCAGATTGCTGCAATCCGTCCTCGCCGCGCCCGCTTCCTGTCCGGATTCCTGAAATCCGACCTCACCTTGCGGCAAAGTAACCTCGGATTCCTGAAATCCGAGGTGGTTTGGAGTCGCTTCGCGAGAAATCTTTCAAATCTATTCAAATCCTGCATACTATTCTTCCACATCTTACAATAATTTTATCTTGTCGATATTGCCAGTGGATTCGTTACGGTAATACCATTCGGAGTAGAGACCGTCTGAACTGAAGTTGATGAGCATGCCGTAAGGAAGATGCGTCAGGTTCATGTAGTTCCACAGCTGGCGGCGATGGGGTGTGTCTATATGATTGATGGCCTTGAGTTCTATGATGATATTGCCATTGACGACCAAGTCCATACGGTAGTCCTGGTCGAGGCGCACGTCATCCCAATAGATGGGCAGGAACTTCTGACGCTCCACGGTGTAGCCCTTCAGCTCCAAGAGGTATTTCAGCGCGGCCTCGTAAGCAGACTCCAGCAGTCCGCCATGGAATTTGCGATGTACGCGCATGGCTTCGCCCGTGATGTCGCGGAAAAACTCGTAGCGTTTGTTATACTCTTGTATCAAGTTCATCTTTCTTTTGTTTATTTGTTCAGATTTGTAGGATTTCTCGCCGAAGGCGACTCCTATGCCTCCGGCTCCACGGGCGTCACGTCGGGTTCGGGTTGCGGCTCGGGCTCGGGTTCGGGGTCGTCCTCGCCCTTGCCCTTGGGCAGGTAGTACTCGCGGGCGTAGCGCTCGAAGCCCTTCAGCTGGGTGTAGAGGCCGGTGAGAGCGTCGCTCGGCATGAGGTCCATCATGGCGATGATGGTGCGGTAGAGGTCGGCGATGGCCACGTCGGTCTGGCGGCGGGCGGTCTTCAGCTCACCCTTCACGAACTCGCCCTTGGTCTTGGCGCGCTCGCCCAGCAGATAGCGCACCTGCTGTGCGGCCTGCGCGGCCTTGACGTACCACTGCCAGGCACCTATCTGGGTCAGGAACTCCTGCTTCGTCTGCAGGTTCTGGCCCATCTGCAGAATCTTGTCCGCCTCGGCACCGTAACCGTCGTTGACGCGGAACTTGAAGTCTTTGAACGTGCGCTGCACCACCAGCGCGTCCGCCTTCTGTGCCTCGCCGTCGGGCAGCGCGGCATAGCCGTCGTTGATGTAGCGGAAGGCGGTCATGTAGGCATCCTGCTGCTTGTCGGCGGCCTCCAGCTGCTTCACCACGGGGTCCACCTGCGACTTCTGCCACACGTCGTCCTCCTGCACGCGGGCCTGGTGTACGGCCTGAGCCTTCTGCAGGAACACCTGGTTCTCGGTCTCAAAGTTTCCGACGGCATCGTCAATCTGCTGTGTCGTGCCGTCGTGGTTGGCGTTGCTCAGCGCTGCCAGCCAGTTGGTAGGTAAT
>DFGF01000042.1:5648-5916 GCA_002371715.1 Prevotella sp. UBA3757
GAGCCACAAAGTTACAAAAAGGCATAAAAAAAGGCCCTTGGCTAAATCTGAAAAAGAAATGCCAAGGGCTAATGTCTCAACTTAGGTTGAGAGTTTCTACCTGTTATAGACTATTATTTGCCGCCAAACGTAATGTCACGCCGTATTTTGCTGACAGTATTTGGATGGACGTTCAAGAACGAGGCGATGTCTTGTAAGTCAAGATACTCCACGATACCGGGACAGCGTTGCAGCAGCAATTCGTAGCGTTCGCGGGCTGTGGCGCGGT
>DFGF01000039.1:0-5655 GCA_002371715.1 Prevotella sp. UBA3757
AGCGGGTCTATCTTGGTGATACCCAAGCAGTAGGCCACCACCGACCCGGCCGCCGAGCCACGTCCCGGACCTACCATCACGCCCAGCTCGTCGCGGGCAGAATTGATGAAGTCCTGAACGATGAGGAAGTAGCCCGGGAAACCCATCGTCTTCATGATGTGCAGTTCGAAGCGAATGCGGTCGTCCACCTCCTTCGGTAATGAAGAATGAAGAATGGAGAATGAAGAATTGGCTTCCTCTAACCTTACCTCCACCTTTTCTATTGTCAGTTCGTCATTAGGCAGATAGCGCTGCTTGGCACCTTTGTACGCCAGTTCTGCCAGGTAGTCGGCCTCGAACTTGATTCGGTATATCTTGTCGTAGCCGCCAAGTTTCTTGATTTTCTTCTCGCCCTCTTCCGGTGGCAGCGGGTTCTCGCCGTTCTCGTCGCGCGTAAACTCCTCGTAAAGTTGCTGTTCCGTAAACTTCTGGCGCCATTGTTCCTCCGTACCGAAGGATTCGGGAATCGGGAAGAACGGCATGATGGGGTCGTGGTCCAGGCTGTATATCTCCACCTTGTCCAGGATTTCCACGGTGTTCGACAGGGCTTCCGGCACGTCGGCGAAAATCTCGTTCATCTCCTCGCGGGTCTTAAACCACTCCTGCTTGGAGTAGAGCATACGCGAGGGGTCGTTCAGGTCCTTACCCGTAGAGAGGCAAAGCAGGTGGTCGTGGGCCTCGGCATTTTCCTGGTCCACGAAGTGGGCATCGTTTGAACAGACGAGCTTGATACCATACTCGCGAGCCAGCTCTATCAGCACCTTGTTAGCACGCTGCTGCAGGGGGAAGGTCTCACGATTGGCGCGCACCGTCGGGTCCTTCACCTCGTGGCGCTGCAACTCCAGATAGTAGTCGTCGCCAAACACGCGGTGGTACCACTCTACGGCCTCGCGGGCTCCCGCCATGTCGCCGTTCAGAATCTTCTTGGGCACCTCGCCGGCTATACACGCCGAACAGACTATCAGTCCCTCGTGGTAGGTCTCAAGGTCCTCGCGGTCAGTTCGGGGGCGCATGTAGTAGCCGTCCACCCACGAACGGCTCACCAGCTTAATCAGGTTCTTATAGCCCTTCTGGTTTTTGGCCAGCACGATGAGGTGGTAGCCGCTCTGGTCCTCCTTGCCACGGCGCAGCGACTTCGAACCGTGGCGCGACACGTACATCTCGCAGCCGAAGATGGGCTTGAAGGGTTCCTGCCCCTCCTTCTTACGTTTCTTATTGATTCCTCCTACATAGTCATGAAACTCCTTCATGCCGAACATGTCGCCATGGTCGGTGATGGCCATGCCACGCATGCCGTTACCGACGGCCTTGTCAACGAGCCGCTTGATGCTCGACTGGCCGTCAAGTATGGAGTAATATGTATGTACATGAAGATGGACAAAATCTTCCATATTGTGTCTTTGTTTTTCGTTTTTGAGGTTCAAAGTTACGACGAAAAGCCGAAATAACCAAAAAAATTCATAATTATTAAGGGCTGACGCGTAATTTATTTACTTTTCACTTTCCACTTTTCACTTTTTTTCGTACCTTTGCAGAATAAAAACATAAAACACAGGTATCTTCTCATGGGAGAAAGAATAAAGAAACTCAAGAAAATCAGAATACACCGCGAAGGCACAAGCGAACTGCTCTATGCCGCCATCGCCATCTTTGCCGTCAACTTGTTGCTCTGGTTCCTGCTGGGCGCCCTTCACCCCTATGCCCGCCACGTCGTCATGCCCCTCACGTGTGGTATCGGTGGCTTTTTATGGTTATGTATGCTCAACTTCTACCGCTGTCCGGTACGCTATTTCAATGGCGACACCGACCACTTGGTCGTGGCTCCTGCCGACGGCAAGATTGTGGTGCTGGAGGATGTCGAGGAGCACGAATACTTCCACGACAAGCGCCTCATGATCAGCATCTTCATGAGTCCGCTCAACGTGCATGCCAACTGGTTCCCCGTTGACGGCAAGGTGAAATTCGTCAAGCATTTCAACGGCAACTATCATAAGGCATGGCTGCCCAAGGCCAGCGAGGAGAACGAGCACGCCGACACCATGATTGAGACGGCTGACGGCCAGGAAATCCTGGTGCGTCAGATAGCCGGAGCCATGGCGCGCCGCATCGTCACCTACGCCAAGGAGGGCGAAGAGTGCTACATCGACGAGCACCTGGGCTTCATCAAGTTAGGTTCGCGCGTCGATGTCTTCCTGCCGCTGACGGCACGTGCCTGCGTCACGATGAACCAGCCCACCACGGGCGACCAGACCGTGATAGCGAAATTGGCATAATGTTCAATGCTCAATGTTCAATGCTCAATGACTAGCGCTCAATGATTAAGAAGCATATACCAAATACGATAACCTGCTGCAATCTCATTTCGGGTTGCATCGCCACCTACTGGGCCTTTCTGGGGTTTTATGATTTAGCCCTGCTGTTCATTATTATTGGTGCCGCCTTCGACTTTTTCGACGGCATGTCGGCACGCCTGCTGGGCGTCAGCTCGCCCATTGGCAAGGAGCTCGACTCGCTGGCCGACGACATCACCTTCGGCTTCGCGCCGTCAGCCATGCTGTTCAGATTCCTGCAGTCCGTCATGGAGGGTCAAACCGTGGCGGCAGCAAATTCTTCACTCTTCACTCTTTACGCTTCACTCCCCTACCTGGCCTTCATCATCGCCGCCTTCTCGGCGTTACGTCTGGCCAAGTTCAATCTTGACGAACGTCAGGCTCTGGGCTTCATCGGACTGCCCACGCCTGCCAACGCCCTGTTCTGGGGTTCGCTCATCGTCAGTCTGCATTTCCAGACGATGCTTGAACCATACCAGTTGCCTGCCTATTGGCTTTACATCCTGCTGGCACTGATACCCGTCAGCAGTTACTTGCTGGTAAGCGAGATTCCCATGTTTGCCCTCAAGTTCAAGACGTGGGGCTGGAAGGGCAACGAGGTGAAGTACCTCTTCCTTATCACCTGCATTCCCCTGCTCCTGCTACTCGGCGTTGCCGGCCTGGCAGCCATCATTGCCTGGTACGTCATCCTGTCGGCAATAAACAACAGGCGGTAAGCGGCAAACGGCAAACAACAAACTTAAAAGCTCAAAACTATAATTACTATGCTCAAAGGAATTCTTGGCTTTGCACTATTTATTTTCTTCGTCTTAGTATTCATCGCCATCCTCATTGGCGGCCGCGTCGTCAGCGCCATCAGGAAGGCAAAGAAAGCTGCCCAGCAGGCTGCCGAACAAGACGAACAGCAACTGCGCAACGAAACCAGCCGACAGCGTCAGCAGTACAGTCAGCGGCAACAAGCCACTCAGAATAATCAGAGTAATCGGAGTAATCAGAGTAATCGGAGCAATCAGAATACTCAGAATACTCAGAGCACTCAGAATACTCAGAGCACTCAGACCACCCACCGGCCAGACGAAGCCCCAGAGGTTCGCACCACCCAGACGGCTACAGGCGAGACCATTATAGACCATCGCCATCAGGAGCGCGAAAACAAGAAGATTTTCGACGACTCCGATGGCGAATACGTAGAGTTTACGGAAGAATAACGCTCAACGTTCAATGTCCAACGTTCAACGCCCAACGTTCAACGTTCAACGCCCAACGTTCAACGCTCAACGCTCAATGTTAATTGTGCACCAGCGTGCCAATTTCCTCGCCGTCCATGACCCGCTTCAGGTTGCCCACGACGTCCATGTTAAAGACATAGATGGGCAGGTCATTGTCCTGGCACATGCAGATGGCTGTCAGGTCCATGACCTTCAGGCCGCGTGCCAGCACCTCCTTGTACGTGATGGCGTCAAACTTCGTGGCTGTCGGGTCCTTCTCAGGGTCGGCGGTATAGACGCCATCCACACGCGTACCCTTCAGCATCACGTCGGCCTCAATCTCGATGCCGCGTAGTGACGAACCGGTGTCTGTCGTGAAGTACGGCGAACCCGTGCCTGCCGAGAAGATGCACACGTAGCCCTGTTCCATAGCCTCGATGGCCTTCCACTTGGTGTAGAACTCGCCGATAGGCTCCATGCGGATGGCTGTCATCACGCGGTTCTTCACGCCGATGGCGCCAAGGGCAGAACTGAGTGCCAGCGAATTGATGACCGTGGCGCACATGCCCATCTGGTCGCCCTTCACGCGGTCGAAGCCCTTCTGCGAACCACTCAGTCCGCGGAAGATGTTGCCGCCACCAATGACGATGCCTATCTGCACACCCATCTCGCTCACCTCCTTAATCTGGCGCGCATAGTCGCTCAGACGCTCAGGGTCTATGCCATAGCCCTGCTTGCCCATCAGGCTCTCGCCCGAGAGCTTCAGTAGAATTCTCTTAAATCTTGCCATTGTCTTTCTTTTTTTCTTTTATACGGTTATCTCGATATTTTCAAATGAAGCTCACCTCCTTGAAGGCGTATCGCCGCTGTCGGCCGTCATCGTCGCGCAACAGCAGGTGCCCGTCGTCCTCCACGTCGACCATCTCGGCCATGAAGGCACCGCCCTTGTCGGCATAGGGATGGAAGCCTTTGCGGCGGTACAGCATTGAGAGGTACGGCTGGCGTACGTCCTGGCCCAGCTGCCGGTCGAAGGCCTGCAGTATGGCGTTCAGCAACTGCTCGCGGTCAGTCTCGTGCTCACAAATCTGCCACATCGACACGGGGTTGGGCGCATCGCTAAGGAACCGCCGCTGGTTGACGTTCAGGCCGATGCCGACGATGCAGTCCCTGATGACGCTGCCCTGAATACGGTTCTCTATCAGTATGCCGCAAATCTTGCCGTCGCGCCAATAGATGTCGTTGGGCCACTTGATGCTCAGGTCGCCGATGTGCTGCCCCAAGGCCTCGCAGATGGCCAGCGAGACGGCCATTGAGATACGGAACTGCCGGGCCACGGGCACCTGCACAGGATGAAACAGCATGGAGAACGTCAGGTTCTGGCCCCGCTCCGACTCCCACCGGTTCGTCGCACATCCGCGCCCGGCCGTCTGATAGTCAGCCCACACCACGACGTTACCCTCGCCGCCATGGTCGCGCAGCCAGTTATTGGTAGAGTCCGTCTCAGCGATATGTTCTATTTTCCATTCCATGATGCAAAAGTACAAAAAAAACGTGAATTCCGTGTAGTCCGTGCCTAAAATTTCGTACCTTTGCACTATGGAACAGCAAAATAACGACGAAATGTTCATGCGCCGTGCCCTGCAGGAGGCACAGCAGGCCTTCGACGAGGGCGAAATACCCATTGGAGCCGTCATCGTATGCCAGGGCCGCATCATTGCCCGTGCCCACAACCTGACGGAGACCCTGCACGACGTGACCGCCCATGCCGAGATGCAGGCCATTACCCAGGCTGCCAACGAACTGGGCGGCAAGTACCTGACCGACTGCACGCTCTACGTCACCGTCGAGCCCTGCGCCATGTGTGCCGGTGCCCTGGGCTGGAGCCAGATTCCGCGCATCGTCTACGGTTGTCCTGACGACCGCCGCGGCTTCAGCCTGCTGGCGCCCAAAGCCCTGCACCCGCGCTGCACCGTCAGCCGAGGCGTACTGGAAGAGGAGTGCCGCCAGCTGATGCTTCAGTTCTTCCGCGAGAAACGTTAGTCGGTATCCCGTTTTTTATTCCCAGTAAGGGAATCCTT
>DFGF01000039.1:5726-32206 GCA_002371715.1 Prevotella sp. UBA3757
GTAAGGGAATCCTTTATTCCCAGTAGGGGAATCCTCTATTCCCAGCTTGGGAACATTTCCTGGGCATTAACACCGTGAAGCATCAATACTCCGGGAGTAATTTTCAATACTCCGGCAGTAATTTTTAATACTCCGGGAGTAATTTTCAATACTAAGGGAGTATTGTGCGGCAGAAGCCTTCTAACGGAAAGAGCAGAAAAATCGGGAGGCAACGCCTTGGCGGCATGCCTCCCGAAATGTTACATGACTCTGTCAGGACTGCTTACTCGTAGAATCCGGAGTAGCGCGTACCCGTCACCAGATGCTTGGCATAGCCGTAGCGTGCCCCATAGGAATCGTCGGTGAACGTCACATAGAACGCGATGCTGTCGGTGGGCATGCCATGAATGTTGTGGCCCTGACCATACAGAATCTTACCATCCGTGATAGTGGCCGTCTCAGCAACGAGCGGATTGCCATCCTCATCAACAGGAGTCTCTCCTGCTGCTATAGCATCGGCAATAGCCTGATTGTTCGCATCGTAGGGAATTGCAGTAGCTGAGAATGTACCGTTAGCATAGTTGATGGGCACCTTAAACTTGAAAGCCCAGAAATTGCCCCTGTCGTCAATCCACATTTCCGTAGAAGCGTTGTCCGCAGTATTGTAGGTGAACAAATCGATATCGATAGCTCCGAACAAGTCTTCCGGCTCAAAGACCACTTTACCAGCCTCGTCAACCTGTGCCACACTGACCACCCATCGTCCGGCCATGTTCTGCACATTTGTTCCGCCCGGCTCCTCGTCCGTTTCTACGCTACAAGCGACGAAGCCAAAGGAGAAGGCAATGGTCATCATTGCAAGTGAAATATACTTTTTCATAATCATCATCCTATTTTAGTCTTTATTCAATACAATGTCCATAAAGATCTGACCTGCATACGACAGGCTGTAGCTGATTTTTCCCGTAGCAGGATCATAAGCTGTATCCTTAATATAGTCAAGGCCGTCTCCCCAACCGGCAATATAACTCGACTGCAAAGTCAGAGTGTTGTCAGGATTCAGCGATACGTAGCCCGTCATGCAGTATTTCGTACCATAGGCACGAATCTGGTTATACCAACCGCCCAGCAGGTCGCTGACATAATAGATGCCAGGAGCCACCTCCTCAAAGGTGATGCCCACACACTGTGTGGTGTTGCCATAACCAGCAGCGCGGTCAGCGAATGAAGCCTTTCCTGTGCCATATTTCGAAGCATCCATATCGGTAGAATAGGAACCCTCGAGGGAAGCCGTCACTGTGGGATCATAGACAACCACTGTACGGCTTGCAGAAGCCGCATAGCCATCAGGATTAACGGCAGAATATGTGATGTCGTAGAAGCCGACACTGTTGACATCGACATCCTCAACACCTACTGCCACTACTTTCGGCGTATAGTCCTCGCCATTGAGTTCTGCCTTACAGCCGGCATCAACGTATGGCGTGCCTAAGGGGACGAGGGTGAAAGCATCACCCTGCAGGTCCATGTTTACGTAATAGGTGACGCGGGTGTCCGTCAGCTGGTCGTCACCGCTGCACGATGTCAAGCCAATAGCCATCGCGCAAAGCATCAGTCCAAATAAATATATCTTTTTCATAATTAACTTCTATTATCAGTTAGCCATTATTTCACATCCCAGAACACCTTGTCGGTAATCTGACGAGCCGGAGTCGGAGTATTGACGTTAAATTTACGGCAAGAACTGGAGTAAGGCAGACACATGGCAATATTGCCATCGCCCTTCTTGTTGACAGCCGGACTAATCAGATTGCCAGGGGTATAGATGGTGGCATCGGCCTTGATTTCCAATGCCGTGTAGGGCGACAGAGCAGGCACGTCCGTACGACGAATCTCTGACCAAGCCTCCATGTGATCGTGCATGAAGAGTGCAGTCCACTTCTGCATGTAGATGAGGTTCAGCTTATTGGCTGCAGCATCCCAGCTGCCGGCAGCTGCCAGGAAGCCGTCGGCTCCTGATACGCCACGCAGGGCAAAGTCGGCAGCAACACCGGCCTCGTAGGCAGCCTTGGCTGCAGAGGCATTATTGTTGAATCGCATCTGAACCTCGGCAATGAGGAACTGCAGTTCGCTTTGTGTGAACAGGTAGATGGGCATAGCGTGTGTGATGTCATAGTTGATGCCGCTCACATCAGAGTTCTTGTAAGAAGTACCGACAACGTTGACATCCTGCTTAGAACCGGGGAACTGTCCAACATAAGTCCCATCGCTGCTGCGCGTCTTGATGGCATAGCCCAGACGGGGATCGGCAGTAGCTTCCATATAGCTCACAATAGGATAGGCAGCACAGTGGTTCTGCGTCAGGCGGAATACCGATTGATACCAGGGATTATACTGGCCTTCCTGGTCAGAGAACACGTCCCATGTCACGTCGCCCGTGAAGAAATCGCCGGCAGCAACGAGTGCCGTGGCCTTGGCAGTATACTCTGTCAAGCCGGCATCAATCAGACGAAGGAACATGCGCAGACGAAGGGCGTTGGCATAGCCTTTCCACTGCGACAGATTCTTGTTTAACATCGGGTCGGTCAAGGTGATGACATCCGAACCATCAATAGCAGCTTCAGCATCATCGAGTTCCTTCAACACGCCCTCGTAGACGGTTTTACCATCGTCAAACTTGGGAGAAGAATTGCTACCACCCTGCAAGGCTTCCAGATAGGGAGTCTCACTGGTATTGTCGACGAGCAACTGGAAAGCCTGGGTACGCATTACCTGACAGGCAAAGAGATTGGCAGTGTTGCTAGTCTTCGTCTTGATGTCCTCGATATCCATCAGTGCGCCGGCATACAAGTTCATGTAGCAGCGGTTAAAGATGTCCTTCGACTCGTCAATGTTCAGTTCAGCAATGTCGTTATACTGGTTGGCCTCGGGCATCTGCTCAAAGTACTGGGCAAAGAAGCCACCATAGTTAAACATCTGGTCACCCGACGCATCGGCAATAGCGCTAATGACAGAAGGGAACTGCAGTTCGGCGCTAATGTCTGCCTTGGTGGGGTAGTTGGGGTCCTGGTTGATGTCCAGGTCACAGCTGGAAACCATCAACATACCCGCAGCAGCTAATAAATATATTTTTTTCATACAATTATCTCCTTTCCTATTAGAATTTAACTTTCACGTTGAAACCAAACTTACGTGAACTGGGGTTCGAACTGTATTCACCGAAGCTGCCCTCCAGGTCGTTACCGAATGAAGAAGCCTCAGGATCGATGAAGGTATTGCTCGAAGGAGTCCACATCAGCAGGTTGTTGCCGAATACAGAGATATGCACACCCGTCAGGAAGGTCTTGGCAAGCCACTTCTTGGGGACGTCCCATCCGAAGACTACCTGACGCAGCTTGACGTACGACTTGCTGATGAGCGAGCCAGAGCCCATGGCTATTGCGCCGTTGTCCCAGTAGTTGTAAAGATAGGTGCCATACAGGGGCAAGTTGTTCTCAGCATAGTCATTCACAGACACCTGTACGGGATTTCCCTTATCGTCAAACTGCTGAACGCCTTTTTCATCATAGACATTCTCCATGTGCGAGCCGACAACCATCACAGAGTTGGGAACGACGAACGGGTTACGGTCGTTGTAGGTAGTCTGCATGGCGTTACCAGTGAAGTAGGTGATGTCGTGCGTACGCGAGAACATCAGACCGCCCTGACGGATATCGAAGTCGAACGACAGGGTGAAGTCCTTATACTTCAGCGTATTGCCGATACCCATCATATAGTCGTAGTTGATGGAGCCAATCTTCACCATCTCGTCAGAATTCTGAGGCAGACCATTCTTGTCGACAGTTATCTTGCCCACGAGGCTTTCGTCGTACGTAAACTTGGTATTCTCAACACCAGCAGGAAGAGTCTTAGCCACATAAGCCTCGAACACACCCATCTCCTCGCCCTCAATAGCGAAGAGACCCGTGCCGCCGCTGAAGCCATAGATGTTGGCGCGTCCGTTCATCTCCTCAGGCAACTTAATAACCTTATTATTGTTCTTGGTGTAGTTCCAACTCAGGCTCCATTCAAAGTCCTTTGTACGAACAGGAACAACCGTCAGCAACAGCTCGATACCACGGTTGCGAATCTTACCAAGGTTCACGTTCTGTGCAGTATAGCCAGATGCTGGGTCAACGCTTAACTGCGTAATCTGCTTGTCAGAGTTACGGTTGTAGTAGGTAGCATCCAGCGAGATACGGTTCTTCAGGAAAGCCAGCTGTACGCCGAACTCCGTCTCGGTAGTCATCTCAGGACTCAACGTTGCACTGCCCAAGACATTACCCACAGTATAAGCATTGGTACCCGTCTTTGAGAAGGGGAACTTGCTGTCGGCCCAGCCAGACGAGTTGAAGAGAGCCTGCGTATAGTATGGGTCGGTCATGTAGACGTCAGCGTCGTTACCCGTCTTACCCCAGGCCACGCGCACCTTACCGAACGACAGCCAGGGAGCCTTGTCCTTCAGCAGCTCAGAGAATACCCAGCTGGCGGTCACACCGGGATAGAAGAACGAGCGGTTGTCCTTTGGCAGTGTCGACGACCAGTCGTTACGAGCGGTCAGCGTCAGGTAGAGCATGTTCTTCCAGGCTATTTCTGCCTGACCGTAAATACCATAGAGACGGCGCTTCCACTGGTACTCCTTCACGGTAGGAATCTCGGCCGAGTTGGTGAAATTGAAATACGTAGGAATCGTCAGGTTGGTATTCTTCGTGTCCATATACGACAGTCGGCGCTCATTGCCGTTGAAACCGACCACGGCATTGATGTTAAAGTCGTTGACGGGCATATTGAAGGTCAGCATGAAGTCCTGGTTAATCTCACGACGGCGAGTGGTGCGGCGTGACGTAGAACCCGTCTCAGAACTCAGTTCCGACTCCCAGTTAGGTGTGTCGGGGAAGAGTGCAGCATAGTTGGGCACGCCCTGGTGGTGGTGAGCCGTCGAGGTGTCAAGACCGATACGATAAGTCAAGCGGAACCACTTCAGGAAGTCGTAGTCCATCTGGAACTTGCCGTAGAAGCGCTCGCTCTCGTTCTCGTTCAGGTGGTTGTTCAGAATGTAGTACGGGTTCATCACGCTGTACGGCGTGTAGTAGTAACCAGGCGTATTGAATGGGTTTGTCAGGTCTTTCAGCTCGACGATGGCAATGTCGCGAGGCGTCTGCATAATCGAGTTATACATATTCTCGAAGCCCTGACCGGTCGACACGAAGTTGTTCTTCTGGTAGGCATAGTTCACCGAAGAGCTGAAGGTCAAGTCCTTAATCTTATGCGTGCCACGTGCCGAGAAGGTATACTTATTATAGCTGTCGGCATTGGTGGGAATGATACCGTCGTCCCTGATCTGCGAGAACGACACGAAGTAGTCGCTCTTGTCGGTAGCACCGTTGAACGACAGGCTGTTCGAATAGCGGAAACCGGTATCGAAGAAGTCCTTCATGTTGTCCTCGATGGCGCGGTACGTCTTGATTTGCTGCGAGTTGTTGTAGACAGTACCATACTTCAGCGTAGAGCCGTCGAACTTCGGACCCCACGAGCCGTTCTCGTCGTCGGTCTTGTCGCCGTTCCAACCCATACCGAAGTCGTTCTGCATCTGGGGCAGGCGCATGACGCTTTCCCACTGCAGACCGCCGTTATACTCGATACCCAGGCCCTTAGCCTGCTGCTTACCGCTCTTGGTGGTAATCAGGATGACACCGTTGGCAGCGCGCGAACCGTACAGAGCCGTAGCGGCAGCACCCTTCAGGATGGTCATGTTCTCCACGTCGTCAGGGTTGACGGCATTGGCACCGTTACCGAAGTCGTAACCAGAGTTCAGGCCGTCGTTGCTGAAGACGGCCGAGTTGTTCATGGGCACACCGTCGATGACATACAAAGGCTGGTTGGTACCGCCCAGTGAGCTGATACCACGGATAATCACAGAATTCGAAGAACCGGGGTCGCCAGCAGCAGAGCTGATCTGCACACCGGCCACCTTGCCCTGCAGTCCTGACATGATGTCAGCCGTACGTCCGGCAGCAATTTCCTCACCGCCTACGGCTGTTGCCGAATAACCCAGGGCCTTAGCCGAACGCTTAATACCCATGGCAGTCACCACAATCTCGTCCAGGTTGGTGTCACCCGAGCGCAGCACGATGCGCATCTGTGGACGAGCGCTCACCTCAAGCGTCTCCATACCCACGTAGGTAAAGCGGAGCTGAGACTTGCCTGCAGGAACGGTCAGCGAGAAGCGACCGTTGGCATCTGTAACAGTACCGATGTTAGTACCCACAACGAGGACTGACACGCCGATGACCGGCTCGTTGCCATCCTGAGATACTACGGTACCATTAACCTTGGTCTGTGCCAGCGCTGTTCCCACTATGAGGAGCATCGCAGCCAGAAGCATTGTTAATCTTTGTTTCATAAATCTCTCTCGTTTTAATTATTAATTATACTTTGTTTATAAAATGTTTAATCTCTCTTACACTTTGGCACCTTGAAAGGCTTTCTAATGACACTTTGCGCAGATGTTGGCTGCAAAAATAAGAAATAAAAAGGAAACGGCAAAGGTTTTCATTAATTTTTTTAAAAAAAACGCAAATTTATTAATCAAGGACAAATAGCAAGCGTTGCCTAAGGCTCTACGACCCGTTACAAGAAGTAACTGAGCAGCATCCTTAGGCAACGCCTGCTGACAGGAGAAAAGGCTACTGGTTCACCACCTTTTTACCATTCTTTATTATAAGGCCCTTGGTCTTGGGACTGACGCGCTGTCCCTGCAGATTATAGACTGCCTGACCGTCGTCAGCACTGCCCTTTCGTAATTCTACGATGCCTGTCGGACCGTCCACTTCGACGGGTGTCTTAACAATGGCAAGTTCATCAATGATTCGCGTGTTAAGCCGGCTCGGCACAAAGATGGCTTCCACATCATAATACTTTCCGTGGTAATTAGCTGGCAACGAACCGCCCGACGTCCCAAAGCGATTATAGATACGCACCTTACGATTACCGCTGACTGCATAGCAATAAACATCTTTCTCAAGTTTTACGCCCTTCAGCAAGACATAGTCGGAATAGTCAGCCTCCGTCAGTGACTCCAGTGTAACCTCACGTGGCTGCACCTCCTTACCGCTGACGACGGACACCTGACTGACATCAGTCAGGTCCGCTACCGGAGAAACCTGCGGCAAATTATTGACAACACCCAACCGCCCATAGACAAAACCACTGACACGGTCGTTACGCTTTAAGTCAAGTCCCATATTATTAAAACAGATGGCACCAGATGCGTCGCGCAAATAAGCCCGTGACTGATAGGCGAAAAGGACTTCAGCATCATTCAGTACCATCATACCTTCACCGCCACTCCCCAGGGTTTTGAATTCGGCAAAACTGACACCAGACAAATCTGCTATCGTTACGGTACATGACGACGACATACCATTAGCACTGGACACCGTAATAACGCACGTACCTGCACTAACACCCGTCACATTGCCTTCACCATCGACAGTGGCAACATCAGGGTTATCGCTCTTCCATGACAAATTGAAGTTGCCGTTTTTCGGCACCAAAACGAGCGACATTTGTCGGGTCATACCGACGCCTACAGTCATGGTCTCCGGCAATGAGAGGCTACGCAGTATCCACGCATCACTGACATCAAAGGTCACACGGTCATTCGACATCTTGATGTTGGAAAGCCCCCAGTGTGTGTACTCGCCACTCCATGTCAGAAGACTGGCAGGCGATGTGTCATTATCCAGATCAGTAACCTTGCTCCTGCCAGGGAACACGTCGTTAGCCGCATTATTCGTATTACCACAAGCCCTGACCAGTTCGTAGTAGTTACGCTCAGAATTATTGTTGACGGCATTGGCCTGCCAAAGGCGCTTGCTGCTCAGGTCTACGCGGTGAACCAGCATACCGCTGGCCGGCAAGTAGGCATCCCACTTAAACTGCCCGTTCTGACGGTTCTCCAGCAGGAAGAACTCATCCGTTTCAGGCGTATCAATCCGGTAGCCGGTACGGCTGCTGTGCAATGGTGCCAGCTCGTAGCTGCCCTCACCTTCTATCTTCTGCGGGTCACCGATAAAGCCAACGGCCCAGCGTTCGTAGAGCGAATAGCCGCACGGCGTATAGCCTCCGTTCAGGTAGCAGCCCTGATCCATCAGAGACCATACGCCAGGCGTGATGCTTTGTCCGTCTTCCTCGTAGTTGGCATCGTAGAAATCGGGCAGTCCCAGCACATGGCTGAACTCGTGGCAGATGGTGCCGATACCGTCAATCATAATGGTTTTAGGCTGGCTGACTAAGCCCGCCAATTCAGTTGAGCTGGCATAGTCCCACAACGTCACGCCATCCTTCACCACGCGATAGTCGCGTGATCCCGGGTTATATATTATCGACCGGTGGGGCCACCAGAGATTCTTGTCGTTACCCGAGTAATTGGCACCATTGCCGGCAATGACGAAGAACACCAGGTCGACCAGGTTGTCACCATCGCCGTCATATTTCTTGAAATCCACATCGACATCGGCCGAATCTATGGCAGCCAGAACCACTTCGTTGACTTTCCCGTCTTCCATATTACAGTCATACTGGCTAAAGTTGACTTTATACGGGCCTACAATATCAAACTGAGGCTTGAATTTGCCATTGGAATTGTCGCTGAAATAGTCGCGAACGCTACCCGTCATCTTTTGTGTGTCAAAGCCCGCATAGTTCTCCTTGTTCACCATGTCGGTAATAATATCTGTATAGTCAGGGCGGGAGAAAGACTTATCGTTGAACTCCACAAGCACTATCAGGCCCTTGAAGTTCTGGTAGTCAGTGGCACGACGCCCCTGCGCACGGCGCTTGGCGCCTATGGTCTCCACCCGCGACTTCACCTGAGCCATCGCAGCGGTCATGTCCGGCGCCATGAACTTCTGCTGTCCAGCCAGAAAAGCCTGTTCGTCGGCCGTACGTTCGGTCACATCGTGAGCCACACGGGCTGTAGGCATCAACCGCCCCCCCTGCCGCTGGGCGTAGACATAATAGCCGCGGCTATCCTTCACTACGCTATAGCCGTCGGCAGTGGTATTAAAATGTCTCCACTCGTCGCCCACCAGGCGTAAGGTCAGAAAACTGCCGTCAGGTTGTTGCACTTTCAGGATTCCAGGATGTGCCGGTACGGCCATCACGGTCATCGCACACCATATCAGTGCAACCGAAAGGAATAATAATTTCTTCATAAGTATCCTACGATAATAACTTTTTAATCTGTTCAGGCGTCATATTCATTTTTGTGGCAATATCGTCCACACTCCAACCTGAGTCCATCAGCAAACTGGCAAAAGTCTTCAGTTGTGACTGCTGCTCAGACAACTGAGCCTGCTGTTCGGACAACTGAGTCCGCTGCTCAGACAACTGAGCCTGCTGCTCGGACAACTGAGCCCGCTGCTCAGACAACTGAGCCCGCTGCTCAGACAATTCCACATTCTGTTCTGCTATCTTACGGGCATTCAGCATGATTTCAGTGTCACGTTTCTCTATAATAGAATAATATTCGTCCTCGACATTCATGTCCTGACGGGTATCGGCGTCACTTGCAGCCATCAGCAGCCGATGCAGGATAGGCTGCATGTCCTCATCATCCTGATAGCGGCTTTCGTCGAAATTCAGGAAATGCTCACTTTCAGGCAGATGGAGGGTCTGGTCAAACACGCTCAGCACCTTGTCCAACCGATTATTGATCTGCCCATGCAACAGTGGTATCTGGACGATAATACTGTCGTGCGTCAGACTGTCGACAAACGGATTAGGTATACCTTTGGTAACACGCTGATTGTCGTAGTCATACGCTTCATGATGCACATAGAGTACCGCCTCATCGATGTCACCTACCCTGTGGCCAAGGATATAGACTGCCACCATTGGCATAGCATATCCCTCTTTGCTATCGGCTATGATGTTCTCCTTGCGCTGGTATTGCACGCCGAGATACTGGCGGAAGCGCAGCGTTTCTGTTTCTAACCACGTCTTCTGGACCTCAATCAAAATCATGCGCTTGTTGCCGTCTTCCTCACGAACAGTAGCTGCAAAATCTATACGGAACATTGACAGCGAGTCACGCTGGCTGTTGCTATACTCATGAGGCCGAACCTCAACCTTTACGATGTCCTTTTTCAGCAGTGCCGATAGGATTGTCTTGGCCACGCGTTCATCTTCCATCAGGAATTTGAACACCGAGTCATAAATTGGATTTGCTATTGTCATCATCACTTTCAGATTTTGCTGCAAATTTACGAAGTAATCCCGACTTTACCAAATATTATGGAGAAAAACAAGAGATTGCTGCCAAAAGTCACGTATTACCAAAAAGAAATCGGGAGTATCATGACGACACTCCCGATTATAATAGTACGATATGTAATTCGGAATTACTTCAGGACGACCTTCTTTCCGTTGTGGATGTAGATACCCTTCTGAGCGGGCTTCACAATGCGAACGCCATTCAGCGTGTACCATGAGCCGTCTGTATTGCCGTCAGCAGCAACGCTCTTAATACCATCAGCATCCGGATTGACACCAATGGTCAGACCTGACTGGAAGAATGACTCATAGCTGCTATAGCTATCCTTAAAACGAGTCAGGATAACAGGATTGTTGGCGACATAATAATTCTTCTCAGCATTGTAAGAGAATACCACATCGTATGCAGAACCTGACTGGCCTTCTTCGCCAGACATATAGCCTACAAGATAAGCACTCAGGGCATTCGAAAGATTACCGACATACTGGTTCTTGGGGAATATGACATAGTCCTGACCCTCAATGGTGACGGCGACACCCTTCAACCAGCCATCAGCAACCTCAGAGAACAGGTTCTGGATATAGACATCCTGACCGTCGCGGCCAACCTTTACAGTACCAGTTGTCTCAACAGGCTCTTCAGCTTCATCGACATACTTGCTACCCTTGAACGGCATATCGACAGTTACCAGACCCTCAGGAGCAGTTGTGGGAGAAGGTTTCGCACCGATGAAGAAGCCATTCATGAAGTAAGCAAACGATGTGGTTGCAGCACCCTTATAAATCATGACAGTTGCACCATAGCTGTAGGTATCAGCGTCAGCATCATAGTCAAGATTCAGGGTTCTCGGACCAGTAAGACCATAGGCACCCAGATAATGGACAGCACCATCAAAGATACCCATATAGGTTACGGGGATAGCGATCGTCTTTCCATCTTCGCTCAGCGTACCCTTTACCCAAGCTTCGGGCAGATCCTTGTCCAGACCCTGGAAATAGACTTCCGAAGTACCATTCCAGCCAATCTTCACGGTAGAAGCATAAGCACCCTGAGCTACCTGGGCAGCATTATACCATGCAGATGCAGAAAGAGGATACTCCTTCGTCACCAGACCTTCGGGAGCAGTTACCAGCTCACCAGTCTCCAGAGCAGGATACTCAATCTCTGAGCCATCAATCAGGGTGATAGTGAACTTGTCGTTAGGATAAACCCAACCACGATATTCTGCATTCACATAGCCAATACCAGTCTCAGCAACCAGTTTGACATTATCTATAATCTTACCAGTGATATCGCTGATGCTTCCAGCCTTAGGAGAACCCCAGAGATATACCTCTTTTAACTGGCTGTGCATGTAAACCACCTGTGTACCACCTTCAATCATAAAGGTCTTATCGGCAGCAACATCAATGTCGGCCACCTCACCGGTAATGAAATTATGGAAATTCCAAACGGTCAGCACTTTCGTATCAGGATTCTGAACAATCAGTACGTTCTGGGCAACGTCACCCTCGGCATCATCGCTATGATACTCCATAATACCATTAGCGGGAGCTATGATAGACTGATGATATGAAGCCCAACGTACATTTGATTCCTGATAGACTACAGACTCAAACCAGTACTGGTCGATAGATATGATACCACCTGCAAAGATGGTTGCAGTAAGGTCACCCTCAGTAGAGGCATTCTGGATAGAAATGTCACCATACGTTTCGTTGGTACCAACCTTCTGGCCAACAGGAATGGTCAGTGTACCGTTTTCAACATCAACAGTTGCTGTGACGGCCACGCCCTCATCAGACCACTGGCTCAGACCATAGATCTTGACGGTCTTATCATCCACGACCTCAATAGAGGCTACTGCAGCAGACCTTGAGGGAACATCAGCCACGATGCTGTCTGCCTCAGAATCGTAATCATAATCATAGTTGGCAACAATAAAGTCACCCTGCAGTTCGTCGATGCTTCCGATAGCAGCACGACGCAGGTTCTTCTGTCCCACCACCATTTTGTGAGACGGTACACTGTTCACCATAGTAGCCGGTTTCAGGCTATTAGGAGTACTCGTCCTGACTACATTTGCAGGACTACTCAACAAATAGGGCTGCTTCAAGCTGCCTACCTGCGCGAACGACACGACAGCAAAGAGAGCTGCCAGTGTAGTAAGTAAAAACTTTTTCATACGCTCAAAAAATTAATTAATAAATATACTATTCTATTATAAATTTCAAGTTCAGGAATTCATAGGCCAACCCTTTGCGGGCTGCAGCCATTGCACCCGTGGCCGTTGAGAACTGGTACACCAGTATGCCGTCAGTACGATAAGTCTGACCGAGGTTTGCATTGCGGACATAGTTGAGCGTGGGCATGCCCATCTCATCAACCTGCCACTCGAAGGCCATACGCCATTCGTTGGTTTCCAACGTCGTGACAGCTGTCGGATAGTACCGGCGGTCGGTATTGACGTTAAAGGCACTCATCAGACAACGCAACGTTAACGTCTTACCATCTTCCACCATCGTGCCCACCTTGTAGCCAGCAGGCACATAGTACTCAACCATCGACTGATTTTTGGTATTGAGCGTTACAGCTAAATCACCTTCCTGCATAAGTCCTTTAACAAGGTAAGTGTTGGGCTGGCTGGCATCTGCCACCACAGTAACAGGCTGGGCATAGGTATTGCCCTCACTGTCCTCATAGAGAGCCTTTGTCAGGTTCTCAAAGGGAAGCGACTCACCCCACTGGCCAATACGAATGGTCTGCTTAAAGTTTGAAGCAGCAAAAGCCAGCTCAATAGTACCGTTACGATAGGATCCTTCGTTAGGGTCGACGGTAATATTATATCCCTTTTCGGCCTTCTCGAAGTGTATCCAGCTGTCGGAAATCGTCTTTTCAAAGTCTATGTTACTTCTGTCGGGCACGAAAGCCGGTTCATTGTCATCACTGTTGAACAAGTAAGCCGACTTGGCATCCAGCTGAATCAGCAGTCCATGCTGAGTAGCCGTCACGTTAGCTGTTGCGCCGTCTGTAGCCGTCAGCACGATCTTGGCCGAACGACCCTCAATGGAGCTGTTAGGTTGGCACGTAGCCGTCACCGTGTTACCGTTGACATTGAGGTTAATCCAGCTTGCATCGGTAGTTGCCGTCAGGCTGGATGAAGTATTGACCACAATACTGCCGTCGCCGCCGCCTGCCCCGAACAGGACATCAGCTTGCGTGATATTCAACGGTTCAGTAGCAGTATACGTAGCATCACTATCACTACAGGCGGTGAACATCGTCAGGCCTGCAAATAATGCGAGAAAACTAATAATCTTTTTCATCAGTACAAAAATGTTCTTAATTAAACCATTTAGTCAACTCTAACAAGCGTGAACGGAGACTCAAACTGAGTGAAATATCCGGCACGGCCGTCACCCGTTGGGGGATCGTCGGTAAAGGCATAGGTCCACAATTCGGTGTATTCACCTCCCGAGAAGGTAATGGTCAGCGGGTCTGTAGCACTGTTTCTGCCCTTGAACTGGATGGAGGTATCCCATGCCATGGCGTTGTCGCTAATGGCAATGAGCCATGCATAATAACTGCTACCATACATTCCCATTGGCTGCGGAGAGATGACGAACGAGCCACGTGTAAACTTATAATAGGCAGTAGCGGTACCGCTAAGACGGCTGTCCAGGTTACTAATCGTATAGCTCTCACCATCGCCGTTGGCTGTAATGGTACAGATGTGGGCATCATCTGCAGTACCCACACGGTATCTGCCTGCCAGGTCTTCGTACGAACGCCATCCGTCAGGCAGTTTTCCTACGAGTTCCATGCTTTCAATATCCTTAGAGGTGTAGCTGTGGTTTGCCTCGTTATAATCAAAAGAGTCGAAAGTGCGACCTGCCACGGTCAGAGGTTCATAGAACTTGATGCCCTTGTTGGTGATGATGTAAGACGACTTAGCCGTCTCCTCGCCTACTGCAACAGTAACCTGCTGAGACTCCAGGTCGAGTTCCATTGTCACGTCGTCCTTAACGAAGGTCTCGTACAGCTGGCCCTTGGTGACGGCAATGCAGTCAGAGATGTACTTTACCGGTGTTTCAGTATTGCGGTAAAGACGTACCAGGTTACCCGAGCGGTTGCCCTTGAGTGTGATGGTATTCTGGTCCTCACTGATGTTGAGGATGATGAAAATAAAGTCACCACCCTTAGCTTCGTATTCCCCCGACGACGGAGTAGCGAAATAGTGCAAGTAACTGTTGTAAGTATCAAACGAGATGCACGGGCCATCCTCATTTGTCAGCGAATAGATGCTGGTCTCCGGCACGGGCACTTCCTCGGTACTTCCATCACTCAGCGTACGTGTCTCCGTCTTACCGTTGACAAAGTAAGCGGTCACGTTATTCTCGTCGAACGTCAGCACGTAGCTATATCCTCCGAAGCTCTGCAGGTTGTCAGGATAGTAGTTCATGACCCAGCCATTCTCGGCACTGGTCAAGACTTTCCGTGCATTCTCCAAATACTCGGCCGAGCGAATCGATGCCGACTTGTCAAAGATGTCCTCCTGGTCAGTTAGGCATGATGTTGTCAGCAGTGCTGGCAGCATGAGGAACAAATATGCTATGATTTTCTTACTCATGATAACTTCTCCTTTTCTTTAGTTAGCTTTATTGCCGTTAACAGTAAGATCGGTCAGGTCGACCTTGCCACTCGTAATATCCACCTGACGGCGCAGGATGCAGTCACGCAGTTCGTCAAGGTCAATGTTCCAAGTGTTACGCATATAGTCACGCGTAATGTCCAGCTTCTGCTCAATGAGCACACGACCGGTCTGAGTCTGGTTGGGGTCATCGGCCCACATGGTTTCAGCAGCCTTCATCTGGGCTTCCCACCATTCGGGAGTATGGGTGACGTATTCCGACATCATTTCGGCAAAGTCCTCACCAGTATTAGTCTGGGCATAAGCCGAGATGAAACCGCGCTTCAGATAGGCCGACGAATAAGGCTCCGAAAACTGGCTATCACTGACGTATGAATTGGGAGTCACCATACGGAAGGCCGTCGGATAGTCCTGGGTCTGATTCAGGATATGCGTAAACTCATGGTGAATGGTCTTGATGTAATAGTGGTTCAAGTTCTCGGCTATGTTTGTACCAAAGTCGAACCGGAAACCATTATATTCTGTCAGACCAGCCAGGATAGGATTCAGGTAGCTCATGCCTGAAAGCAGAATCTTGCGGCCACCCTCGGCAGTACCGAGAATGAACGAGCCATTATTCCTGTATTCCCACTCACCAATCAGGAAGAACATCTTGGGGAACTGCGAACGGGTGAACTCAATACCTGCCACCTCGTTGTATGTCTCCACACAAAGATACTTGACCAAGTGAGCCATCTTGACCGACTCCTCGTAAGTGGCCGGCACGGTATAGTAATTGAGGTCACTCTCAATCTCCTCGTAACGATACTTGAAGTCGATGTTATAAGGATTGCGGAAGTTCTCCTCCAACCAGAGATCAAACTGGTTGGGTTCGTGGGTTGTAACGGAGATAACACTCTCGGACTCTATCGGGTCACTGGAACAAGAGGCCAACCCAAATGCCATCATGACGACTGGCAGAAGATACAATATTTTCTTTTTCATAGACGATACGGATTAAAGATGAAAGACAACAGACTCCCCGGCATTCTCAGCAGAGGGACGGGGGTTAGGCGTATAACCGGCTTCGCGGACCTTCTGCGGAATCTGGACAGCACGACGGGGGTCGTCAACCGTCAACCAGTCGTCAATATGGTCGGGCGTACCAGAAGCATTCATGACGCGACGCGGAATTTCGATACCCCAACGCTTGATGTCGAACCAGCGCTTACCCTCGTGGAGTGTCTCGTAACGACGGCATGCCAGAACGAGCTGAATCATGCTCTCCTGGGTAGAACCCTCAGCATCGATCGTAAACTTCGGATTCAGGTGCTTCTTCAACGACGACGTCAAGGCTGCTTTCTGCACACCGGTCTTGTCATCGTAAGCGTAAGGAATACCATTCATGAATTCGCGAACCACTTGAGGAGTCAGGACGAAATTCTTCTGGGTGCTGGTATTGCGCACCCAAATCTGCAAGTCGGCAGCAGCCTTCAGGGTATCGTTCAGCATCGTATAGGCCTCGGCACGGTTCAGCAGGACCTCATCACCGGTAAAGGCATTATAGACGGTGTGCCGATAACCGATTTGAGCGACGGGGTCAGTGTACTCAAAGAGATAAGGCATACGCCACTGCGACCAGGCATTCATGTTTGAGCCCGAATAACGCTTCACCTGCATGGCAAAACTTGTGTAGTCACCGCCCCAGAGGCCAGCCAGTGCACTGATGGTTTCGTTCTGGCCGATGTATTCGCAGTGCGAATAGCGGTGTCCGGTAGAGAATCCGCCAAAGTAGATGCCCTGACCAGAATAAGACGTCAGCAACAACAGATTACAGTTCAGTGTGGCTTCGATGACATGGTTGGTTGTCGGCGACTGCTGAAAGTCCGACCCGTCAGGCATCGTGTTCAGTGTAGCCCAATCGCGCAGCATAGAGGCCGGATTGGTACCAAGCACCTTGTTGGCATATTCAATCACCTTGTCATATTTCTCGTAGTAGAGATAGAAGCGTGTGGCAAAGGCGTAGGCTGCATTCTTGTTGAAATGATACTTTGGAATCTTGTAATAGCTGTCACCGACATTAGGCAGAGCCTTTTCCAAGTCCTGGGCAATGTGAGCATAGTTCTCGTGAACTGTCTCACGTTCATATTTGGGATTCAGTTCCTTCTCAGTCTCCGTGACATAGCTGATGCCCATTGCTTTTGAGTTGTTGGCATCGTAATGCATGGCAAAGACATTACATAGCATGAAGTGTGCATAGGCACGGCAGAGCAGAGCCTCTGCCTCAAGCTCACGCAGGGAAGGCGTAGTGGCGCCCCCCATTGCCTCAATGCCCTCCAATGCCATGTTGGCAGTCTCAATACACTGATAAAGGTCCTGCCAATAGGTTTCAGGATCCTGGTTGTCAGTCTCGGTGACATCCTTCCAGGCGTAAACCTCGTCCAGCAAACGGTCAGTGTTGGGATTGTTGGCACCCATGTCGTCAACGTTGTCTGAGCCGTATTCAGTAAACAGCATGTGGTCGTGGGTAGGATAGGCGGACACCAGCAGCTTCTGAATTTTCTCTTCCGTATTTGCCTCTGTACGGTTGTCGGGCAACGTGTCGAGGAAGCTGTCGCAGGATGTCAGTCCCAGACCCAACACAACGGAGGCTAAACCAATATATTTCTTCATATTTCTCCTTATTAATAAATTCTTTATTACCTTCTACTAATTTAAAGTCCTAAACGAAGCGTCAGCGTAAACTGCTTAGGCAGGGGTACTGCCACACCACCTGTATTGAAGAACTCCGGATCCTGACCATTCAGCTTCTTGTCAGCATAAATCAGGAAGAGGTTGGTGGCCTGCAGCTTCAGTGACAACGAATTGAGATTCAGAGGACTGATCAGGCTCTGGGGAAAATCGTAGCCCAGCGAGATTTCCTTCATGCGGATAAAGTCGCCCTTGGCAATACGCTCTGTAGAGTAGTTGTAGGCATTGTAGGCATAGCTCAACTGCGAGTCGTTACGGTTCTGGCGTGACGATGCGATGACAGGTATCGTCGTGTGGTTCTCATCGCCAGGAACCATCCAGCGGTTGGCAAACTCCTTAGGCATGGAGTTCAGGTCGTTGTATTCGTTCTTGAAGACGGGGTCCAAACGGACAACATTGCCGAACGAATAGGTGATGAACACATTCAGAGTCAAGCCTTTGTAACGGAAATTGTTACCCAGCGAACCGACATCGGTGGGATCCACGCTGCCGCTATACTCCAGGAAGCTGAGTTTCTCCTTGTCCTGAGTCTGGAAGTAGATGCCTGTTGTGGTGACGTTGCCATCCTGATCGAGGAAGGTGGGCAAGCCCTCATTGTTCAGGCCACGGAAAGGTATGGAGAACAGCGAACGTACCGGATAGCCCTCCAGTGCGAAACCAGAACCGCTGATGAGGTCGATGACGCGCTGGTTGTTCTCCAGTTCGGTCACCTCATTGTGGGTGTGCGAGTAGATGAAGTTTGTGCTCCACGTGAAGTCGGTAGTCTTGATGTTAGTCGTAGTGATGCTCATTTCAATACCATTCGACTTCATCGAGGCCACGTTACCATACTTGGCACCACCCATCTGCGTGTTGACAATACCTATCAGGTCGTAGTTGTTACGCTTATACCAGTCCAGTTCGAAATTGATTCGGTTGCTTAGGAAGCCCAACTGTATGCCAAGGTTCAGCTCATGCTTCTTCTCGAAGGTCAAATCGCCGTTGGCACGGTCTGACTCGCGCAGTCCGCTCTCGCGCAGTCCTGCCGAAGGTCGCCAAGGATTGTAACTGGCAATAACGGGCAGGGAGTTGGTGACCCACGACGGACCGCTTTCAGCCGTCAGTGAGTAAGAACCCTTCAGCGTAGCGTGGGTCAGGACATTCTTAAAGGTCTTCTGGAACCACGGCTCTTCGTGGGCATTCCAGGCCAGCGAGACATTCCACGTGGGCAGCCAGCGTGCAGAGCGGCTCTTGCCCAGTTTGTTAGTACCCTCGTAACGGACTGTTCCGTTAATGGTATAACGTCCCTTATACGAATATGTACCCGTTCCGAAGAAGGCAGCACGGCGTTCGTGGGTATTGGTCAGCGTGAAGTAGTCTGAGTTGTCTTCTGCACCCTTCTTAAACACCATGTAGTTGTAGTTGGCAATTTCGCCCAAACCGTACTGCATACCCCAACCGCGGAACCAGTCGGCCGAACGGTCAATGTTGTTCACCTCGACACCACCATAAAGATTGACGATGTGCGAGTCATTGCCAAAAGCGTCGTTATAACTACCCGTCAGTCGGAAGTCCCACGCATTCATGTTATGAGTCGTCTTATTGAAGATACCACCGTAATCCATCACGCTGATAGGCATGGCAAACTGATTGTCAGGATCCGTATAGAGGAACGGGTTACGGTCGCGGATGGTCGTCGTAGCCATCGAGCGGTAAGCTTCGGCCTGGTTTGAATTGTCCATGACGTAATGCCTCTGGGTGGCCTGGTTGTACTTGTAGGCACCCAGCATGGCAATCTCAACCTGGCGGATGGGCTTGTACTTCAACTCGCCCTGTACACGCATGTCGAATACGCCCAGGTCGATGTAGTTGTTCTCAAGCTCGTGCATGATGTTGAATGGCGCATAGTTGCGAGTATAGAACGTGTTGACATCCAGTGCACGAGATGTGTTCAAAGCATACGAGTAAGGGTTGATATCAAACGAGCGGTGAACCTCACCTGTCACCACGTCAAGTTCTGACGACAGCGTACCAGGTGCGCGCTGCTTACGGTAGCTGGCATTGGCTATCATGCCGAAGGTCAACTTCTTGGAGATGTTAAACGTATTATTCAGATTGGCCGTATAGCGTTCTACCTTCGATTGCTTGGTCCAGCCTGGGTCGAACATCGCACTGACAGAAGCATAAGTCTGGGAACGGTCGGTACCCGTAGAAATACTGACCGAATGGTTGTGCATGATGCTGTTTGAGAAAAGCTCGTCGAACCAGTTGGTATTACGGAACTCAGCCTGGCGCAGATAGTCAGCACGGGCCTCGGCAGTGTTGGCCAGTCCGAACTGCCCTGTAGTGCGGTCGTACTCCGAGAACAACTGATACATCTTACCATAGACACCACTGGAAGCCGCATTAGAGGTCTCAGCATAGTTGAGGAAGCCCTTCTGCTGCATTTCCTGATAGATTGACATCTGATCCTGAGAATTCATGATGTTAAAGGTAGAATAGCTGGGCTTCAGACGCATCGTGTACTCACCAGTATAGCTGATACGGGCCTGTCCTGAACGTCCCTTCTTGGTGGTGATGACAATCACACCGGCCATAGCACGCGCACCATAGATAGAGGTAGCCGAACCGTCCTTCAGAATATCGAACGACTCAATATCGTCGGAGTTCAATCCTGCTATGGCGCTCGATATCAAGGTGTTGGCATCACCCGACGAGAGATCGTCGGCACTGACATCAGTCACATCCTCCATGATAACGCCATCGACCACCCACAGCGGCTTGGAGTTACCATAGATAGACGTTGCACCACGCACGCGAATCTTCGGGGCAGTACCAAACGTACCACTGACGTTCTGAACCGAGACACCGGCAGCACGGCCTTCCAGCGAACGGGAAATGTCAGCCATACCGTCAATCTTGGCATCCTCGGCACTGATTTTTGTGGATGCACCAGTAAACAGGCGCTTGTCCACTTTCTGCATACCGGTAACAACCACTTCCCGTAGTTCTGCACTATTACGCAGTGTCACTTTCATTCCGTCCTTGGCAGTCACCGTCTGGGTATCCATACCAATGTAGCTTATAACAAGCTTTTTCCCGGAAGGGACCATCAGCGTAAAACGGCCCTCAAAGTCGGTTTTTGTTCCTTGTTTAGTGCCTTGAATCATAACGGTGGCACCGATACAGGGCTCACCATTGTCTTCAAAGACGGTACCTGTAATCTTCGACTGGGCCAGGGCAGCACCGAGACTCAGCAACATACAGGCGAGAAACAATGTAAATCTTTTCTTCATATTACATTCTCTAATTGTTATTTGAATTAAAAATTATTTAAACGTACATTATTATACTATCCTGATTACAGACTGTCCAAAACAGAAGTAGCAACTTTGCATGGACATAATCCGTGCAAAATTACTACTTATTAATGTAAAAAACGAATAAATTTATAAAAAACTTACATTTTCATGCATTTTTTTAACTTTTCCGCTTTTTATCCTGCCATTTTCGCGTTATTATGCCACAAGAAGTGACACTTTGCCCGACAGTGCGCTAAGCTATTTGACCTGGATGACCAGGTATTTGCTGGCCGACCAGAACAGCTGCGGATTCTGGATGCGGAGCACATACTGCTTCTTGGCGTCCTGCTCAAGGGTGTAGCTGGAAGCGGGATGCGAGGTCAGCAACTTGGCCGAACGGCTATACAGCTTGATTTCCTTGTCGACACGGATGTCTATCTTGGTGAAATACTCACGGTTAAAGTTCGACTGCAACACCTTGCCGTCCTGGATGATGCGCTGCTCCTTCAGCTCCGACTTGGTGCCATAGACGAACCATGCCGTATTCAGCTGCTTGTCCTGGGTCGAAATGGTCTGCGACTTCTGGGTAGTCTCCTCACGCAGGGTGCTGACACTCTGTGAGAGGTCTTCCACCTTTTCCGTCAGCTCACCAATCTGCACGTCCTTGGCCTGGAGTTCGGCCTGCAACTGGCGTATCTGGGTGTCTTTCTCCTCCATCTGCCGGCTCAGGTGCTCCACCGTCTGGCGCAACTGGTCGCTATGCACGGAACCCTGGCGTATCTGGTTGCGCAGCTTGTTGATGAGTTCACGGTTCTGCTGCATGGCCTGCTGGATGTACTGCATATTCTCACGGATGCGCTCTGCAGACGACTGGCCCTCCACCTGACGAGCCACGGAGACACGCTGCTCAGCCTCGTTGATGGCACGGAAGCCTTCTTCGATTTCGTTCATGGTGCCCATAATGTCGTTGATCTCGTTGTCCTTCTGCTGGATAATGCTCTCCAGCGAATCGCGCTGCTGGGCCATAGCCAGATCCTTGGCTTTGTCGGCCTTCTGTCCACACCCCATTAAAAGTAAAAGGGTAAAAAGGTAAAACGGTAAAACTGTCTTTTTCATAACTTTTATTTTATATTTCTTATTTTTTATTTAGGTCGCAGCCCGCGACGACGATGACGAACTCGCCGCGCGGCTCGTGCTCCAGGAAGTGAGCGACGACCTCGGCCAGCGTGCCGCGCACGCTCTCCTCGTGCACCTTCGATATCTCACGACAGGCACTGGCCTGACGGTCCGGCCCGAACACCTCAACGAACTGTTGGAGCGTCTTCAGTACCCGATAGGGCGACTCGTAGAACACCATCGTGCGCGTCTCGTCCGCCAACGCCTGCAGTCTGGTCTGACGGCCCTTCTTCTGAGGCAGGAAGCCCTCGAAACAGAAACGGTCGCAAGGCAGCCCGCTCGACACCAGCGCGGGCACGAAGGCCGTAGCGCCGGGCAGCGTCTGCACCTCAATGCCGGCACGCACGGCCTCGCGTACCAGAAAGAACCCCGGGTCGCTGATGCCCGGCGTGCCGGCATCGCTGATGAGGGCCACGGTCTGGCCGGCCAGCAAGCGCTCAATGACCGCTGCCGAGGTGCCGTGCTCGTTAAACTTATGATGCGACAAAAGACGTTGCTGAATATCAAAATGCTTCAGCAGATGGCTGGAGGTGCGGGTATCTTCGGCCAGCACGACATCGGCCTCCTTCAGTATGCGGATGGCCCTTAATGTCATATCCTCCATATTGCCCACGGGCGTGGGTACTATATACAATATGCCCATTTCGGGTGCAAAGTTAGTGAATTAAATGAAGAATGAAGAATGAAGAATGAAGAATTTGCTACTGCAACCGTTTTTTTTCAATTTTTCATCTTTCATTTTTCATCTTTCATTTTTCATTTTTCATTTTATTTTGTACCTTTGCAGCATGATTACATATACTGCATCGGGCGAGGCACGCCGCCCGGGAAGAATAGAAGTCGTGTGCGGCTCGATGTTCTCCGGCAAGACCGAGGAGCTGATTCGCCGCCTGCGCCGTGCACAGTTTGCCAAGCAAAGGGTTGAGATTTTCAAGCCTGCCATCGATACGCGCTATAGCGACGAGGAGGTGGTCAGCCACGACCACAACGCCATTCCCTCCACCCCACTCGACGCCTCGGGCAGCATCCTGCTGCTGTCCGGCGACATTGACGTCGTGGGCATTGACGAGGCGCAGTTCTTCGACATGGGCCTGGTCGACGTCTGCAACGAGCTGGCCAACCGTGGCGTGCGCGTCATCGTTGCCGGACTCGACATGGACTTCAAGGGGCTGCCCTTCGGCCCCATGCCCGCCCTCTGCGCCATTGCCGACGACGTCACCAAGGTCCACGCCATCTGCGTCAAGTGCGGCTCGCTGGCCTACGTCAGCCATCGCACCGTCGACAATGACCGCCGCGTACTGTTGGGCGAGACTCAGGAGTATGAGCCTCTGTGCCGTGATTGTTACCAAAAAGCGATAAAAGGAGCGAAAAGTGAAAAAATTCAGCAATAAATTTGGCCAATTCAAAAAAACGTTGTAACTTTGCACCCGCTTTTAAAGCATTAGGTAGATCCGCTAGCTCAGTTGGTAGAGCACAACACTTTTAATGTTGGGGTCTTGGGTTCGAGCCCCAAGCGGATCACGAGCGCATAAAGGAACCAGGGGGTTCCTTTTTCTAACGAAGGAAACAATCAGTGAAAAACATACAGATAATACAGATGTAACAGATAAAAGCAAAGACTTCTCGCGTACCGCGCGCGTGCGCGGTACGCGAGAAAGTATAAAAACTATCTGTTACATCTGTATTATCTGTATATGTCTGTCACTATTAAATTAAGAGGCTTCTGCCGACAGACAGAAGCCTCTTATTCTGCGATAGAAGGCTCTTATTGAGCCGCAGAAGCCTATTAGCGAATCACAACCTTCTTGCCATCAACGATGTATAGTCCAGCTGACAACTGGTCGAGCGACGTGGCCGCAAGGCGCAAGCCTTGGAGGTTGTGGATGCCGTTTGAAGTGTCGATGACCTGGTTGGCCTCAACGCTTTCTACGGCCGACGGCTCGCCGCCATTCAGCCCGCGCACGAAACCGGCATAGACGTGCTTGCGATAGTAATTAGAATCCCAGATGCCAACGGGCTCGCCGCCACGCCATCCGCTATTGTTGGGCGAGTCGGTAGGACACCACTGGCAGATGCCCCACTGCTGGGCTGCAGGGATAATACGGAAATACTCTTTGATAATCCACTGATAAAGGTCGGCCATCTTCTTGTGCTCTGTCTCGGTCACTTCACTGGTCTTGACAGAGCTGCCCCAACGGTTGGAGCCCCGGACGTAGCCCATGTCCAACTCGCTGACACGTACCAACTTGCCGGAATTGGCCATCAGTTGGAACATCTTGGTGATATGGCTCTTGATGCTGTTCTGATGCGTAGCGTTCTCAAAACAGCTGATGTGCATCTGCGTGCCGATACCGTCAATCTTGGTGACACCGTCAGCTTCCCACTTCTTAATCCAGTTGATGAGCGACTTCAGCTTCTTGTTGTCGTCCCAGTCAGACTCCAGGTTGTAGTCGTTGATGAACAGGGCGACGTCCTCAGGGCCGTACTTGCGAGCCAGACGACAGGCCTGGCGCACATAGTCAAGGTCGCCCAGGTAGTCCTGCCAGTAGAAGACATCGCCGCCGACGTCCCACGTGCCGCTCTTGTAGCCGTCAGAGTGCTGCAGCTCGTAGTTGCCCTGGCCGTCGTTACCGCCACCGGAGATGGCCTCGTTGACCAGGTCCCAGGCCTTCACCTTGCCGTTGCAGGCCTGCATCATGCCCTTGATCCACTTATCCATGGCCCATACCAGTGTGTCGTGCCGCTCCTGCTGGGTCAGGGGAACGGTCTTGACGGTATTGCCCTCGAACTTGATGTTCCGGATATAGATGTCGCCCACAAAGTCGCCACACTGCAGCAGCAGGAAACTATTGGCAACGGTAGCCTTGTAGCTGATGACCACATCCTTCCACTCGGTGGTGAAGGGGATGTTGGCGGTGGCTCCGCCGCCCCAGTCGCCCAGTTTGCTGTGGAGCTGGCCCGCCACACTGCCGCGGACGGTCATGGTCATCTTGTAGGTCTTGCCGACTACGGTAGGTATGTTGTCCATAGCCACGAACTGCACGTCCCACGAGTTGGTGTTCTTCTTCGTACAGTGGACTTTCAGGCCGTTGGTCTGGTCGAACGTGAGCGAGTAGCCGTACTGCGACACGTCCGACTTCCACCCGACGTTCTGCGCGGTGCGGAAGTCCTTGGCGGCAATCTGGGCGTACACCTCTTCGGCTCCTGGTTCTGGCTTGTCGGCAATGAGCTTTCTGAGCCAGCCGTTGGCCTGCTGCGAGTGCCAGGCCAGGGTATGGCCGTAGACGTTGAGCCCGGCGCTGGTGGCGGTGTTGACGTAGTTGCGGACGGTGGTGAAGTTCATGTTGCCGTTGCCGTCCACACAGCTGGCCATCTTCATGGCGTTGCCGGCCACGGTCTCCGTAAAGTTCTTGTTGGTCATATTGCGGACCAGCGAATTGTTCAGGTAGTTGTTGACCGTCGTACCGACGCCCAACTTGAAGTTAGGATACTTCGTATAGTCTATATACTCCTTGAGGGCTTTGTAATCATCCAGGTAGCGGTAGGCGCCGTTGTTGGGTTTGCCCAACTCGAATTTCTCTTGTGCCTGAGCCGGAGCCAACAGTCCGGCTGCAAGCCATAAAAGGCATAGTTTCTTCATAAATAAATAATAAGTAAGTCGTTCAGCCCGCAAAGGTACGAAAATATTTCTTAATCGACGCGCATAATTCATAATTATTTTGTAATTTTGCAGCCAAATTACAAATAGAAAAGAAAAAGATAATGACAGAGAAAAAATTCAAGAGAACGACTGTGACCTCGGCACTGCCCTATGCCAACGGCGGTGTGCACATCGGTCACCTGGCCGGCGTCTACGTGCCGGCAGACATCTACGTGCGCTACCTGCGACTGAAGAAGGAGGACGTGCTGTTCATAGGCGGCTCCGACGAGCACGGCGTGCCCATCACCGTGCGCGCCCGCAAGGAGGGCATCACACCGCAGGACGTGGTGGACCGCTATCACAAGATGATCAAGGACTCGTTCCAGGAGTTCGGTATCTCGTTCGACATCTACTCCAGGACGACATCAGACACCCACCACAAGTTTGCCGCCCAATGGTTCCGCAAGTTGTACGACGAGGGCAAACTGGTCGAGGAGACCACCGAACAGCTGTACGACGAGGAGGCCAAGCAATTCCTGGCCGACCGCTACGTGACGGGCGAGTGCCCCCACTGCCATAACGAGGGAGCCTACGGCGACCAGTGCGAGAAGTGCGGCCGCGACCTGAGCCCCACGGAACTCATCAACCCCAAGTCGACCATCAGCGGCTCGACCCCCGTGCTGAAGAAGACCAAGAACTGGTATC
>DFGF01000039.1:32276-32406 GCA_002371715.1 Prevotella sp. UBA3757
ACTGGTATCTGCCCCTGAACGAATACCAGGAGTGGCTGAAGCAGTGGATTCTGGAGGAGCACAAGGAGTGGCGCCCCAACGTCTACGGCCAGTGCAAGTCGTGGCTCGACATGGACCTGCAGCCCCGCGC
>DFGF01000039.1:32542-32697 GCA_002371715.1 Prevotella sp. UBA3757
GGCAAGGTGCTGTACGTATGGTTCGACGCGCCCATCGGCTACGTGTCGAACACGGTGGAGCTGTGCCAGAAGGAGCCCGAGCGCTGGGGCAACTGGGAAAAATGGTGGCAGGACGAGGACACGCGTCTGGTGCACTTCATCGGCAAGGACAACAT
>DFGF01000039.1:32763-58584 GCA_002371715.1 Prevotella sp. UBA3757
TTCCACTGCATCATCTTCCCCGTCATGATGAAGGCTCACGGCAAGTATATCCTGCCCGACAACGTGCCGGCCAACGAGTTTCTGAACCTGGAGAACGACAAGATATCGACATCGAGGAACTGGGCCGTATGGCTGCACGAATACCTGGAGGACATGCCCGGCAAACAGGACGTGCTGCGCTACGTGCTGACGGCCAACGCCCCCGAGACCAAGGACAACAACTTCACGTGGAAGGACTTCCAGGACCGCAACAACAACGAGCTGGTGGCCGTCTACGGCAACTTCGTGAACCGTGCCCTGCAGCTGACCAAGAAATACTGGCAGGGCGTGGTGCCTGTCTGCGGCGAACTGCAGGAAGTCGATAAGGCAGCTCTCGAGGAGTTTAAAGACGTGAAGCAGAAAGTAGAGGCCCTGCTCGACCAGTTCAAATTCCGCGACGCACAGTTCGAGGCCATGAACCTGGCACGTATCGGCAACCGGTACATCACCGAGTGCGAGCCGTGGAAGGTCTGGAAACAAGACCCGAAACGCTGCGAGACCATTCTGAACATCTGCTTGCAGCTGACGGCCAACCTGGCCATTGCCTTTGAGCCGTTCCTGCCCTTCTCAAGCAAGAAGCTGCGCGAGATGCTCTGCATGGACAGCTTTGAGTGGGACCAGTTGGGCAGCACCGACCTGCTGAAGGCCGGCCACCAGCTGGGCGAGCCGCAGCTGCTGTTCGAGAAGATAGAGGACGACGTCATCCAGAAGCAGCTGGACAAGTTAGCGGCAACAAAGAAACAGAACGAGGCTGCCAACTACAAGGCAGCTCCCGTCAAGGAAAACGTCTCATTTGAGGAGTTCGAGAAGCTGGACATTCGCGTGGGACTGGTCAAGGCATGCCAGCGCGTACCGAAGTCAAAGAAGCTGCTGCAGTTTACCATCGACGACGGCTCGGGCCAGGACCGCACCATCTGTTCGGGCATCGCTGCCTTCTACGAGAATCCCGAAGAACTCGTGGGCCGTCGCATCCTCTTCGTAGCCAACTTCGAGCCTCGCAAGATGATGGGCATTGAAAGCCAGGGCATGATTCTCTCGGCCGTCGACGCCGACGAGAGCCTCAGCGTGGTTACCACGACGAAGGACGTGAAGCCCGGCAGCCAGGTGGGATAAAACATACTTGTAAGATTCAGAAACTGACATAGCATGCAAGCAATCATACTGGCGGCAGGCATGGGGCGGCGACTGGGGGAATACACCCAGAACAACACGAAATGCATGGTGGAGGTCAATGGGCAGAAACTCATTGACCGCCTGCTGGCCCAGTTGTCGCAACAGCCGCTGAAGCGGATCATTATTGTCGTCGGCTACAAAGGCCGTGAACTGCGCGAGTATATCCAGCAGCAGTACCAAGGCAGACTGAACATTGAGTTTGCTGAAAATCCCGTCTACGACAAGACAAACAACATCTACTCGCTGGCACTGGTAAAGGACAAACTGCAGGAGGACGACACGCTGCTCGTAGAGAGCGACCTCATCTTCAGCGACCGTCTGATACCAATGATTGTGGAGTGCCCCTACCCCAACCTGGCCCTCGTAGCGAAATACGAGACATGGATGGACGGCACGATGGTGCAGCTGGACGAGGACGGCAACATCGTGAACTTCATATCGAAGGAAGCATTCAACTATACCGAAGTGGACACCTACTATAAGACGGTGAACCTCTATAAGTTCGACAAGACATTCCTACGGGAGAAATATGTGCCCTTCCTCGAAGCCTATACCAAGGCCGTGGGGCTGAACGAATACTATGAAAACGTGCTGCGCATCATATCGATGCTGAGCGGCCACGAGCTGAAAGGCCTGCCCATCGGTCAGGAGAAATGGTATGAGATTGACGACAAGCAGGACCTGGACATTGCCGAAGCGCTCTTTGCCGACGAACAGGACGTGCTGCGCAAATACTACGGACGCTACGGCGGCTTCTGGCGATTCCCACAGATGCTGGACTTCTGCTATCTGGTAAACCCCTACTTCCCCAGTCGGAGAATGAAAGACGAGCTGCGCGCCAACTTCGACACGCTGCTGACGGAATATCCATCAGGCATGAAGGTCAACACGCTGCTGGCCAGCAAGTGCTTCGGGGTGAGCGAGGACTATATCGTGCCGGGTAACGGGGCAGCGGAACTCATCAAAGTACTGATGGAAACCCAGACAGGGAAAACCGGATTCATCCGTCCGACCTTCGAGGAATATCCTAACCGTTACGACAAGGATAGCCAGGTGACCTTTGTGCCACAGAACGAGGACTACCGCTATACTGCCGACGACTTGATGGACTTCTTCGGCGACAAGGACATCCGGCAGCTGATGCTCATCAATCCCGATAACCCATCGGGCAACTTCATAGCCAAAGCCGACGTGCTCAGGCTGGCTGCATGGTGTGAGGAGCACGGCATCCGCCTCATTGTCGACGAGAGTTTTGTGGACTTCAGCCGCGACTTTGCCACCAACTCACTGCTCAGCGACCAGACGTTGGAGGCATATCCACACATGGCGGTTATGAAGAGCATATCGAAGAGTTATGGCGTGCCCGGTCTGCGATTAGGCATCCTGGCATCTGCAGACAAAGCGCTCATTGCGCGCATTAAGAAAGAGGTGGCAATCTGGAACCTCAACTCCTTTGCCGAGTTCTTCATGCAGATCTACAACAAGCACGAGAAGGACTACGTGCGAGCCTGCCAGAAATTCGTTGCCGAGCGCGACAGTTTTGAACAGCAGCTGCGTAGCGTTCCCTTCCTGCGTGTCATGCCTACGGAGGCCAACTACTTCCTCTGCGAGGTGCTGCCCCCCTATCGGGCCAGCAGTATCGTTGTCCAGATGCTGAAACAGTTCAACATCCTGACGCGCGACTGCAGCGGCAAAACTGGACTCAACCCCGACAAGCAGTATATGCGCATTGCCGTCCGCAACCACGACGACAACACGCGACTGGTGGAGGGATTATTAAAGGTAAAAAAGTAAAAAGGTAATAAAGAAAGAAGGCAATGAATATCTGTATCTGTGGAGGTGGCAACCTTGGACACGTCATAACAGGCTTTACAGCCGCACGCGGCATAGGTGAAGTCCGTCTGCTGACACGGCATCCCGAACAATGGCAGAAAAGCATCATCATTAACAGGCCTGACTATTGGCTACCGTACATCGGTACGCCAGCGTGCATCACCAAGTATCCAGAAGAAGCCGTAAGCGATGCTGACGTGGTCGTGCTCTGCCTGCCCGGCTTTTCTATCCGAGAGGTACTGAAGCAGATAAAGCCCTGGCTGAAACCCAATACCATCGTCGGTTCAGTGGTCAGCAGCACAGGGTTCTTTCTGGAAGCCATGGAGATATTGCCGCCCAATCAGCCTTTGTTCGGACTGCAGCGCGTACCCTTTATTGCCCGTACCATCGAATATGGAAATAAAGCGGCCATCAAAGGCTACAAGGAAAAACTGAGCGTGGCCGTAGAACAGACATGGCGACGAGAGGAAATCCGCCAACTCTGTGAGCAATTATTCAATACGCCCACACGACTATTGGATAGTTACTATGAGGTGACGCTATCCAACAGCAATCCACTGTTGCATCCCGCTCGCCTGTACGACCTTTGGCAAGACTGGCACGAAGGCAAAGTCTATACAAGCATCCCGATGTTTTATGAGGAATGGACTGAGCGAGCGTCGCAATACTATTTGGCAATGGATGAGGAACTGCAGAATCTACTCAAGGTATTACCCGTTCGACAAGGCAACATTCCCACGGTGTTAGAATATTACGAAAGCAGTGACATCACCTCACTGACACAGAAGCTTTGTAGCATAGAAGCATTTAAAGGGATTCCCGCGCCCATGAAACCTGCCGAAGGAGGCTATATTCCTGACTTCGACAGCCGATATTTCACGGAAGATTTTGCCTACGGCCTCAACATCGTACAGCGTATAGCCCGCGAGAAAGACATCACGACACCCGTCATCGACCGGATTGCAGCCTGGGGAAATGGCTATAGCCACCAGGCCTCGAAATGATGGGTGACGCGCTGCTCGACGGGGGGCAGCGTCATATAGTCACCGTATGTACGCTCAAGATAGTCCTTGTAGCCCACCATCGTCTTATACGTTCTGCCCTCAAACGCGATGTCTACGCTTGACGCAATGTCAGCAGCCGGAAAACAGCCTTTCAGCTTCGGGCCAGCCTCCGTCATGTTGCATACCGTATCAGTCGGCTCAGTCAACACGATTAGCCGTTCTATCCAACGATTCAATTGTCGGACTGTGATGGGCAGATAGCGATAGCAGAGGTATGCCAAACGGGAACTAAGGTAATTCTGGTGCGACAGTTTGCAGCGTCGGATTTTATAGAGCAGATGCTTCAGCCGGAAAACGCGCTCACGCTCCTGCATATTCTCCGTAACATAGTCGACAGGAAAGATGTCCATATAGACCCCGATTTCATAGCCCTGTACCTCGTCCTCGACCATACGAGTACGCTGATCCACTACCTTGGCAAAGGTATAGTAATAGTGCGACTCACGCTTCGGGTCAATCACGCGGTAGATGCCCCGTGGGTCCTGATAGGTCTTGAGGAACTGCTCATAGTCCTGACGCGGCATGTAGATGTCAATATCGTCGTCCCAAGGAATATAGCCCTTATGCCGCACGGCCCCTATCAGCGTACCACTGGAAAGGAAATAACGCAACCCGTTCGCCTCGCAGAAACGGTGGACATCATCGAGAATGCCCATCTGTATCTGCCGCAACTCATGAATATCTTCTATCTTTCTCATTGATTAGTCCACCTGCTCAGTTACCCATTCCGTGATGTTCCGCTCCGTGCTGCCAAAGTTGATGCCAACCTTGACAATGGTACGGCCATCGTTTTTGAAAGGCTCGGCATAACCGCGTTCGTCTATCTGTGCCAAAGCCTCGGCAGCAGTCTTGTCATATTTCAGTTCCATCACGTAGATCGTGGTGGGCATCTTGAGCACAATGTCGGCCCGCCCGCGAGCAGTGGCCACCTCAGGGCGCACATCGGCACCGAAAGCCGTCAGCAACGTGAAGAGCAGGGCATGGAAATGACGTTCGTTGTCATTGAACAGCTGATAGGTCACTCCTGCAAAGAACACCTTCAACTCATCAATAAACGCCGACAGGTCATTGCTGCGATAGAAATCAAGATACGCCAAATAAAGTTTGTCCTTCGAACGCACATCGTTGCTGGCATAGTAGCGGTAGAGACTGTTGGCAAATCCCTGGCGCACCTCGCGGTTTGGGAAGTCCAGCGTATAGACATCGCCAAAGCGCTGATAGCCTTTGATGGTCAAATAGCCGCTCTGATAGAGCACCGGTATGGGGTCGCTGACATGCTCGACAGGCTGGTCGAAGGTGCTGGTGGCACACTGTATGTTGCTCAAATCCTCAAGTTCCATCTTATACCTGCGGATAATCTTAGTCAGAAATGTGGGCGTAGCTGTTCCGAACCAATAACTTTGTATATCCTTATTATTAAATGCATTCAGCAGACTATACGGATTATACACATCCGTCTTGGCTCTGCTAAAGTGATAACCGTCGTACATCTCTTTCAGTTCCCGCAGCATATCGTCATAACTGTCACCATAGCTTTCTGCCAACTTCTCTATGTCAGGCCGCAACTGGGTGGTCAGCTCTTCCTCGCTGATACCGCAGAGGGTATCATATTGTGAAAGCATCGATATGTTGGTTAGATTGTTAAGTTCGCTGAAGATGCTCATCTGCGAGAACTTGGTGATACCCGTCAGCAGGACGAAATGCAGCCAGGGGTCGGCCTCCTTGAGCGGGCTGAACAGGTTGCGCATCTCCATGCGTACGTCCTCCTGCCGTTCGTCGTCATCAATATGCTGGAGCATGGCGGAGTCGTATTCGTCGACAAGCACCACAACGCGCTGTCCCGTCTGCTGGAAGGCCGTCTTTATCAACCGGGTCATCCGGATGTTGGGTGACAGACCGTCCTGTGGAATACCGTATGGCTGCTCCATCTCTGAGAGTTTATAGTCGATAGCTTCGCGCAACATCTGGCGCGTCTCAAACTTGCCGGTACTGAAGTCGAAATGCAGCACAGGATGGCAAGTCCACTCCGTCTCAAGCTGCTCAATGGCAAGGCCCTGGAACAATTCCTTCCTGCCCTCAAAATAAGCCTTCAGCGTATTCACCAGCAGACTCTTACCGAAACGACGCGGACGGCTGAGAAAAAAATAAGAACCACTCTTTACCATTTGGTAAATCAATGCCGTTTTATCAACGTACAAGAAGCCATCTTCACGCAGCTTCTCAAAATTCTGTATGCCTACAGGATATTTTCTTTTCAATTCCATAGCCTTATAATTATATGATGAATACCTACCCGCGACCGAACAGCCACTTTTTGAAGAACGGACTGATGCGCAGAATATTGGAAGTGATAATGCTGAAGCCGATGATGACCAGTCCAAGGAGTACTGAGAGCACGATGTCCAGTACAAAATTGTGGGGATAGCTCTTGAAGAACTCGCCTATCTGCGGCAATTCGGGCATGAAGAGGAAATGTATGAGATAGATATCGAGCGTACGCCGCCCAATATACTGTAGCGACACACCCATCAACGTGAACTTGGTGAAGTATTGTTGATAGTATCGGAAATACATGAAGGTGATGGTAAGCAGGCCGAAACGCGACACCGTCAACGGAATGATGGCCCACGTCATGCGCAGCGTGTGCCATTTAAGGGCATCGAGCGTGGCCAGGATAACAACGACAATGACTATCGGGAAGAACCACTTGCTGTCCATCACCCGCTGGGCCTTGTCCCAGTAACGATGCACGATATTACCATACAGGAAGAAGGGGAAATAGAGCAGCACCTGGACGAGACTCGAATCTTGCAGGAAATAGAAGAGGTCGGATTTTGCACCACGATAGCCCGCAGCCCATGAAAAATACTTAGGCTGGTAGTTGGTGTCGTAGAGACACATGGAAACAAGGAACAACAGTGTGATGGGAATCCACGACTTCCACTTCAGTTTGCTCTCAAGATACGAAAAGACATAATAGATGACGAACATGTAGAGCAGGGCTATGGTAAACCAGTAGCCACCCTTCAATGGAGAATGGAAAGCCGTCTCGACTGCCGGCCAGAAATGCCGGTTCAGGATGGCCATAGCCAGAAAAAAGAAAACAACGGTAGGAATAGTCTGTACCTTGACTTTCTTCCACACCAGCGAGCCAAAGTTCTTCAGGTTCCAAACCTGCGAGGCTTTATAAGCCAGGAAACCGCTGACAAAGAAAAACAGCGGCATACGGAACAGAATGAGGAACGGAATGGCCGACGAGTGTTTCCATTCCTCACCAAACCCCATGCCTGCCACATGGTTGGCAACTACCAGTATCATCGTAAACCCTCTGAGGGCATCCAACCATTCCAGGCGTGGTTTCTTGACAGCATTATTCTCCATAATCGCTGCAAATTTACACATTTTATTTGGAACTTCAAAGTTTTAGGCTCACTTTTATCACCTACTCCATTGGGATATGCTTAAACTTATCGTTCAGAAGTCTGGCAATTTTAGCCATCAGCCGTATCAGCGGAAACAGTTTAGGGAAGTATGACAGCACGATAAAGTCATCGACCATGCTGTTGTTAATGCGTGCCAATTTCTGATAGTCGTCACGATAGAATGGCTCCACCAGCTCGTCTATCAGCCTGCGATTTTCCGTCAACGTTTCTCTCCAACGTTGCTTGCTCAGACCGCCGCTCTCGCAGACGGCCAGAGGCTCTGTTACGCATGTAATAACTATCCGATCCTTTACAAAAGGTTGCACTACCGACTTCAGGTCGGCAATGAGTTGATAGGACTCGTCAAAGCCATACCTCTGCAACACCTCACGACGGTAGTAGACGGCCTGATGACGGATACCCATAGAGAGTAAATCGTACAGTGTCATACGGTCTTTCAACCGTCTTCTCCGACCACCATAGATGTCTTCTCCAAGTATAATGTCGCCGGCATAACGGCTGACCAGCGTCAGGACATCCTTGCCGGCAAACTCGTCGCCGGCATTCATATACACCACATAGTCGCCCTTGGCAAGTTTGATGCCTTTGTTCATGGCATTATAGATACCATTATCGTGTTCAGATACGGACGTAGCAATCATGTTTTGAAACTCTGCAATGACATGGAGTGTGCCGTCATTGCTACCCCCATCCACCACAACGACTTCCTTCTCGCAATAGTCTAACTGACAGATGCTGTTCAGTGTGCGTCTCAGTCCGTCGGCATTGTTGTACGTGACAACAATAATCGAATAGTACCTTTTTCTGCCGTTCATGGGTGCAAAATTACACATTTTATTTTGAACTTCAAACAAAATATAGTATTTTTGCACACTGAAATGGATAATCTGAAGGAGAAAACGGTAAAAGGACTGGCCTGGGGGGCTGTCAACAACGGTGCCACGCAGGTGCTGAATCTGGTGTTCGGCATCTTTCTGGGTCGCCTGCTGTCGGCCGACGACTATGGCATCCTGGCGCTTATCACCATCTTCACGCTGCTGGCAGGCTGCATCCAAGCCGCCGGTTTCTCGCAGGCACTGGCCAACCTGAAGCCGCCCACGCAGCGCGACTATAATGCCGTGGCATGGTTTAACATCCTGGCAGGTCTGCTGCTTTATGCCGTCCTGTTCCTCTGTGCCCCACTGATAGCCGATTTCTTCAATCAACCGCTATTGACCGACGTCTCCAGACTGACCTTTCTGTGCATTCCCATCTCGGCCGTCAGCATCGTGCCCAATGCCAAGCTATGGATTGAGCTGCGGCAGCGCGAACAGGCCATTGCCGGCATCACGGCCCTGACGCTGTCGGGCTGTTGCGGCGTGTGGCTGGCCTGGCACGGTTACGGCTACTGGAGCCTGGCGTGGCAACAGGTAATATACAGCACCGTAAGTGTCGTCTTCAAATACTATTTTACCCATTGGACCCCTACCCTACCCGTCGACTTCAGCCCTATACGCAGCATGTTCCGTTTCTCGTCCAAGATGCTGTTGACCAATATGCTGACCGTCGTCAGCCAGAATGTGCTGACCTTCATTTTCGGAAAACTGCTGCCTATCGCAACCGTCGGACTTTTTAACCAGGCCAACAAATGGAACACGATGGGCTCGTCGTTCATCTCCAACACGATGGCACAGGTAGCGCAACCCGTACTGGCCAGTATCAACGACGAAGATAACCGCCAGCAGCGCATCTTCCGCAAGATGCTGCGCTTCACGTCGTTCATCGCTTTCCCACTGATGTTTGGCCTGGCACTGGTAGCCCACGAGTTCATACTGCTGACGGTCGGCCCGACCTGGGAACGCTGTGTGCCCCTGCTGCAGATTCTCTGCCTGGGCGGTTCCTGCCTGCCCATCCACACGCTTTATCAGAACCTCATCATCAGCCGCGGACGATCTGACATCTACCTGCGGATGGTGAGCCTGCAGATTCTCCTGCAGATAGGCATCACGCTGAGTCTGGCACCACAGGGCGTAACGGCAATGGTGACAGCCTTCTCGCTGCTGAATATCCTGTTTACACTCTGCTGGCATCTGGCGCTGAACAGGATATGTCCCTTACGGCTGACCGATAGCCTGCGCGACACGCTGCCCTTTGCCACCATAGCCGCCGTCTGCATGGCCGTCACCCATCTGCTGACCATCTGGACCGACACGCTCTGGCTGCTGCTACTGGTGCGCATAGCCATAGCCGTCCTGCTCTATGCCAGTGTCATGAAACTGCTACACGCCAAGACATTCGATGAATGCCTGCAATTTATTCTCCACCGCCATCAACAATAATCCTTTAATCATGAACGAGCAACAACGCGCTGAGAAAAAGAAATACGCCGGTGAGAAGAAGCCCTCCATGAAGCGACGGGACGACTACAACGACTACCGAGGACGCCGCATGTATATGATTACCATTGAGGTGGAAGATCGCAGACCACTATTTGGAGTATTAAGAGGAGATGTCAATGTCAAGGGACATGGTCCCCAAGCACCGCACATCGAACTGTCGCCATTAGGACAAGCCGTCAGTCAAGAGTGGATGGGCATACCGCGCTACTACCCTCAGATAGAGGTGATGGGGCTCCAGATGATGCCCGACCATCTGCATGGCATTCTCTTTGTCCATGAGTCCTTACCCGTACACTTAAGCCAAGTCATCACCGGTTTCAAGACTGGCTGCAACCGCATTCTCCGCACCATGCTAAAAACTGCTGCGACGCAGCCGCAGCCGACACAAAACCCAGCAGCACTGCCGCAGCCGGGTATGTCCATACACCGTGGGGCCTGTGAATCATTTGTTGCGCCGCAGGCTGTGTCTCCGTCACAGCCCTCACCAGCGTCTCATCTCTTCGCCTCAGGCTTCAACGACCTTATACTCAAGAACTACGACGAGTTCCAGAAATGGAAAGCCTATCTGGCTGACAATCCGCGCCGTCTGATGACAAAGCGCGCCAACCCCACACTGCTTCATCCTTTCTTTGACCTCCACATCGGCAACCATACCTATAGCGGCATCGGCAACCGACAATTGCTGGCCGCCCAACACCGTGTAGCAGTCCGCATCTCTCGCAGAATAACCGGGCAGCAACTGGATGCAGAGATAGCCCACTATCTCCAACTTGCCCATAACGGCACAGTGCTCATTTCCCCCGCCATCTCACCTGGTGAAAAGGCCGTGATGAGAGCCGCTTTTAACGCCGGGCTACCCACTATCGTCATCATGGCAAATGGCTTCACTCCCATGTCGAAACCACATGGCGAGCAATTCTATGCCTGCGCTGAAGGGCGTCTGCTGATGCTCTCAGCCTGGGAGCACCACAACGAACGCCAGAAACTGACCGCCAACCAATGTCAGCAAATGAACCTGATGGCATTGGAACTCTGTAATACTTCTATCGCATCTATAAAACAATAACTATCCACTCATGAAAGTTAGCATCGTCATTCCTGTCTATAACAAAGAGGCATACGTCAGACATTGTCTCACGCAGGCACTGTCGCAAACCTATGATGACTATGAGGTGATAGCCGTCGATGACGGATCTACCGACACTTCTGGAACAATCTGCGACGACATGGCCAGCCAGCATCCCAGGCTGAGGGTACTGCACTGTGAGAACGGCGGCGTGACGGCAGCCCGCCGGCGAGGGGTGGAAGCTGCGCGCACACCATACATCATGTTTTGCGACAGCGACGACTATCTCCTGCCTCATGCCCTTCACGACGTCATGGAGACCATGGAAGCCTACAGAGCCGACGAGGTAATCGCTCCTTATCAAAACCAGTATGGCGTCGTCCATGACTCACGCAACAGAGGACTGACAGCCCCAACGGACATCATCAAGGACTTTCTGGCACAGCACAACAACTTCCCACCCATCTGGGGCATCCTGCTGCGCAAAGACATCATCATGGACGGCTGTCTGGACATTCCCCGCGACATCTATCTTGGCGAGGACATCCTGTTTCACGTCCGCTACCTGACTAAGGCGTCCAAGGTAGTGTGCATCGGGCATAGCAACTATGTCTATAATGAGGGCATCACCAGTTATCCGAAAATCAATCTACCCTACGAGTCTCGCTATGATGAGCTGATGCAATCGGCCCTGCAACCAGTATGGACGGACATTGAGCCATTCTTCAGGCTCCGCCAGTTGAAAGTCTATGAAAAGTTCCTCGACACTCAGCAATTCGACGTCTGTGAAGGCTATTACCAGCAGCAGCTACAAGGCAAACTCAGCACCCACATACCGCTAGCCGACCGGCTTGTGTTTGCACTGCCGCCACGCATAGCCTACTATCTGGTGCACGCCTACAAGCGGTGGCTGCAAAAGAAGCCAACGGCAGCACTTTAACGATAATACTGCTCAACCACCGGGACAATGCTCTCCGGCACCAGTCCGCTGATGCTCTCCCCTGCCCTGACACGCCGGCGAATCTCAGTACTGCTTACGTCCAGTAGCGGTACGTCAATTGTTCCTGAATACCGGTCACGAGGATAAACGATGATGTCATGATGCCACAGGATGTCCTGCCAGTGACGCCAGCGCTGGAAGTAGGCCCAGTTGTCACCACCTATTAATAAAAGAAAGGTATGGTCAGGGTAGTCATGACTCAGATGCTGCAAAGTATTCCAGGTATAGCTGGGTGTGGGCAGGCTGAACTCATAGTCGCAAGCCCGTACACCCTTCACACCTTCCAATGCCCGCACGGCCATCTCGAAGCGCAGGCGGTCATCCAGCAGGTCAGAGTTGTCGCGCTTCAAAGGATTCTGCGGCGACACCATCAACCATACTTCGTCCAATCGGCACTGTTTCAATACTGCTTTGGCCAGTGCGATATGTCCGTTGTGGATGGGGTTGAACGAGCCACCGAAGATACCTATCTTCATATTTGAAGTTTGAAGTTTGAAATTTCCAGTTTATGATTTCAGGAAGTCCGACAGTAGTTGGCAGGTCTCCTGTTTGGCAGTCTCCAAATCGTCGTTGACGATAACATGGTCAAACTGGGGCGCAAAGGTCAGTTCGTATGCAGCCTTGGCCAGACGCTGTTCGATAGCCTCAGGGCTGTCGGTGGCACGGCCTACTAAACGGCGGCGCAGCTCCTCGACCGAGGGCGGCTGAATGAACAGGCTCAGCGCCTCATCGCCATAATATTTCTTGATGTTCACGCCTCCCTTCACGTCTACATCGAACACGACATTCTGGCCCTCTTCGCGCTGACGCTCCACCTGTGCCTTCAGCGTGCCATAGAAGCGGTTCTCGTACACTTCCTCGTACTCCAGGAATTCATCATTAGCAATCTTATGACGGAACTCTTCTGGAGAGATAAAGAAGTATTCAACACCGTTCCTTTCCGTTCCGCGCGGAGCCCGCGAAGTACAAGAAATACTGAAATAGAGTCTCAGTTCCGGATGCTCCTGCATCAACCAGTTCACGATCGTCGACTTGCCGCTGCCCGAGGGGGCAGAAAAAATGATTAACTTCCCTTTCATTATTATAATGCATTTAAGACCTGCTCCTTAATCTGTTCCAGTTCGTCCTTCATCTTCACCACGATGTTCTGCATCTCAGCCTGATTGGACTTCGAACCGGTAGTATTGATTTCGCGGCCCATTTCCTGGGCAATAAAGCCCAGTTTCTTGCCCTGTCCAGGCTGGTCAGCCATGGTCTCACGGAAATATTTCAGGTGGTTGGCCAGTCGCTGCTTTTCTTCACTGATGTCTAATTTTTCAATGTAGTAGATCAACTCCTGCTCCAAGCGGTTTTTATCATACTCTGCCTCAGGTATCTGCTTCAGCCCATCGACGATACGGCTGCGAATCTTATCGACGCGCGACTTTTCGAAGGGCTCGATGGAAGCTAAGAGACTTTCGATATTGTCAATCTTCTCGGAAAACTTCTTCTCCAGCGCAGCACCCTCCTGAGTCCTGAAGTCTACCAGATTCTGGACAGCCTCACAGACAGCCTGACGGGCTGCCAGCCACTCTTCGTCCTCCAAGACCTCCACCTCCGTCTTCGTCATGACATCAGGCATGCGTACCAAAGCCTGCATCCAGTCGATGACCGCCAACTGGTGTTCGTCAGCAAAAGCCTTCAACTGCTGGTAGTAGCTCTCCAAAAGTGCCGTATTCACAGGAGGGGCATCCGTGGCAGCATCTTTTTCTATCCATAAGGCGAACTCTACCTTGCCGCGCAACAATTGCTGGGCAATCATCTGCCGAATCTCCATTTCCTTCTCCCGGTAGAGAGGAGCGATGCGCGTAATCAGGTCAAGCTGCTTGGAGTTGAGCGACTTGACTTCTACATTAATCTTTTTTCCTTTGTAGGCCACAACAGACTTGCCGTAGCCGGTCATAGATTGTATCATAAACAGTTCAATTCTTAAAATATGTTTGCAAAGGTACGAATTTAGAGGCAAAACAGCAAATATATTCGGACTTTTTCGTAACTTTGCACGGAAAATGAAGAAAGCCGTACTCATAACCATTACCCTGCTGATGACTATAGCCATCAGTGCCAGCGATGTCAAGAACCCCGACAGCAAGCATCGGCTCGATGCCCTGTGCAAGCTATACAACCAAGACCTGAACGACTCGCTCATCCACCAAGCACCCCGTGACCTGGAATTCCACAAACAGCAAGAAGACTGGGAATGCTACTACGAGACGTGGATGCACCTGGTAAACACGTACAACTTCATGGGCAAAGTGAATACCGGCCTTCGAGAAGCCAGGCAGATGCATGCCGATGCCACCCAACGCAAAGACCACTACGGCCAGGCCCTGGCAGAGTACGTCATGGGCAACGCCTACCTCAACATGGGCTACCACGACGAGGCTATCGGGTGCTACCGGCAGAGCCTGACACTCATCAACGAAACTGGTGCCAGCCATACCACACTCAACGACATCTACTCGTACTACTGCGATGCCCTCAACGAACTGAAACGGTGGAAGGACATGCAGGACGTCACCGAACAATGGAAATTGGCCATTGACAAGATAGCCGCCGAGGCGAAGGATGGCGGAAGGGATTACCAGGAGAAAATCAGCATCTGGTATTCCTACTACTATCTGGCCCGTGCACAGCAGCATCTTGGACTCAGCATGCTGTCCGACGCCAAGAAGGACATCGACGAGGCTGAAAAGTACCAGGAATCCGGGCAAACCTTCACCAGTCTGAGCATACTCTACTATCGCGCCCAATACTTTCTGCAGGCCCACGACTACCAGAAAGCCTACGAGTACAACACCCGCCAACTGAAGGAGAGCCGCCACATAGAGGACATGACATCAGACCGGCTCATCTACCTGCAGCGTTCAGAAATCATGAAAGGGCTTGGCCGTCATGAGGAGGCCTTAGAAATGCTTCAGCAAGCCTACGAGCTTTCCGACTCCATATACAAGAAGGATGCGCGCACCCAGATTAACGAGCTCAGCACACTGTTTCAGGTCAACGAACTCAACATGGAGCACCGCATGCAACGCGCACGGAACGCTATTGCCATCATAGCCGTTATAGTCGCCGCAATGTTCATCCTCCTGGGCTATGGTTACTGGATGAACCGGCGTCTGCGCCGCAAGAACGAGGAACTGGCCGTGGCCCGCGACCAGGCTCAGGAGTCGCTGCGCATGAAGTCGGACTTCATCAAGAACATCTCCCACGAGATACGCACACCTCTCAACATTCTGTCAGGCTTCTCGCAAATCATGTCCACACAAGGTGCTGACATGCCCGCGAAGGAGCGGCTCCAACTGAGCAACGGGATACAGGAGAACACCAACCGTATCACCCACCTCATCAACCAATTGCTGGAACTCTCAGAGACCCATAGCCGCAACCACATCGAGCGCACCGACACCATCAGTGCCAACCAACTCTGTCATACGGCCATTGCCACCAGTGGTGTCAGCGAGGACCACCACCACCAGTTTACGTTCGACAGTACGCTCGACGACAGCCTGACCATCACCACCTCTGAGCGAGATGCCATACAGGCCATCGACCACCTGATTGACAACGCCAGGAAGTTCACCCCCGCTGGCGGGCGTATCAGCATGCGCTGCAGGCGACAAGACAAGATGCTGGAAATCAGCATAGAAGACACGGGCTGTGGCATTCCCGCCGAAAAGGCCGACACCATCTTCGAAGAGTTCGTACAGCTCGACGATTTCCAGACCGGCGTAGGCATCGGACTGTCATTGAGCCGGAGCATTGTACGCCGGCTGGGTGGCGACATCACCCTCGACACCACGTACCACCCCGGTGCCCGTTTCGTGCTCACCCTGCCCCTGTAACATATCGCCAAACTGACGGTCAAGGAGAGAAAAGTCCAAATAAATTTGGCTTTTTGCTCACTAATTCGTATCTTTGCACCTTAAAAAGATAAGGTAGTAAAGAAAAATGGCTTGTATACTGCATATTGAGACCAGCACGAATGCCTGTTCAGTAGCCGTTTCCGAGAACGGGCAGTGCATCTTTGAACAACAAGAGGAAGGCGAGCGCGGAGCCGGAGCCGAGCATCTGGGTCCCATGGTTGACGAAGCCCTGAGCTTCACCGACAACCATGCCATCCCGTTCGACGCCGTCAGCGTGAGCTGTGGCCCCGGTTCTTACACGGGACTACGCATCGGCGTGTCGATGGCCAAAGGCATCTGTTACGGGCGCGACCTGAAACTGATAGCCGTACCGACTCTCGAATTGCTGTGCGTACCGGTACTGCTGCGAGAAACTATTCAGGAGGAGAACGCCCTCTTGTGCCCCATGCTCGACGCCCGGCGCATGGAGGTTTATGCCGGCCTCTACGACCGCTCCCTGAAAGTGGTGCGCGAAGTAGGAGCCGACGTCGTAACCGCCGAGACCTACAGACCATGGCTTGACGAACGTCCGGTGTACTTTTTCGGCAATGGTGCCCAGAAGTGCATGGACGTCATACAACATCCCAACGCCCACCTGATAGAGGGCGTGATGCCACTGGCCAAATGGATGATGCCGCTGGCCGAGCGCCGCTACCTGAACGAGCAGTTTGAGGACGTAGCCTATTTCGTCCCGTTCTACCTGAAAGACTTTGTAGCAATTAAACCCAAGAAACTGATTTAACAATATGGATATTAAAGGATTAGACTACAACACCCAACGCGAGAAGCTGATACTGTCAGAATACGGTCGGGAGATACAGAAAATGGTGGACGTGGCCATCGGCCTCCCTGACAAGGAGGAACGGATGCGCTGTGCCATGTCCATCATCCACCAGATGGAAAACAAGAATCCCCAAGTGCGCCAGTCAGACAACTACCAGCAGACGCTGTGGGACCATCTGTATCTGATGAGTCGCGGACAACTGGACATTGACTGGCCTTTCGACGTACAGAACGCAGAGAACCTGAGCACGAAGCCCCAGCCTATGGGCCACCCCACCAGCGGGAACATGAGTCGCATCAGACACTACGGTCTGCTGATGGGCGAAGTGTTTGAGAAGCTGAAGACCATGCCCGAAGGACCTGAGTGTGACGAACTGGTCCGGGTAACGGCCAACCAGATGAAGCGCAACCTGCTGGCATGGGGTCACGGCTCCATAGACGACGAGCGCATAGCCGACGACCTGGCACGCTTCACCGACGGCAGGATACAAATCGACCTGTCAACGTTCCGCTTCGACCGTATCAGTGTCACAAGCAACGAGCCTGCTGGCGGCAAGCGTAAGAAAAAGAAGTAACCCGCAAGCATCCCACCATGGCAGCATTCAGTATAGAAGGCGGTCACCTGCTCAGCGGTGACATTACCCCCCAGGGCGCCAAGAACGAGGCCCTGCAGGTCATCTGTGCCACATTGCTCACGAGCGAGGCGGTCACCATCAGCAACATCCCCAACATTCGCGACGTCAACAACCTCATCCAGCTGCTTCGGGACATTGGGGTGAAGATCTCCCCCTCCGAAGCAAGGAAGCGGTTGACACATTCTTTGTCTGGGGAAGTTCCCTCTCCTTCGGAGGGGTTGGGGGAGGCTCTCACCTTCCAGGCCGACCAGCTGAACTTAGACTATCTGCAGAGCAACGAGTTCGTTCAGAAGTGCGCCCAGCTGCGTGGCTCGGTCATGATGATCGGACCGCTTTTGGCACGCATGGGCAAGGCTGTCATAGCCAAACCCGGTGGCGACAAGATAGGACGCCGCCGCCTGGACACCCACTTCCTGGGCTTTGAGCGCCTGGGGGCCCATTTCAACCCCGTGCCCGAACGCGGGGTCTACGAAATATCATCATCCAAGCTCAAGGGCAGCTACATGCTGCTCGACGAGGCATCGGTCACTGGAACGGCCAACATCATCATGGCCGCCGTACTGGCCCGTGGCACCACCACCATCTACAACGCAGCCTGCGAGCCCTATGTGCAGCAGCTCTGCCACCTGCTCAACCGCATGGGTGCCCACATCAGCGGCATCGCGTCGAACCTGCTCACCATCGAGGGCGTCGACAGCCTCCACGGCGCCACCCACACCATCCTACCCGACATGATTGAAGTGGGATCGTTCATCGGCATGGCCGCCATGGTGGGCAACGGCATCCGCATCAAGGACGTGTCGCTGCACAACCTCGGCATCATTCCCAACACCTTCCGCCGCATGGGCATCAAAATCAAGGAAGAAGGCGACGACCTCTACATCCCTGCTGCCCGTCACTACGAAATACAGTCGTTCATCGACGGCACCATCATGACGCTGGCCGACGCCCCCTGGCCCGGCCTGACGCCCGACCTGCTCAGCGTGCTCATCGTGGTCGCCACACAGGCTCGCGGCTCGGTACTGTTCCACCAGAAGATGTTTGAGAGCCGCCTGTTCTTTGTCGACCGACTGATAGACATGGGCGCGCAAATCATACTCTGCGACCCGCACCGTGCCGTAGTGGTCGGCCACGACCGCAACCGCCAGCTGCGAGGCAGCCGCATGTCGAGTCCGGACATACGTGCCGGTATTGCCCTGCTGATAGCCGCCATGAGCGCCCAGGGCACCAGCCTTATCAGCAACATCGAGCAGATTGACCGTGGCTACGAGAACATCGAGCACCGACTGAACGCCCTTGGCGCCAAGATAGAAAGAATATAACAGATGATTAAGCAGGAAGAAGTATACAAGATAGGCCGGCTGGGCAAGGCACACGGTGTCAAGGGCGAAGTGTCATTCCAGTTCGACGACGACATCTTCGACCGCGTGGATGCTGACTATCTTGTGCTCGACATCGATGGCATCCTGGTGCCTTTCTTCATGGAGGAATACCGCTTTCGCAGCGACAACGTCTGCCTGGTCAAGTTCTGCGACATTGACACGCAGCAGCGCGCCCGAGAGCTGACCGGTTGCGACGTCTACTTCCCGCGCGCCCTGAGCGAAGAGGCCGACGACACGCCCTCGCTGGCCAGTCTGGTGGGCTTCAGCATCATCGACCGTTCCAACGGAACCAATATCGGTAGTATTGCCGCCATTGACGACTCCACGCCGAACATTCTTTTTGAACTGGACAACGGCACCCTGATTCCTGCCAGCGAAGAGCTGATAGAGTCTATAGATGCTGAACGACAGAGGATAGAGATGTACATTCCCCAAGGACTCTTGGAAATGTAGGAATTGAGAGATTGAGAAATTGAGATATTACGATAATGAAAAAGAAACAAATAGCCATACTGGGCTCTACGGGTTCCATCGGCACACAAGCCCTCGAGGTCATCGACGAACATAGCGACCTGTACGAGGTGTATTGCCTGACGGCCAACAACAAGGTTGAACTTCTGGCCGAACAGGCCCACAAGTTCCGTCCGGCCGCCATCGTCATTGCCAACGAGCAGCACTACGACGAACTGCAGCAGCTGATGAGTGACCTGCCCGACGTGAAAGTCTATGCCGGCCGACAGGCACTGGAAGAAATCGTAGAGGCCGACCCCATCGACATGGTGCTCACCGCCATGGTGGGTTTCGCCGGATTGTCGCCCACCATCCACGCCATCAAGGCCCGCAAGGCCATCGCACTGGCCAACAAGGAGACACTGGTCGTGGCCGGCGAGCTGATACTCCAGTTAGCCCAGGAGTACCACACCCCTATCCTGCCCGTCGACAGCGAGCACTCTGCCATTTTCCAGAGCCTGGTGGGCGAGGACGACAACCCCATCGAGAAAATTCTGCTGACAGCCTCGGGCGGTCCGTTCCGCAACTTCACCATTGAGCAGCTGGCCATGGTCACCAAGGCCGACGCGCTGCGCCATCCCACATGGGACATGGGTGCCAAGATTACCATCGACTCCGCAACGATGATGAACAAGGGCTTCGAGGTCATTGAGGCCAAATGGCTGTTTGGCGTCGATGCCCGCCAGATTCAGGTGCTGGTCCACCCGCAAAGCATTGTCCACTCTGCCGTGCAGTTTCACGACGGGGCCGTCAAGGCCCAGCTCGGCGTACCCGACATGCGGCTGCCCATCCAGTATGCGTTCTCCTTCCCCCAGCGTCTGCCGCTGAGCGGCGACCGTCTGGACTTTTTCGCCCAGAAGCTGGAGTTCTTTGAACCCGACCTCCAGAAGTTCCGCTGTCTGGCATTAGCCTTCGAGGCCATTGCCAAAGGCGGCAATATGCCCTGCATCCTCAATGCTGCCAACGAGATTGTAAACCGGGCCTTCCTGGAGGACCGCTGCTCGTTCCTCCAGATGAGCGACATCATTGAGCAGACAATGGCTAAATGCACCTTCTCGGCACTGCCCGACTACGACACCTATGTAGCCACCGATGCCGAGGCACGCCGCATAGCCGCTAGCCTATTATAATATAATAAGGTATAGAGAAACAGAAAGAATAAATCGTACACACACTGTAAAATTACAAATTGACAGATGGAAGTTTTTATCATCAGAGTATTACAACTTGTACTGGCCCTGTCCCTGCTGGTATTCCTGCACGAGGGTGGCCACTTCTTCTTTGCCAAGCTTTTCGGCGTGAGGGTCGAGAAGTTCTACATCTTCTTTGACTGGAAGTTCAGCCTGTTCAAGTTCAAACCCAAGAATAGCGATACGGAATACGGCATCGGCTGGATTCCCCTTGGCGGCTACTGCAAGATATCGGGCATGATTGACGAGAGTTTCGACACCGAGCAGATGAAGCAGCCGGAGCAGCCGTGGGAGTTCCGTACCAAGCCGGCCTGGCAGCGCCTGCTCATCATGATTGGTGGCGTGCTGGTCAACTTCCTGCTGGCGCTGTTCATCTACAGCATGATTCTGTTCTACTGGGGCGACACGTACATCCCCGTCAAGGACATGACGATGGGCATGAAGTTCAACCAGGAGGCCAAGTCCTATGGTTTCAAGGACGGCGACATCCTGGTCGGTACGGAGAAGCGCGCCTTCAAGGAGTTTGGCGCCAACCTCTACCGCGACATTTCCGAGGCTAAGCGCGTCGACATCATCCGCGACGGCAAGCCCATGAGCATCTCGCTGCCCGGCGAACTCAATATGCTCAACATGATCAAGGCCGACCCAGCCTTCGTGCGCCCGCTGATTCCCGCCGTGGTTGACAGCGTGCTGTCAGACTCGCCCGCCGACAAGATTGGCATGAAGAAGGGCGACAGGATTCTGGCCATCAACGGCTCGCCCGTCGACTCCTACAACGAGTTCGTCGACCAGCTGGGACGCCGCAACGACCTGCTGCTCACCTCCAAGACCCCGGCCGACAGTCTGAAGGCCCGCACCGTGACGATTGCCTATGGCAACGACAGCCGTACGGACACCACCCAGGTCACGCTGACGCCCGACCTGAAGCTGGGCTTCATGGTCACGACCATAGCCGGACTCTACAAGCCCGTCACCGTGGAATACAGCTTCTTTGAGAGCATTCCCGCCGGCATCAAGTACGGCTGGAGCGTGCTGGCCTCTTATGTCGACGACATGAAGTATGTCTTCACCTCCGAGGGAGCCAAGTCGCTGGGCGGCTTCGGAGCCATCGGCAGCCTCTTCCCGCCCATGTGGGACTGGTATATGTTCTGGAAGATGACCGCCTTCCTCAGCATCATCCTTGCCTTCATGAACATCCTGCCCATTCCGGCGCTCGACGGCGGCCACGTGCTGTTCCTCCTCTACGAGATGATTACGCGCCGCAAGCCCTCCGAGACATTCATGATTCGCGCTGAATACGTCGGGTTCGGGCTGCTCATCCTGCTCATGGTCATGGCCAACCTGAACGACATCCTGCGCTGGCTGGGCTACATGTAGCCGCAATCTAATTAAGAATTCAGAAATAACAGGCAAGTATTGCGCGATAAGAGGCAAGTATTTGCAAATAAGAGGCAAGTATTAAGAGGCAGGAGCCTTAAAAAATAGGGCAAAGGCTTTGTAGTTTCAAACTTTATTCGTAACTTTGCACACGGATGAAATATAAACTACGAAGCCTTTGCCTATTATTTCTAAGCCTGACTATAACACTGGCTCATGCTGACAATTTAGGCTACACCAAATTCAACCCCCTGAAGATAGGACTGGATTTGGACTACGCACCGTTGGAGTACATCGACGACAAAGGCTTGCCGCAAGGTTTGGACGTCACGCTGACGGAAAAGCTGATGAAGCGGCTGAACATTCCCTATACATACAGCCCAAACACATGGGCAAACATTTCCGGCGACGTCATCAACGGGCGCGTAGACCTGGGCATGATGGTCTATTCGCCCTACCGCAAGGACATCGTCAACTATTCGCGCGCCGTCGTCCGACTGTATTACCAGGTCGTCTATCGCAACAATGAGTCCGAACAGTTCGACATGCGCCACCTGGAGGGCAAGGCCATAGCCTACATGGCAAGCCGACCCATCACCGACACGCTGAGAAAGGCCGGTGCCGTGCTCCACGTGGTGCGCGACCTGCCCAAAGCCCTGAAAGACCTGAGCAGCGGGGAATACGATGCCGTCATCTGCTTCCGCTACCAGGCCAAATACCACATTCACCACCAGCACCTGGACAACCTTGTCGCCGAAGACCTGACACTGATGCCACGCGAATACTGCTACGTCAGCATCCACCCCGAACTGATCCGCGCCATTGACCGCGAACTCATCAAGATGGAGAAGGAGGGAATTATCGACGAGACCTATGGCGACTATATCGACAAACTGGGAAGTTTCAAGGTACCGGCATGGGTGTGGTGGCTATTAGGCACGGGCACCATCCTGGCCTTTGTGGTCCTCATACTGCAGCAACACTACCACTCGCGCCGGCTGCGCCGCGAGATGCGGCGCGCCCAGAAGTCCGAACAGCTGAAGAACGTCTTCCTGGCCAACGTCAGCCACGCGCTGCGCACCCCGCTCAACGCCATCATCGGCTTCAGCGACATGATGCGCACCATGCCCGAAGGGGCACTGTCGCCGTCCGACCAGCAGGAAATGCTGAACCAGATTCACGGCAATGGCGAGCAACTGCTCTACTTCATCAACGAACTGCTGCAACTGTCGAACATTGAGGGCAACGGGCTTGACTTCCAGCTGGTGGAATGTAACATCGGGCAGCTCGTGAACGAGTACGCCACCCTGACAAGACCGAACCTCAACGACGGCGTCCGGCTGCTGGTAGAAGCCCCGCGCCAGGAACTGACCGCCATGACCGACCCCAACCACCTGCGCCTCATTACCATGCACCTGCTGAGCAATGCCGCCAAGCACACCAGTCAAGGCACCATCACCATCAGTTACCGCGCCAAGGATAACGGCATCTATATCGAGGTGAGGGACACGGGCAAGGGACTTCCCAGCGACCTGCGGGAAAACATCTTCCAACTGCTGAGCGACAAGCACACCTTCGTCCAGGAGCAGAACCCCGGCTTAGGCCTGTCTATCTGCAAGGCCGTCGTTGACGCTGCCCACGGCCAGATAGGCGTAGAAAACCCAGAAGGCCAAGGGGCAACCTTCTGGTTCTGGATTCCATGTAAGCTCAAGTCTTAGCCGATGTACTCGGCTATCATCTTCAGGCATTTCTCGGCACTGACCGGCTTTGCCATGAAGTTGTCACAACCAGCCTCGAAGGCTGACTGACGGTCGCTGTCAAAGGCATTGGCCGTCAGAGCGATGACGGGCAGGCCGGGCTTGGCGGCCTTGATGCGCCGGGTAGCCTCCAGACCATCCATGATAGGCATCTTCAAATCCATAATCACCAGGTCATAATCCTCAGACAAAGCCTTGTCGACGGCCTCCTGCCCGTTACAGGCACGGACGGGCACATAATTCTTCTTCAGCACATAGGTCATCAGCAGCCAGTTGCTGTCATTGTCCTCAGCTACTAAAATACGTTTCATACCTTAATCTTCGCTTCATTGATAAATTCTAAGCACAAAATTAGAACTTTTTTCCGAATTTAACGATTCTGCGCGCTCTATTTAACTTAATTTTACGAAATATGCCCGTTTTATCTCCCTTTTGCCAAGAAAAACAGGTTTTTTCTTTGCAATGCCGCCGTTTTTTAGTACTTTTGCAGAATCTTGTGCTTTGACATCAAAAATGTTTGAACAGGTAATAGGACAACACGAGGTGCAGCAACGCCTGATGCAGATGGTCGACGAGGACCGTCTGCCACATGCCGTCATGCTTTGCGGACCGCAGGGAGCCGGCAAACTGGCACTGGCCGTCGACTTTGCCAAGGTGGTGCTGATGAGAGCCGGCAACCGCCAGCCGTCGGCCAACAGCCTGGCCATGCTCGACAAGCTGGAGCATCCCGACCTGCACTTCACCTACCCCACCATCAAACTGCCGTCAATGGGCAGCGACCACAAGCCCGTCTCCGACGACTTTGCGCGCGAATGGCACGAACTCATCACTGCCAGCCCCTACTTCACCATGAACGAGTGGCTCCAGCAGATGGGCGGCGAGAACCAGCAGGCCATCATCACCGCCGGCGAAAGCGACGAACTGGTGCGAAAGCTCAGCCTGAAGTCCAGCCAGGGCGGCTACAAGGTCAGCATCGTCTGGCTGCCCGAACGCATGAACATCGAGTGTGCCAACAAGGTGCTGAAACTGCTGGAGGAACCACCCTCGCAGACGCTCTTCATCATGGTGTGCCAGGAGCCAGACCGACTGCTGGAGACCATCCGCAGCCGCGTCCAGCGCATTGATGTCAGAAAGATTGCCGACGACGACATCCGCCAGGCACTCCGGCAGAAGCGCGGACTGACCGACGACATGGCGCAGCGCGTCAGCCGCATGGCCAACGGCAACTGGCTGAAAGCCGTCGAACTGCTGAGCAGCGACTCCGAGAACGAACTGTTCCTCGACATGTTCCAGGCACTGATGCGACTGGCCTATCAGCGCAAGGTCAAGGACCTGAAGGCATGGTCGGAGCAAATGAGCACCATGGGGCGCGAAAAGCAGCGCCGGTTCCTGGAATACTTCCTGCGGCTGGTGCGCGAGAACTTCATGTATAATTTCCACAACCCGGAACTCTGCTACATGACCCAGCGCGAAGAGGACTTTGCCCGCAACTTTGCCCGATTCATCAATGAGGCCAACGTCATACCAATCAGCGAGTTGGCCAATCTGGCCATCCGCGACATCGGACAGAATGCCAACGCCAAGATAGTCTTCTTCGACATGGCCCTGCAGATGATTGTTTTGCTGATTCAAAAATAAGCGATTGAGAAATTGAGATAATGAGATATTGAAGATATATGGAAAAAGAATATGACATCATGACAGGCTGTGACCGCGGACTCTGCAAGGCAGCCGTAGGCCGGCAGGACCGCCAGCTGAACACCTACGACTGGCTGGCCGACGTGCCGGGCAACACCGACGATACCGACCTGGTGGAAGTGCAGTTCAAGCACACCCGCAAGGGCTACTACCACAACGTCAACAAGCTGGACCTGAAGAAGGGCGACATCGTGGCCGTGGAGGCCAACCCAGGCCACGACATCGGCGTGGTGACGCTGACCGGCCGCCTGGTCAAGCTACAGCTGAAGAAGGCCAACCTGAAGAGTGCCGACGACATCAAGCGCGTCTACCGCATAGCCCGCCAGCTGGACATCGACAAGTTCCGCGAAGCCAAGGCCCGCGAGCACGACACCATGATAGAAAGCCGCCAGATAGCCAAAGGGCTGGGGCTGCAGATGAAGATTGGCGACGTGGAGTACCAGGGCGACGGCCAGAAAGCCATCTTCTACTACATAGCCGACGAGCGCGTCGACTTCCGCCAGCTCATCAAGGACCTGGCAGCAGCCTTCCACGTGCGCATCGAGATGA
>DFGF01000039.1:58632-60466 GCA_002371715.1 Prevotella sp. UBA3757
GTGCGCATCGAGATGAAGCAGATAGGTGCACGCCAGGAGGCCGGACGCATCGGCGGCACAGGTCCCTGCGGCCGCGAGCTGTGCTGCGCCACGTGGATGAAGAACTTCGTGTCCGTCGGCACGTCGGCAGCACGATTCCAGGACATCTCGCTCAACCCCCAGAAGCTGGCTGGCATGTGCGCCAAGCTGAAGTGCTGCCTCAACTACGAGGTCGACGACTATGTCGAATCCTTCCGCAAGCTGCCGCCCAAGGATGTGCAGCTGCAGACCATGGACGGCGACTACTACTACTTCAAGGCCGACATCCTGGCAGGCATGATTACCTACTCCACCGACAAGAACCTGGCTGCCAACCTTGAAACCATCACCGCCCAGCGCGCCAAGGACATCATCGAGATGAACCGCAAGGGCGAAAAGCCCGAGACGCTGGCTGAGAACGGCAGGGCCAAAGCACCCAAAGGGCCCGTCGACCTGGCCACGCAGGAGAACATCAACCGCTTCGACAGTGCCAAGAAAAAGAAGAAAAAGAAGAAGCCGCAGCAGAAGCCGCAGCAGAAGCCACAGGCAAAAGCTCCAACCGAAAGCAAAAAGGGAAAGCCCCAAAATGAATAAGCCCACCGTCATACTACTCCTGGGGCTGGTAGTCATGGCCACGCTGGGCGTATCGTGCCAGCAGGGCACGGTGTTCAGCCAATACGACAGCATTGCCTCCCCCGGCTGGGAGCGCAACGACACCATCTCGTTCCGCACAGACACCATGCCCGCAGCAGGCACTTACCGGCCAGAGGTCGGCATGCGCATCAACGGCACCTATCCCTACATGGACCTCAGCATCATCGTTGAACAGACGCGCCTGCCCTCCGGCCAGACGCGCAAAGACACCCTCAACTGTCACGTCATCGACAAGACTGGCAGACCCCTCGGCCAGGGCGTCAACCTCTATCAGTACCTGTTCCCGCTGCCCGTCATCCAGCTCGAGCAGGGCGACGTGCTGCATGTAACCATCCGCCACTGCATGAATCGCGAAATTCTGCCCGGCATCTCCGACGTCGGACTGAAGCTGTCGGCGAAATAGCTTTTTCGATTTTAATCGGACGTGCTGGTCACCCAGTCCGTCGGTGTACGGGTCTCGCCGTCGAAGCAGATGAGGTACAGGAGCACAGACTCTCCCCCAGCCCCTCCCTGTGAGGGAGGGGAGTAGATAGCTTCAGTAGTACGACATTCTATTCCCCTCCATAGCAGGGAGGGGTCAGGGGTGGGTCTTATACCTGACATAAATGCCTTCATTTCCTGCATGGCCATGTCAATATCGTTTTATCCTAACACCTAACAGAACTCTCTTATAATATACTGGCTACCAATAGCTTATGACTAAAACGAGGCTCCTGACACCTAACACGAGAGGTAACTAAGAGGTAACATGAGAGGTAACATCTGGCGGCGATGCCATTTAACTCTGGGGTTTACTCTCATGTTACCTCTTGGTTACCTCTTTGTTACCTCTTTGTTACCTCTCATGTTACCTCTTGACAGCCTCAAACCATGCCGAAACGCCCTTCTACAGGCTGTTTTCAGGACTCCGATGTTAGGTCTCGTGGCAATCATACTGCTTTATGACACGCAAACCCTAACCTTTGATGTCCTGTTTTTTATTCCCAGTTAGGGAATGCCACGTTCCCAGTTAGGGAATGCTACGTTCCCAGTTAGGGAATCTTCACCGGGCTGCCTTGGCTCCGGCAGGTCGTTCTACTGCCCCTCCTCGTAGTGAGTAGCAAGGGGGAGAATCCTTTTTCATCAATTTTTTGCCCTTAAAGTGTAATTTTTCCTTAAAAAT
>DFGF01000039.1:60521-64617 GCA_002371715.1 Prevotella sp. UBA3757
CTTATCTTTGCACCGATTTTACGCCCGTAGTGCGCAATTTCGCCCTGTCCGCGCGTGGGCAGGAGCATTAAAAACATCGATGGAACGAGACCCAGGGCAGTTGTAAGCCCAGTCTCAAAAGGACGTTTTCGAACGTTACTTGCTGTAGAATCAAACTTAGCAACTTTGAATCCGAATACGGTAGGTGATGCAACAGAGACGTCTACGTAGGTTGATTTTATATCTCCCTGCGGCTTTATATCCTATTATATTATATATAAGGTGTACTCCCAGTAATAGGTGTACTCTCTTATCATATATTCCTATGTGGGATTGTCAGGCCGTGGTGTGTCTTATAATATCACTTGGCGTGGGCAGGCTTAGTGTTGCTTATCTTTATTCGGAGGCAATGCTAAGGCCTGATTCTAGAGATAAGTGAGCACGAGACATCACTCCCACGTCTTTTTTGTTTCCATAATTTTGTAAGGGCGCCAGAGTGCGGAACGAAGTATTTTTCTTAATTCTTAACTCTTAACTCTTAACTAGAAGTGACCAGCAGGGGAGTGTTGGCCAGCACCTTTGTGTGCCCCTTTGTGTGAGTTAAACGAAACATTAAACAACATTATTTTTATTATTAACATTTTAAACTTTTTAAAAATTATGGACAAGAAAGAACTGAAATTCTATGATGCTCCCGCCTGCGAGGTGGTGGAGCTGAAGTTGCAGGGTCCCCTGCTCGATGCCAGTAAGATCGAGGGTGTAGAAAACCCCGAAGACATTACCGGTGGCAATAATGACGAAGAGTTCTAATCTACATTATTAACAATTAAAATTATTAAGCATGAAAAAGTATTTAACTATTGCATTGGCAATGCCCTTGCTGTTTGCTTGCTCATCAGAAGACTTAACTGAGAAGGAAGTAATTGGCAACAATCAATTTGCAGGCATCGAAACTGTTGATGCTACATTCTCTATGGATGAGGAGTCTGTAACACGTATGGCTACGCAATGGGCTTTGGAGGAAGGTGACCAGTATGGTTTCGCCTGGCTGACGGATAAGTACGAGAACCTCAGCACTACTCCAAAGGTCTCGATTACTGGTGATGCATTCCAGAATCATCCTTTGACTCAGAAGGGCAGTAAGTTCGTGCCTGAAACATCCATCTATGTGGGTAAGTATTTCCTCTATCGTCCGTACGATAAGAGCGTTGTATCACCCGACAAGATTCACTTCTCTTTGGCTGAGCAGAAACTGGCAAACGATGCTAGCGAAAAGCATAACAGCGCTCCATACAAAGCTCTTGCTGCCACTGCTATCCTTATCGGCGATAAGTGGACTGATGTTGATCCCGCTGGACATACGGTCGGCACAACAAAATGGGACCTGCCAGGTATTGGCAAACAGTACGATCTCTATGCTGCTCTCTTCTCTAACCGTACAGCTCTTGACTTGACCTATAAGAATAACAATCCTAAGTTCGCTTCAGAAACCCCAATTTCTGGTGCAACGGATATCAATTTCAAAATTGCAAAGGACGAGGAAGTCGGTGCTGTTGACATCTCTAAGATAACTGTAGACCTGCAAAGATCAGGTTCAATCTCTGCCACCACTTTCACTTATGGTCCTGATGCTTTAGGTAAGGAGCCTGTTAAGGTTGCTAGTGTAGTGGGCGAAAAGCACGATGGTAAATTCTGGGCAGACAAAAGTAATGTGGCAGCTGCTTACGGCTTTAGCTTCACTGACGGTGCTATCACTTTGGAGAATGAAGACAAATCGAAAATTAATACTGGCACTGAAGGCAGCAAGGGATGGTTCTGGTTCAACAGCCTGCCTGTAACAACCGGTGATGCAGCACTTGATGACAAGGTCGTAACAACATATGAGACAACTTTTGGTACAGTTACTATCAACGATAAAGATGGTGATGATACTGAGGTAACTCTTCAAAATGTTGCTTACGCAAGGGAGATTCCTACAGGCAAAACTGCTAAGGAGTGGATTAAGTTTGGTGATTCTTCTACTGAAGACGAGACTCTTGATACTGACAAAAAGATCTGGGACATTGATGCTACAAAGCATAATACATTCGTAAACCAGTATGGTGACCATGTAGGTAAGTATGCCATTACGGTTGACTTTTCTAAATGTGTGATGAATGGTATGCACATCACTGACGACAATCACCTCCAGAAGGCTCTGAGGTACTATATCGCTTCTGGCAAGGATGAGTCCGTGATATTGAATCTTGATCAAAAGAGTGCTTCTGACAACACATTCAAGCTTTCTAAGATCTCTATCGCTCTGCTCCAGACCATCAATGCTACTACGAAGAAGGTGACTGTTCAGGCTTGCACCTCTCACGGCACTCCGAAGATCATTATCACTCAGGATGGTCAGACGGGTGATCTCGCCAATGCTAAAGAGGTTCCTGCTCTGAACAAAGTCTTTGCTGTCGCTACGGATGTATACCTCTCAAAAGACTGCCAGTGGACTTGGGGCGGCGGATCTGATGCCAAGACTGCACTCACTGTTGACGACAAGGTGAAGTCTATCACCAACGAGGGTACACTCACAGTTAATGCCACCAATATTCAGCTGAGTGAAACTACAACCACTCTTGCAAATGCCGCAGGTGCAACGATGAAGATCACCATGGTTACCACTGTCAAGAACGCTCTCACTAACCTTGGTACCATCGACGTCGGTTCTGATACGAACACTACAGCTGAGCTCCGTGCTTATGGTGTTGAGATTAAGAATGACGCTACTGGCCTGAAAGCAGGTGAATATGGTGTTATCAACAACTATGGTGTTGTAGGTGTAACAGAAGGCACCTCTGGTGAGTTCAACAACTATGGCTTTATCGACATGAAGGATGCTAATGCTATCACTCTGTTGTCCACTAACGAACTGACTTCTGATTTCGATAATGCATTTAACGCTTCAACGAACAAGATGGGTACTGTACAATTGCCAAATAATAATCCGACTGCTATTGTATCTGTCAACAATGCTGCTGCAAATGGCTTCATTAAGTACACATGGCCTACTGATCAGACTACTTATGTGACTCCTGCTGGTAACGTGAAGTACAACACTATCGTTGTAAGTGCCAACATCGAATTCACAGAAATAGAAAATGAGATTAAGTACGTTGTGTTCAATGGCCTGCGCACTCAGGTTGTCAATACAGGAGGATATCTTAAACAACTGAAGGGTGTTATCGTGAACGCTAACAAGAGCATCATCATTGAGAAGGGCAACAAGCTCGTTCCTTCGGATGGTACATTCCTCGGCACTGGTGCAACAGTTTACAATGGCGGTACGTTCACACCTAATGCATTACTTTCAGGCACGACTGCATACAACTACTTCGGCGAGTGGTCGACTGACCAGATTGTGAAGTACTAAAGAACCACGTACACAGAGGGCAACACCCGATGTGAGATAATCTAACCAATCTGGGGCGCAGGCCTCGCGCCTTGCGCCCCAGATTTACTAAACCAAAAGAATCATATGATATCGACAAATACAAACAGATACATTGGATGGTTCGCTATCCTATTTTTATTAACTACAAGCATCTATTGTGAATTCAAATTGGGAAATTCAATGACCAACGCCTTTTTAGACGTTGTCCTAACTTTTGTTGTTTTCTATATTGGCTATAATGATGCAAAAAAGAAGCACAATTCACAACAGAATCGAATAGATGAACTTCAGCAACGAGTGAATCAACTTGAGGCCCAAGTAACCAATCCAAACAAGTCAGACGAAGTAGATATGTCCAAGTCTACTGACAGTATTGATTGGAAGCATGCCATCAAACGTTAGAACATAAGTTTCAGTTTGTGTATTTAATAAAAAAGGGTACCGCAGGTCATCACGTCAAATGCCCCAGTTCAAAAGACGATTAGACAGACGAGGGATGATGTAAGATGGATGATGTAAAACGCAAGCCGTACAAAGAGATGGGTACAATAAGAGGTTCGACTCCTCGCTTTGCGACTATTTAAGATTAATTGAATTTGTTTTTTAAGTTTAAGATTAAATTGTTAATAAGGGTGGCGACCATCTGTGAAGACCGCCGACACCGTGAGTAAACAATGAATTAAA
>DFGF01000039.1:64709-65881 GCA_002371715.1 Prevotella sp. UBA3757
GTCCGTGAGGATGGGTGGCAGTTATTGTAGTCTTTATTATAATGTCAGCAAATAATCTGCCAAATATGGTACGGCAAACACCAGTTCTCCACGTCTTGGAGACTCTATGACACCCGCTTCTATCAGTCGCTTGCGATATGGCTGTATGGCCGGTCCTTTCTTACCTAATTTCGCCCGCAACTTAGAAGTTGTCACGGTTCCACCACAGTGAGCAATCGCCTGTAAAAATATCCTGTCATTATCCGACAAAGGAGCTAGAATCGGTTTAAACACATTGTCATCCATATCCTTCATCGCCGCTTTTTCTGCCTTATTCATGATATCATCCGTTACGACTTCGTCCCTTGGTGTATATTGAATCATATAGTAACCTATCAACTGCATCAAGTATGGGAATCCACGGGTCGATAATGCAGCATGGTCAAGGATTTCATTAGAAGCCTTAATGCCTATCGATTTGAATGCCCGCTCGTAATAAGCCCTAATCAGGTTGGTAGAAATCAGTCCCAATTCCACTTTGGTTGCACGGTTCAAGAAAGTGAGCACACTATCATTCAATACGCTGGAAACTGCATGCGGTAGTCCAGCCATCGCTATTGCAATGTTCTTGCGGTCGCCCACGAGTTCCTGATAAGCCGATGCCACCTCACGCATGGCTGCCGATGTGCACACCTCGTCAATCAGGATGAGGGCACCCTTGCCCTTTTCCGCCAACTTGTCACACAGCAATGACATCTTCGAACGGAAGCCATATTGCCTCTGTGCTGCCTCCGAGAAAGTAAGACCGAACGAGAATCCCAGCGCACCGGCACTCACGCCTGTTAGTTTCCGTTTATCGTCATTGAAGAATTTCGAGCCATTCAGCTGAAACTGCTCGATAATAGCCTGAGGCATCCCCTCGTGGGCAGTTACGCGAGCCACCACATATCCTGCCTTTTGTGCACGATCGTTCAGTTCCAGCAGTAGAGCCGTCTTGCCCATTCCACGTTGTCCAAGGAACAATGTACAACGGTTTCGCGACCCCACAGGCTCCGTAAGCCCTGCCATGAACTGCTCAATCACTCCATCGCGGCCAATATACTGTTCCGGCCTATTCCCGAATGTAGGCTGAAACAGACTATAGATATCTTCATTTTTATCCATCTTTACTTTCTTTTACTCTCTTTTATTCT
>DFGF01000039.1:65925-67531 GCA_002371715.1 Prevotella sp. UBA3757
TCTCTTTTATTCTTCTTTATTCTCTTTTATTCTTTTCTCTTGCAAAAGTATGAATAATATTTCAAATTGCCAAATCTTTCCACTTTTTTCTTTGCGTATCGCTGTTCTTCCGCTCGTATCCACTCGTATGTGGGTGACCAAACGAATCGCCGGATTTTTGGTCAGAGTAAGAAAAAACCGGGAAAGCAGCAAGGAATTCCATTTTTTTTCTTACCTTTGCACCCGAAAAGCGTTACTGACAATGAAAATGAAGAGACTATTCGCTTCGCTGACGGCCATTGTGCTCGCACTGTTGGTGGTTCAACTGACGGTGGGAGTGACCTTTGCGCACTGTATGCACACGGGCAGGAACTTCATTGTCAGCACGACAGAGATGGCCAGCAAGAGCATGAGCATGACGCAGATGTCATGCAACTGCACTGGTACGCACCACCCCATGGTACAGCACCGGTGCATGGAATACACGGTGAAGCACCTGTCGCCATCGGTAGAGGCACCGGTGTTCCATCCAGACTTCACAGCCGTACAGCCCCTGCTGTTTGCCATCAGCAGCTTTGTCTCATCCTCGGCCAATGGTGACGTGCTTCCGCAGGAAGTATTCTGTCCCAGCAAAGTGCCGATACCCCCACGGGCCTATCTGGCCCGGCTCCGCGTTCTTATCATTTGACCACCAGACTCCCCTCAGCCGCATCTTTTCGAAGATGGGGCAGGACGCGATAGTGTCCTGTCACTAACAAGCATGAGTCAACAAATGAATTAAGAACAAAACCATATCAATGAACAATACTATTAGCAAGAAACTGGTTGCAGTGCTTGCCCTCTGCTACATATCGCACGACGGCGTGCTGGCACAGACCGACAGCGTGGGCAGACTGGCCGACCAGACACTGCAGGAGGTGCAGGTGGTGAAACGCCGCTCGGGCACCATCAAGATGCGTAACGTAGAGAATGCCAGCCTGATTACGAGCAACGAACTGCTGAAGGCCGCCTGCTGCAATCTGGGCGAGAGCTTCACCACCAACCCGTCGGTCGACGTGAACTACAGCGATGCTGCCACCGGCGCCAAACAGATCAAACTGCTGGGACTGTCGGGCACCTACGTACAGATGCTCACCGAGAACCTGCCCAACTTCCGCGGAGCCTCGGCTCCCTACTCCTTAGGCTATACGCCAGGTCCCTGGATGAAGAGCATCATGGTGTCAAAAGGGGCGTCGTCCGTGCGTAACGGTTACGAGTCGATTACGGGCCAGATCAACGTAGAATACCTGAAGCCGGAAGACGACGAGGGCATCACCGTCAACCTCTATGGCAACACGAAAAGCAAGCTGGAGGCCAACGCCGACGCTAACATCCACCTGGGCCAGGTGAATACCGAGGTGCTGGGCCACTACGAGAACGACTGGGGGCACCATGACGACAACGGCGACAGCTTTCTGGACCAGCCCAACGTGCGCCAGATACACCTGCAGAACCGCTGGGACTACCTTGGCCCTGTCTACGTGTTCCACGGCGGCCTCGGCATACTCGACGAGAAGCGCGACGGCGGCCAGAACCACCACACGGCTCCCAACGTCCACCGCCACTTTAAGATAGGCATCGAGACCCG
>DFGF01000099.1:0-3916 GCA_002371715.1 Prevotella sp. UBA3757
ACCATGTTCCTCGGACTCGTTGACTTACGTACCGGTCACCTTGATTTCTGCAATGCCGGCCATAATCCCCCGGTATTGTTAGGCGAGGGTAGGGCAGACTTCATCGACATGATACCCAACTGTCCCATCGGACTCTGGCCCAACTTCGAGTACGAGGGTGAGGAGATTGAAACAATCGCCGGTCGTCCGCTGTTCGTCTATACCGACGGACTCAACGAGGCCGAAAACCGCCAGCAGGAGCAGTTCACCGACGAACGCCTGCTGGACATACTGGCACACACACCATTCACCAGTTCGCGCGACACCATCGAGATGCTGCGCTCGGAAGTCGAGAAGCATCGTGACGGTGCCGAGCCCAACGATGACCTCACCATGCTGTGTGTCCATGTTCCCAATACTATTAACACCAATAACATAGGCTTATGAGAAAGGAAATATCAATTAAAAATCAGGTGAGCGAGCTCGCTCGGGTCAACCAGTTTGTCGACGATATTGCCGACGAACTGGATCTTGATATGGAACTCCGGATGAATCTCAACCTGGTGCTCGAGGAGATGGTGTCAAACGTCATTTTCTATGCGTATCCCGAAGGCAAGACTGCCGACATCGAGCTGGAGGCTGAGAGTCATGGGCAGGAACTCACCTTCACCCTCAGCGACCGGGGACAGATGTTCGACCCCACAGCCAAGGAGGATGCTGACCCCAATGTCAACCCTATGGAGCGCGACATTGGAGGTATGGGTATTTATATCGTCAAGAACATCATGAACGAGGTGACCTACCAGCGACTTGAGGGTAGGAACCTGCTGACTATGAAGAAGACGATTGAGCAGTAAAAAAAGTATAAAACAATTAATAACAATTAAAATATTTACGACTATGACACAGATTATTAAAGAGAATGGTAAAACCATTATCAAGACCGGACAGCGTATTGACACAATGAATGCCCCTGAGTTTGAAAAGGATATCCAGCCCGCACTGGCCGACGGAGGCGTCGACCTCGAGATGGATTGCTCTGAACTTAACTACATGGCCTCGAGTGGACTGCGCATCATTCAGAAGACCATGCGCACCGTCATGCAGCAGCGTGGCCAGTTCAAGATGACCAATGTGAACCCTGAAATCTACAAAGTGCTGGCCATGACGGGCTTTACCAAGTTTATGAAGGTTGAAAAGAAAGCTGAGTAATATATGTTGTACGCTTTCCTCGTTGCTCTTGCCATTGCCGTTGTGCTTGGCATAGCATATTATTTCGAGCTGAAGTCCAGCCACAAGCAGGCTGCCGAACAGCAGCAGCTGCTCAGCGACTATCAGCGCCGTGTTGACGAGCAGCAGAAACTGCTCGAAGACTATCGTGCCCTCGAGAAGAATTTCGACAACGTGGGTGAAGGCTATGAGCAGGCCTTGCTGGCCTTCGATAAGATGGAAGAGGAGAAGGAAAAGTCGCGTCAGGTCAACGAGGCCCTCGAGAAGCGATGCAATACCCTTACCTCAGAGTTGAACACACTGAAGGAGCAGAAGCAGAAGAAGGACGAGATCCAGACGCCATTACTGCGCCAGCTGCAGGCAGCATTGCGTGCTGCTGGTGATGTCAAGTCGCAGGGCTTGCTGGCCAAGGTCTTCGACCTCGACGAACTGCCCGCTGACCTTCCCCCGATGGAGCGTACCGACAATGTCATGGTCACTCAGGTCTCCGACGAAGCCATCCTCCTTTCAGGCATTGACAAGGCTCAGTACCTGAAGTTTGAATCCGTCATTGCTCCCGACGCTGCGGCCACCATGCTCTCAACAAACCTTGATAAGGCTGTGCGTGCCCTGACTCACCTGTTGGATAATGCCTTGAAGTTTACGACTGAAGGTACTGTCCGGCTGTTGGTCAACGTCGATATGGAGAAGATGCAGGTCATCTACACCGTCGAGGATACCGGCACTGGCATTGAGGCTGCTGATCGTGAACGCATCTTCGAGCCTTTTGTCAAGCTCAACCAGTTCTTCGATGGCGACGGCATCGGCCTCACCGTAGCCAGGAATATTGCCCGCCGCTTAGGTGGTGACCTGCTGCTCGATGCCGAGTTTGCCGGACCAGGAAGCCGTTTTGTACTGATACTCCCCATCTGATGACTCTATGAAAAAGACTGTACTGATAACAGGAGCGACCAGCGGCATCGGACTGGCCTGTGCCCGTAAGTTTGCCCAGAATGGCGATCGCCTTATTCTGACTGCCCGCAGCGAGTAGCGTCTCAACGAGATTCGTAGCGAGCTGGAGCAGAAGGGTACCGAGGTGATGGCGCTGACGTTCGACGTACGCGATGCCGAGAAGGCCAGGGAGGCTATTGAGAACCTGCCCGAAGCATGGCAGACGATTGACGTGCTCGTCAACAATGCCGGTCTCGCTTTAGGCTTGGAGCCGGAATACGAGGGTGACATTGACGAGTGGTCGACGATGATTGATACCAATATCAAGGGACTGCTGACGATGACGCGCCTGGTGGTTCCCGACATGGTCAGCCGCAACAGTGGCCATGTCATTAACGTTGGCTCTGTGGCTGGTGATGCTGCCTATGCCGGCGGCAATGTCTATTGCGCTACCAAGGCAGCTGTCAAAGCCTTGTCCGACGGTCTCCGCATCGATGTTGCCGACAGTGCTGTGCGTGTGACGAACCTGAAGCCGGGCCTGGTGGAAACCAACTTCAGCAACGTCCGCTTCCGTGGCGATACGGCGCGGGCTGCCAACGTCTACCAGGGCATCAAGCCTCTCACTGGCGATGACATTGCTGACGTAGCTGTCTTTGCAGCCAATGCGCCTGCTCACGTTCAGATTGCCGAAGTCCTGATATTGGCAACCCATCAGGCCAGTGGTAGCGTGATAGTCAGGAAATAGTGCTTTTGGGAAAATAGCATGTAAGAAAAGAGACTGCCCGGCGGGTAGTCTCTTTCTGTTTGTTTGGAATAAGTATTGTTTGTTTGTCTCTTAGGCCTGGGGCTCAGGAATTACTGAAACATAACTCTTGTCGCGCTTGCCCTTGTGGAACTGTACCGTTCCGTCAACAAGTGCATACAGAGTGTCATCCTTACCCATGGCAACGCCATTGCCAGCATTGTGCTTTGAGCCGCGCTGACGAACGATGATGTTGCCTGCCAATACCTTCTGACCGCCAAAAATCTTGATGCCCAGTCGCTGAGCTGCACTCTCGCGGCCGTTCTTAGAACTACCTACACCTTTTTTATGTGCCATAATGTTGTTCCTCCTACGTTTTAAGCGATTACTGATTTAACTTCTACCTGGGTGTACTGCTGACGGTGACCGTTGCGCTTGCGGGAATCCTTGCGGCGCTTCATCTTGAACACGATAACCTTCTCACCCTTTACGAGGGGATTAACCACCTCACATACTACCTTGGCACCGCTTACGGTGGGTGCACCTACCTGTACTGAACCTTCGTTGTCGACAAGCAGTACCTTGTCGAATTCAACAGTTTTACCGGCTTCCACATCCTTCATGTGGTTGACGAAGAGCTTCTTGCCCTCCTCAGCCTTGAACTGCTGACCGTTGATTTCTACAATTGCGTACATTGTTTATTTTTAATTGTTTAACGGGTTTTTCCGCATGGCGCGCAACGTTGTGTTGCGACTTCTTTGAGCCACCACGGACTAAATCGGGCGCAAAGGTACTATTTTTTTTGTAGTTTAGTGTTATAATTTGGGATTTTGTTATAACAATTATGAAAGTTTAACGATTCATTCACACATGATGATGCCGTGAAAGTCCTTTAGTGCTGTAGTCCTGTCATGATTCAACCGAGTTGCCGGACGGTACCATCATAAATAAAGTGGTGACCCTCACAGGCAACCACTCTATATCTTCAATAGGTATTAGTCCTTTTTAAGGTAAAAAGATTGTTTTCAGGATAAC
>DFGF01000099.1:3973-7635 GCA_002371715.1 Prevotella sp. UBA3757
TGCAAAGGTACAATTTTTTTTTGTTCTGTGCAAACATTTCGTCAATTTTTTATAAAATTATTTTTTGTGGGGGTACACAGATGCAATGTGCGTAGCGTGGCGTGCTCTTTTTTTTGGTATTTTTAAGTTAAACGTTCACCGTTTATCGATAAACGTGCACCCAGCGTATTGCTCGCGCGGGAAGGTGAACATCTGTTTGGTGAGTCCGCCCGGCTTGAAATTATTGATCTTGATGGTGACGTGGAAGATGCCATACTTGATTCTTACACGCTTCGGATAGTGTGTGTACTTGTCGATGAGGGTACGTATCTCCTTAATGCCCTTGGCCTTGTCCTTTAGCTTGAGCGTGATGAGCAGTCCCTTCTTGTCGTCCTTGATGCGGTAGGTGTAGTTCTCGGGATAGAACTTGAACTTGGTGGCATACTTGTCGCGTTCGTCACTATGGGCATCGTATATGGTCACGGTGTTTTTCTTACGCTCATAGCGGTAGTACGTCACGTCGTCGTTCCAGGCTATGTAGCGTTCGTCGGCAAACTTGCTCATCTTACCCATATTCCAGATAGTGCCCTGGGTCTTGTAGATACCAATGATGTTCACCGAGTATTCGAGTTGCGAGCCTTTGGGGCCGAACACCAGGTTGTAGGCTTCGTCAAACAGACGGCGGGCCTGCTGCTCGTTGGGTGTCACTTTAGCGCCCTGTGTTGTCAGGGCTGTCATGCATGTCAGTAAGAGTATAAAAAATTGTTTCATGTGTTTCTTTATAATTCTACAATGACCTTACCGTTTATCTGGCGACCAGTCAGGTAGTTCGGTACGGCATACTGGTGGTTGGTGACATCGGTCACCCAATAGTATGAATTGACATTCGAGATGCCGAAGATGTTCAATCCGTCTATTCCCAGCCATACGCGGGGCTTGCGGAACGAGGGCTTCTGCTGTGGCTGTCCCACGAGCAGGTAGCTCATGCCGATGTCGGCACGTTTGTAGGCCGGTGCTCTGAACTGCTGGTACTCCAGTCCGCGATGGGGAGGACCGAAGGGCAGTCCGTCGGCATAGGCCAGTCGCAGTGTCATCTTCCAGCGCTCGGTACCGGGGAAATAGTCGGTGAAGTGGAAGTTGATGCCCCATCGTTGGTCTGTAGGCATGGGCACGCTTTGGCCGTTGATGCGCTGGCGTGTGGACATCACTGAGAATGTGAGCCACGAGTCGGTGCCAGGCACAAATTCGCCATACAGCTTCAAGTCGAGACCGGCAGCATAGCCGCTGGCTGAGTTTTCGCCATAGTATATCACCTTCATGTTCTGGACGTTGTATGGTACCAGATTTGCCATGGCCTTATAATAGGCCTCGGCGGTGAAGCGGAAGGGGCGGTCGGCCATGTTGAAACGGTAGTCCAGGGCACCCACGACGTGGATGGAGCGCTGGCTCTTTATTTTCTGGTTGAGGGTGACGATGGTGCGACCGTTGACGGTCGACGTGTCACGCAGCTCCTTGTAGAACGGTGTCTGGTAATAGAGTCCTGTGCTGAGGCGCAGCGTCAGATTCTCATTCCACGAGGGTATGGCTGCCAGCGAGATGCGTGGCGACACCACCGTCTCGCGGTTGTAGCTCCAGTTCGACAGGCGCATGCCGTAGTTCAGCGTCATGTGCCAGGCGCGTTCCTGTCCCTGCTCGTCGGTACGCTTGCCTAACTGGAAGCGGTATGTGTCCTGCACGTAGGCTTCTATGCGCCGTGTCTTCATCTCGTTATACGATGCCAGCGAGTATATCAGGTCGAGACGGTTGGCAGAGTGGGGGACGTTGTAGCCGCTGGAGTCGCGCATCTCGTACTCGCGCGAGTTCTCCTTGATGCGTTCCCATTTAATGGTAGCTCCTGCCTCCATATCGTGACGGCCAGCCTTGTGGTTCATCATCAGTTTCACGCTCTGCACGTCGGCTGTCAGGTAGTTGCGAGCGTGCTCCATATACGAGCCAACACCCAGCTGCTCCTGGGTTTGCGTGTCGTCGAGCCAGTATTGGCCCATAATGTCGAAGGTCTCCTGCTCCTTGGTGTGGAAAGCCGAGGCCAGCAGTTTGATGCTTGTGGCGGGCTTCAGGTGGCGCGTGACGGATATGGTGCCGAACAGTGTGCGGAACACGTCGCGCTCCTGTCCGTCGAAATAGACCTTGAAGGTTTTGACGTTCTCCATCGTACCGAACGACGTCTCGCGGTCGGTAGGCTTGAAGTTGTAGTGGTTCTCGGAAATGTTGCCTATCATGTCCAGGCTCCAGCGCTCGTTAGGCTGGTAGGTGATATACGTCTGATAGTCCAGGAAGTTCGGGCGGTATTCACCTTTCGTCTCGAGCGAGCCCAGCAGGTAGCGGTTGGTCTTGTAGCGCAGTCCGTGGCTCATGGTGAACTTGGCTGTCGGCTGTCGGCCTGCGGCGGTCACCTTAGCCTTGCTGGCAAACCCGATAAAAGCACTTGCGCCCAGCAGCGATGCCTGCACGTTGGCTTCCAGGCGGGTGGGCTTGCGATAGTGGATGTCCAGTGCCGACGACATCTTGTCGCCGTACTTCGCTTCGAAGCCGCCGCTGGAAAAGCCGATTTTCTCCACCATGTCGGAATTGATGATGGAGAGGCCTTCCTGCTGTCCGCTACGTATGAGCAGCGGGCGGTACACCTCTACATTATTTATATATACGGAGTTCTCGTCGAACGAACCACCGCGCACGTTGTATTGCGACGACAGCTCGTTGTGCGTCGACACGCCTGCCTGTTGCTGCACCAGCTCCTCGACGGCATTGCCCGTGGTCGACGGCGTCTGGCGCAGGGCTTTGGCGTCCAGCTGCTCGGTGCCCGTGGTCTGGCGTCGCCGTTCGGTCACCACCAGTTCGTCCAGTGCCTGCATCGGGTGTAGCGTGATGATGAGGCGCTGGTTACCCTTGGGATTTCGCAGCACGCGCTGACGTGTCTGGTAGCCCACCATCGAGAATTTCACCACCACCGAGTCGGCCGAGTGCAGTGTCAGTGAGTAGTCGCCCTGCAGGTTGGCCATGGTGACGGCTCCCTGTTCCAGACATGAAATCGTAGCCAGCTCGATAGCCTTGCCGTCTTCGTCGACGACACGTCCGCTGAGTGTGAACTGCTGGGCTGACACCTGAAGGGCAACCAACGGCAGCAGTAGTGATATGATATTTCTAAACGTCATCGTTACTTATAACGCTTCATTCGGTGTTTTTATTGTGTATGTCGGGGGGGATTTTTTGAGCGGAATACGGGACTCGAACCCGCGACCCTCGGCTTGGGAAGCCAATGCTCTACCAACTGAGCTAATTCCGCCTGTGTCTGCAAACTTCTTAAATGAAAAAGAGCCAGAACACGCATGTTCCCATGCTTATTCTGACTCAGGAAGTACAATGAGCCGATAGCCGGACTCGAACCGGCGACCCACGCATTACGAATGCGTTGCTCTACCAACTGAGCCATATCGGCAACATTTCACAGAACGCTTTTGCTCTCATCATTTCTGAAAGCGGGTGCAAAGGTAGTGATAAAAAATGAGAATTGAGAAACGAAAGACGAGAAATGTTTTTGAATTAATAATTTTTAACTGTACGACCTCTGATGAGGGTCACATCGTTGCGTTACGCTGAAAGATTCTTGTTGTTCGTTGGAACCA
>DFGF01000099.1:7705-7919 GCA_002371715.1 Prevotella sp. UBA3757
TGGTTCCAACGAACAACAAGAATCTGTCGCTATATAGCGTTAAGCCGGCAAGTCAACCAGGCTTCTCTGGCAGGCTTCCTGAATACTCCTGGAAAGCTTTCTAAATATTTTTTGAAAGCTTTCTAAAAAGTTTTGGAAAGCTTTCTAAAAATTCCCGCGAAATGGTTTGGAAGAACTTACTTAGCGAGTTTCGGCTTCAGGTATTTTCCTGTAA
>DFGF01000032.1:0-1363 GCA_002371715.1 Prevotella sp. UBA3757
AATAAGTGTCATGAACGTTATGCTGCAATTGACCAATCACTTGTTTGGTATGGCAGTTTAAACCTTCTCTCCAGAGGGCGGGAGGAAGATAGTCTGATGCGGATAGATTGCCCAGAAATTGCGGCAGAGCTATTGGAGTTGACATTGAAATAAGCCAAATTTCAAGAGTACTTTTTTTCAGGCAGAGTCCGAAATTCTGTGAACAATATCGCCTTGAAATGTTAAATTTTTGAGATTTTGCTATAATCACTTGTATCGTCGCTTTATTGATTTACTTTTGCAGCCCAAAATTGAAATAGTATTTTGATATGGCAAAGAAAGAAATCAAAAGCATTATTCTCTATCTCGATAGCGCTGTTGCTATCGATTATCTGACTGATGAGCAGGCTGGTGTTCTCTTCAAAGCAGTACTACGCTATGGTAGGGATGGACAGATGCTCGAATCGTCAGATACTGCATTGACTGCATTGTTTACGATGCTATGCACGCAGATAGATCGTGACCACAAGAAGTATGAAGAACGTTGTGAGCGTAATGTTACGAATGCCAAGAAAAGGTATGAGAAGCAGCATCAGGAAGAGCAACCACCTGCGATTGCATGCGATCGCATGCCACCGCATCCGAACGCGTGCCATAATGATAATAATAGTGATAATGACAATTGGCTGATTCATTCTTGGGGATTACTAAAGAGATGGCGAAATTTGGAATACCAGTGATTAAGCCAAACTGCCAAGTTCTTGATGATCGGATTGTGAACCAATACAGAATCCACAGTGCTCTATGGGATGTAGAGGTAAACATGTCAATATCGGGGTTAGGAGAAACAAGTATATCTTTAGAACTATCAGCCAACCTAACTGATGGTAACTCTCAGATAGCAGTGGATGCTGTCAGTGTCTATACAAGCCTTAGCAAATTAACCAGAAGAAATTGGCAACTGGAAAAGTATCGTCACAAAAGCGGTACAATCGTTTTTTTGAATTTCTCTATTATGGAAGGCCATAGCAGTCTTGGATTTGAGAGGATATAGGATGGGTATTACATAATTGGAGGGTACAATGTTGTTCACTTATAGGCAAAAACACCTGATAGTTTGAATCGCTTCAGGGACTACAAGAAAAATGTCAGATGTTTGATGGAAGATGTCTGATGAATTCTGTAAGTGTGTTAACCTATCATTCTAAAGAATGTCGACGCAGTGAGTCGACAATTGTGTAATAGAAATTGTAATGTGAGTCAACAATCAATCTGGAATTTTGGCCGCAGTGAGACCACTTTCTGTTGTATTTGACGATTATTTTTCCAAAAATGGAAATTGTATTTCCTTATACGAAACATCGAGAAACCCTTTATTTATGGG
>DFGF01000032.1:1488-6278 GCA_002371715.1 Prevotella sp. UBA3757
CTATTCAGCTAAGCTACGGGACCTGATGCACTGTGACATCACTAAAGCGGATGCAAAGGTACAAAAATAAGTGAAAAGAGAAAAGTGAAAAACGAAAAATTTACGTTTGCTTACCCTTTTTTAACGTTTCCGGTTATTTTTGCTCAGGAAACCGGCCTGAACGGACAAAAAGTTAGCAAATATCAAGACTTTCTGTCATTTTGCAAAAATAATTGGCGATTTTGTTTGCAATTTAATATAAAAGTAATACCTTTGCATGCACAAAATGTAATATACTGTAATTAGTAAACTGTCAAATAGTAAATCTACGATATGAGTCAACTGATTAAACCCGTTGGATATGAGGCCTTGCTCGACATGAAACAGACGGAGCAGGGCATTAAGCTGATTAAGGAGTTTTTCCAGCAGAACCTCAGTACGGAATTGCGCCTGCGACGTGTGACGGCTCCGCTTTTTGTGCTGCAGGGCTTGGGCATCAACGACGACCTGAACGGCGTGGAGCGTGCTGTCACCTTCCCCATCAAGGATTTGGGCGATGCACGCGCCGAGGTGGTTCACTCGCTGGCAAAATGGAAGCGCCTGTCGTTGGCCGAGTATCATATTGAACCTGGCTATGGTATTTATACCGACATGAATGCCATCCGTGCCGACGAGGAACTGGACAACCTGCACTCGCTGTATGTTGACCAATGGGACTGGGAGGCTGTCATCACGCGCCAGCAGCGTACTGTAGCCTATCTGAAGGACGTGGTGGAGCGCATCTATGCGGCTATCCGCCGTACGGAGTATCTGACCTGTGAGACTTATCCGCAAATCAAGCCCTTCCTGCCCGAGAAGATTCATTTCATACATGCTGAGGACCTGCTGCAGATGTACCCAGACAAGACGCCGAAGGAGCGCGAGGATGCCATCTGCGAGAAATATGGCGCTGTATTCATCATCGGCATTGGCGGCAAGCTGAGCAATGGCAAGAAGCATGACGGTCGCGCACCTGACTACGACGACTGGAGCACGAAGGCCGAAAACGGGCAGACGGGACTTAATGGCGACATACTCATCTGGTACCCTGTGCTGGGACGTTCGTTCGAGTTGTCGTCGATGGGTATTCGTGTGGACAAGGAGAGTCTGCTGCGCCAGCTGAAAATAGAGGGTAAAGAGGAGCGCGAGAAGCTGTACTTCCACCAGAAACTGCTCTCCGGCCAGCTGCCACTCTCAATAGGTGGTGGCATCGGGCAAAGCCGACTGTGCATGGTATTGCTGCACAAGGGACATATAGGCGAAATCCAGGCCAGCATCTGGCCTGACGACATGCGCGCCGAATGCCGGAAGATGGGCATGCCGCTGATTTAGCACGTAGCGCTGAATCTAATGGATAATGGATAATTATTATTAAGCCAATTCAAGACTTAAGAGTTCCCTCAGTTTCGCGATTGAGGGATTTTCTTTTTCCATCAGCTCGTACTGCTCGCGGCGCGACAGGATTTTCTCCTGTTCCTGGTGCTCGGCAACACGGATGGAGAGCGTGATGCGCTTGTTGTGCAGATAGATTTGCAGGGTCTTGACGATGCTACCCTTGATGTCCTCCATTTGCTGCATGGCCAACTGATTGTCGACCACCACCTCAACGTGTGGAAAGTCAAGGATGGAGGGGTTCATATTCTTCATGCGGGTGGCTATGCCGCTGAGGTTCTGGGGCATGCGGTTGCACATCGACATCCATTGCAGTTCAAGTTCTTCCTGGGTAAACGCCAGTTCCTCGTCCTTGGTAGCGACGACATTGGGGTCGTTGGCGCCAAGCGTGCCTGGGATGATGTTGATTTTCTTCTTGTCTTGGTTCAGAAGGTTGTTCCACGAAAAACCTATCCGACCCTTAATCTGCGGGCGCGATGCGGCACTATATGAGGCCGTGGGTGCCTTGGGTTGTTCAGAGGCGGTAGCTGCCGCTGTGAGCTGTGCACTGGCGGCGGAGGCCGCGTGGCGCGCATCTTCAACGTTGTTGGAGGTCACAGGGGTTGATACGGCAGGCTTAGCCGCAGCCACCTGTGGAGCTGCTTGCTTGGGCTGAGCCTGCTGTATCAGTTGCTTAAACAGGGATTTCAATCTTCTGGGCCTACGCCCCGCTGCCGGCCCCTCCTCGGGCTGCGTAATCTGGGCTATCTCTATCAGCGTCAGTTCCACGAGTAGGCGCTTGTTGGAGCTCTGGCGGTAGTTGATGTCACACTGGTTGGTCAGCTGCAGAGCCTTGTAGAGGAACGCCGTCTCGCACTTCTGTGCCTGCTGCTGATAGCGTTGGCGCTGCTGGTCACTCACCTCCAGCAGCGGCAGCGTCTGGGCATCCTTAGCCATGAGCACGTTACGCACGTGCTTGGCCAATCCCTGCACCAGCAGACCACCGTCGAAGCCCTTGTTGACGAGCGAATTGAGCAGCACCATGATGTCGGCCACCTTATTGGCAACAGAGAGGTCGATGATCTGGAAATAGTTGTCGGAGTCCAGCACGTTCAGGTCCTCGATGACCTTCTGATAGGTGATGTTGCCCTGGCAGAAGGATGCCGCCTGATCGAAGATGCTCAGTGCGTCACGCATGCCGCCGTCGGCTTTCTCGGCAATGACAGCCAGCGCCTCCTCCTCATAGCTGATGCCCTCTTTCTGGGCCACCTGCTTCAAGTGGTCGATGGTGTTGCGCACCGTCATGCGCTCGAAGTCGTATATCTGGCAACGGCTCAGGATGGTAGGCAGTATCTTGTGTTTCTCGGTGGTGGCCAGGATGAAGATGACGTGTGCCGGCGGCTCCTCCAGCGTCTTCAGGAAGGCGTTGAAAGCCGCCGTGGACAGCATGTGCACCTCGTCAATGATAAACACCTTGTACTTGCCGACCTGTGGCGGAATGCGCGTCTGCTCCATCAGCGTCTTGATGTGCTCAACGCTGTTGTTCGAGGCGGCGTCGAGTTCGAAGATGTTGAACGAGCGCTGCTCGTTGAACGCCTGACAGCTCTCACACTGGCCACAGGCTTCGCCGTCGTCCGTTGGCGACAGGCAGTTGATGGCCTTGGCAAAGATTCGTGCGCAGGTGGTCTTGCCCACGCCTCGAGGTCCGCAGAAGAGGTATGCGTGAGCCAGTTTCCCGCTCTTCACGGCATTCTTAAGCGTAGTGGTCAGCGCCTGTTGCCCCACCACACTGTCGAATGTTGCAGGGCGATACTTGCGTGCCGAAACAATATATTCCATACTATAGTTCTTGATAATTCCGATGCAAAGTTACTAAAAAAGGTTGACTTAGGAAAGCAATTTTGGAGAATTAACGCAGAAAGCGCGTAATTAAAAGGCAAGACGGGGGTTTAGAGCCCCTTGATAAGGGGCGGCTATAATGCAGGGATGTACAAATTTGGGAGGAATCAAGAGAAGTTGTTAGGTTTCTTATCCGTAACCCGCGAGACGGTCTTGAGAGCCAGTTAATCATCCGCAAGATGCTCGACACCATATTCTGCACAGATATCAGTATCAATCTGCACAACCACATATTCGCAGTCCTCTTTCAGAGCCTCTACGAACAAATTCTTTTCATCTGTACCATATAGTATGTCCGTCTATATCACGGCGGCATACAAACAAGCGTTGTCCGTCATCTGACAAATCCAGTCCATCTAATATATAGGGATTATGTGTTGTCAATAATACCTGTTTCCCGTTATCTTCTGATGTACGTGTTAGATACTTTGTCAGATTTTGGCATAGCCCAGGATTAAAAGATGTCAACAATTGACTTATAGTTCCTTATTCGTATATTGTCAATCATAACTGAGAATTTTGCAGGAAAAATTAAGCATTTTCTCGCAAAAAGCAAAGAATAATTTGGTAAAAGTACCTTATTTAATATAAACTGTTTGGTAATGTGTCAAAGTTTAGCTAATTTTGCAACGGATTCCGTCCAAACGGCGGATTCCATGAGATAATGTGTAATCACTAAAGAAATCCTCCTGGGCTGCATGTTTCTGATAATTTCTACTTCTTCAGGTATTCGCTGGGTGACTGACCAAAGTGGCGTTTGAACATCCGGGTAAAATGCTGAGGATATTCAAACCCCAGCATTTCTGCTGTCTCGGCAACAGTGTGGCCACTGATAATTAGTGTTTGGGCGCGACTCATGATGAAGCGGCGAATGGCACCCGTGGCAGAGTCTCCCGTGAGCTGGCGGATGAGGTCGCCGAAATAGTTGGGCGAGAGAAACAGTTGTTGAGCACAGTAGCGGACGGATGGAAGTCCATGCTGGCGATAAAGCTGATGGTCGTAGTAATCGGTCAGCAACGTCTCAAAGCGCAACAGAAGGTCGCTGTTCTCCTTTGTCTTCGTCGATAACTGCCGGGCATAGAAGCGGGCAATATACTCCAACACCAGCCCGATAAGCCAGACTAGTATACGCCTCTGGTGGTCGTCGTCATCGCCTTTCGTAATTTCCGTACGAATAGCCTCGAGAAGGGTGACGATGGTTTGCCGTTGTTCATCGCTCATCTGCAGGGCCTCGCTGGTGTTGTAGGAGAAATAGGTATAAGCCGACATCTGCCGTGCAAGTTCTGTGCCGCTCAGCAGTGCAGGGTCGAACAGCAACGCCCAGCCCTTGGCCTGGATTTCCTCGCCCGTATCGGTCTTGCCGCCAATCTGCCCCGGGGCAACGCACATCAGGGCATGGCGGTGGAGAGTATAGTTCTGAAGCCCATAGGTCAGGGAGTCGAGAGTTTCGTCGCCGATGAAAATGCCATAGACATCATAGTTGTTGAGTGAATGGCGACAGT
>DFGF01000032.1:6337-27640 GCA_002371715.1 Prevotella sp. UBA3757
TCCAACTCGTCGTAGTGGATGACTGAGACGAGCGGATGCATCTCCGGGGCGCCTATGTAGCGTGTGTAGTCGTTGACCGTGTGAACCTTCAATATCTTCTCCATATCGGGTGCAAAATTACACAAAATAATCGAGATTCCGTAATTTTGGTTGATATATCAGTAAATCGTTTATCCAATGTGTGCGGAAATCGCCGTACCTTTGCACCATCAAACTAAAAAAGAGAAGAATTATGAGTAAGATTGCATTAGGAACCTGGGCCTGGGGCGCAGGAGCATTCGGTGGCGACACCGTGTTTGGAAGTAAGACAGACGTTGAGAACCTGAAGCCAGTGTTCGAGGCTGCCATGAAGTCAGGGCTGAATCTGTGGGATACGGCCACGGCCTACGACATGGGCGAGTCGGAGAAGATACTCGGTTCATTGGCCAGTAGCATCAAACGCGAGAACGTGCTGATTTCCACGAAGTTCACCCCACAGATTGCAGAGATTTATGGAAACAGCGTGGAGAAGATGGCCGAGGCCTCTATCCAGCGCATGGGCTGTGAATACATCGACATCTACTGGATTCATAACCCCATGGATGTGGAGCGTTGGACACCGGGTCTGATACCCTTGCTGAAAAGCGGCAAGGTGAAGCGCGTGGGTGTGTCGAACCATAACATCAAGGAGATTCAGCGTGCCAACGAGATTTTGGGAGAGGCTGGCTTCAAGGTCTCTGCCGTGCAGAACCACTTCTCGCTGCTCTATCGCTCTTCAGAGAAAGGCGGCGTGCTCGACTACTGCCGTGAACACGGCATCGAGTTCTGGGCCTATATGGTGCTGGAGCAGGGCGCACTCTCCGGCAAATACAGCAAGGAGAACCCGCTGCCCGCAGAGAGCGACCGTGGCAAGAAGTACAACCCTGTGCTGCCGCAGTTGGAGGCTCTGACCAACGAGATGACTGCCATCGGCAATCACTACGGAGCTTCGTGCTCGCAGATAGGCATCGCCTGGGCCATTGCCAAAGGCACGCTCCCCATCATCGGAGCCACCAAGGAGCGCCACGTCGTCGAGGCTGCCGAAGCCACTAAGATACGGCTGACCGCCGACGAGGTCTCCCGCCTGGAACAACTCGCGGACGCTACAGGCATAGACACCCGTGGCGGTTGGGAACATTCGATGGAGTAAGAGCTTATGATGAGACTTAAAACGATTATCGTCTCTATGGCATTAGCCACCACTATAAAGGCTCAGAGCGTGATAGATGTGCATAGCCACATCATCACCCCTGAGTTTGTGGCATCTCTTGAAACGGAGGGCAGACTGATGGACGAGGGCTTCCCTCTTCCCAAGTATGATGTAAACGAGCATCTGCGCTGGATGGATGAGACGGGCGTGCAGACCTCGGTTCTGACACTTGCGGCACCACAACCCGCCTCTGCTGATGTTATCCGACAGACGAATGAAGCGGCAGCCCGCATCAAACGCGAGCATCCCGGACGCTTCTTGTTCTGCGCTGCCCTGCCCCTGCCTGATGTCAATGCGGCTATCCGTGAGGCGAAATATGCACTCGACACACTGGGAGCTGACGGCATCAAACTGGCGACGAACGTCGCAGGGCAGTATCTCGGAACACCCGTACTTGACACCCTCTTCTCTGTGCTCAACGAGCGAAAGGCTGTTGTCATTCTGCATCCTCATCGTCCTGAGCCTGCCAATCGCCAAGTGATGGCACAGACACCACTCGCCATGCAGGAATATCTCTCGGAGACTACCCGCGCCGTTGCGAACATGATTTCGCGCAATGTGCTGGCGCGCTACCCCAATATAAAGGTGGTGGTGCCCCACTGCGGAGCCTACCTGCCGTTGGCTGTGCCGCGCATGAAGTCGCTGACGCCCGTGATGCAGGCTAACAAGATGGTGGGTGAGATTGACTGGGAGGCGAACCTCTCAGCCCTGTACTACGACCTCGCCGGCGCACACTCGCCCGAGGTCATCCGCATGATGCTCACCATCACCACGCCCGACCATCTGCTCTATGGCTCGGACTATCCCTACGTCGACCCGCAGGTGCTGTCACAGAGCCTTGCCCGCATGAAGGACTACCTCTCGACGGAGCCTGACCTCGCACCGTTCCGCAAGATGATTCTCTACCAGAATGCCAACCAAATATTCAAATAACCGATGTTTATGAAAAGAATGAAGTTTCTCGTTTGCACCATGCTCACACTGCTGTGTACAGGCGTGAGTGGCAAAACGCTCGTGGTGTATTACAGCTACACCAACTATTGTCGTGAGATTGTGACTACGCTGACCAGCCAGATTCAGGCGGATGTGCTGGAGATTCAGTCTGCCGAGAAAGGACTGAAGTACGAGGCCAATGGCTACGCACTGGGTACACAGTTGCTCAATGCCATCAAGGCTGCCCCCAACGATGCCGGCAGCTATCCTGCCATCGACCCCGTAACGGCATCACTGGCCGACTACGACACGTTTGTCATCGTTACTCCGCTCTGGTGGAGCCAGATGGCAGCCCCCATGCAGACCTTCCTCTTCAACTATGGATGGCAGATGGCCGGGAAGCATGTCGGACTGATCGTGTCGAGTGCCAGCAGCGGTATCAGCGGTGTCGTATCCGACTGCAAACGCCTTGTGCCCGACGGCAATTACTTCAGTGAGAATCTCTGGATCAATCACTCCAACCACTCCAATCGGACATCGCTGATTCAGAACTGGCTCACCGCCATCAACTATCATACGCTTACCGGCATCAACGAGACCCAAGCCGCTGCAGCGGCAGCCCCCAACATTTACGACTTGGCAGGTCGGCTATTGACTGAGGAGCCATCAAGGGGCATATACATTAAAAATGGCAAGAAGGTCGTAAGATGATGACTCATGCACGACGATTTCAGTGGCAAGGCCATCGTGCCCTTCTGCTCGATGGGCGGAGGACGCTTCGGACAGACCATCAGTGCCATTGCAAAACTGGCTCCAGAGAGCGTCATCCTGAAAGGTCTCGACGTCACCTATTCCTCTTACGACCGCACGGCTATCCGCTCATGGCTCGACGGCATCACAGCATATCAGCAGACATCTGGAATTCGAACTGTGAAACGCGGAAATGCCAACAGCAATGAGTTCTATTCACTCAATGGCCAAGACCACTTCCAAACGTACAAGCAGGGCACGATGCACATGGTGAAAGACCTGAAGCTGCTCACGATGAAGCCCCTCGACCCCGAGGCTATGAAACTGATATTCAAAAAGCAAAGATAGAAGAAATAATATGGAATACGTAAAACTAGGGAACTCTGACCTGCGTGTGTCGCGCATCTGCCTCGGTTGCATGGGCTTTGGCGACCCGACCATCGGACAGCACTCGTGGACAATCGGCGAGGAGCCGACACGCGAGATTATCCGCCGGGCACTTGACCTGGGTGTCAACTTCTTCGACACAGCCATTGCCTATCAATTAGGAACATCGGAACAGTATGTGGGACGCGCCCTGCGTGATATGGCCCGGCGCAACGATGTGGTAGTGGCCACAAAATTCCTGCCCCGCACGGATGAGGAAATCCAGCAGGGCATCGATGGCCGACAGCACGTACTCAATAATATCGACAGCAGTCTGCAGCATCTTGGCATGGACTATGTGGACCTTTATATCTATCACATCTGGGACTACAAGACCCCAGCCGAGGAAATCCTCGAAGGTATGAACGAGGCCGTCCGTCAGGGCAAGGTCCGCTACATTGGTATCGCCAATGTCTATGCCTACCAGTTGGCGAAGATGAATGCACTGGCAGAACGGCACGGTTGGGCAAAGTTCATCTCGGTGCAGAACCACTACAACCTGATTATGCGGGAGGAGGAACGCGAGATGTTTGCTCTTTGCCGTGAGGACAACATCGCCATGACACCCTACAGTGCATTGGCTTCGGGCAAACTGGCCAAACGACCCGGCGAGACCTCGAAGCGGCAGAAGGAAGACTCGTTCATGCACTTCAAATACGATGCCACCGCCGGGCAGGACAACCGCGTCGTGGAGCGTGTGGTGGAACTGGCCGACCGCTACGGTGTGGAAATGACGCAGATAGCAATCGCCTGGCTGCTGACCAAGGTGGAGTCGCCCATCGTGGGAGCCACCAAGCTGCACCACATCGAGGGAGCCGTGAAGTCTCTCGATGTTCATCTGACTGCCGATGACATCCGCTACTTGGAAGAACCCTACGTGCCGCACAACCTCTCTGGTGTGATGGCGGTCAACAAACCCGTGATGAGTGAGGAACCCGTCTGGGTGGCAGCAAGCAAAAATAAATAAAATCAAAAAATAATGAAACAGAACATCGGACAGAAATTGGCACTATATCCCACGCCAGCCACAGTGGTCGGAACCATTGGCGAAGATAGTTTCCTGGAGTCGATATATGCTGCCCGGCTGCGAAGCACAACTGCATGCCCACATCAGTGGTGCACGGAACATGGGTGTGTCGCAGGCAGAGCTTGATGACATTCCCAAGGTACTGGCTGAAAAAGTCGGCTTGAGTGGGTCTGCATGGTCAAAAGACGAGCCCAACACTGCCTATGCCCAATACTTCGTCGGCAACAGTTATCTTGCCCCTATGGACGGTGGCATAGCCAACGTCACTTTCGAACCCCGATGCCGCAACAATTGGCATATCCACCACGGGGCAATACAGGTGCTCATTTGCGTGAGTGGTCGTGGCTGGTATCAGGAATGGGGCAAGCCTGCCGTTCCCATGACTCCCGGCACCATCATTGCCATCCCTGCCGAAGTGAAGCATTGGCACGGAGCAGCCTGCGACTCATGGTTCCAGCACCTGACCTATCATAAAGACGTACAGGATGGCGCAAACCGCTCGGCCGAAGGACGCTTGCAAGGCAAGAACGAGTGGCTGGAGCCAGTCACCGATGAGATTTACGATGTATTGAAGTGAAAGAAAAGGTTTTATTGCAGTTGAAGCGAAGAAAATCTTTCAAGAAACATCGTAATCTCAACTTTTCTTTGTACCTTTGCACCCGATGATGAGTCACAACAAGGCTGGTGACCCGTCATCGGGTGTTCATTGAAGCAATTTGTAGCAGTTCGGAGAAGTGAGTACGGTCTCTATATCGTAACCCAATTTTTCCTCAATCTCTCAAACTGCCTTTAGATAAAGAAAGATTGCGATTTCTTACAAAGTTACGAAAAAACGCGAGGAATACAAAAGAAAAGCGCGCTTTTCTTTTTATTTCCGAGTACAAAGTAACTTCTCCAAAGGAAAAGATATATAATTTTATCTTAAAAAAAGGGGCAGGGGAGCAAATTTTTCACTTTTCATTTTTTACTTTTCACTTATTTTCGTAACTTTGCAGCCGATTATGGCTAATAATGAAGCAAAAACCAACGAGCAGTTCGAGCAGACCCTTAGCGAATGCCGCCAGCTGTTCGAGAAGAAACTCCACGACTATGGGGCTTCTTGGCGTATACTGCGACCGGCGTCGCTGACCGACCAGCTGCTAATCAAGGCCAAGCGCATCCGCTCGCTGGAAATCAAGAAACAGTCGCTCGTCGGCGAAGGCATCCGTCCCGAGTTCATTGCGCTCATCAACTACGGCATCGTCGGACTGATACAGCTGGAGCGCGGATTCAGCGACTCGGCAGACATCAGCAACGATGAGGCCATGACGCTGTATGACGAGTACGCCCACCAGGCGCTGGAACTCATGAAGCGCAAGAACCACGACTACGACGAAGCGTGGCGCGCCATGCGCGTCAGCTCGTACACCGACTTTATACTGACCAAGATTCAGCGCGTAAAGGAAATAGAAGACCTGGAGGGCGACACACTGGTCAGCGAGGGCATTGACGCCAACTACATGGACATTATCAACTATGCCGTGTTCGGAGCGATCAAGTTGAGAGTTGAGAGGTGACAGATGACAGTTGAGATGTGAAGAAGGCGGGAGTAAACATAGCACGACTGATATTGGCCATTGTCCTGATACTATCAGGATTTGTCAAGGCTGTGGACCCGCTGGGCACGCAATATAAGATACACGACTACCTGCAGGCACTGGGGCTGGCTCAGTACGTGGCCGACATGGCAACCCTGGGTGCATCAGTGGCCTTGTCGGCCATCGAGTTTGGACTGGGCATCTGCCTGCTGTTTGCTATCAGGCGGCGGCTGGTGACACTGATGACGCTGATACTGATGTCGGTCATGACGTGCGTGACGCTATGGCTGGCACTGGCCAACCCCATCAGCGACTGCGGATGCTTTGGCGACGCACTGGTGCTGACCAACTGGCAGACACTGGGCAAGAACGTCATACTGCTGGTGCTGGCGGTCGTGGTCAGGTGCTGGCCGCTGGACATGATGCGATTCATATCGCGTACCAACCAGTGGATAGTCATCAATTATTCGGCACTGTTTATCGTTGCCGTGTCAGCATGGTCGCTCTACGACCTGCCGTACTTTGACTTCCGCCCCTACCACGTAGGCACAGACCTGAGGGAAGGGTGGCTCAAGATGATGGATGGCGAGGAGTCGCCATATAGTGATTTCTTCGTGGAGCGGTTGCCGGACAATGCTGATGGCGAGAGCGAGGACATTACCGAGCCGGTGTTGCTGCATCAGGGCTATACGTTCCTGCTGGTGGCACCACATCTGGAACAGGCTGACGACTCGCAGCTGGACCGCATCAATCAGATGCACGAGTATGCCCAGGACTACGACTATCCGTTCTACTGCCTCACGGCCAGCGGCCAGTCGGGCATCAGCCAGTGGCGTGAGCGCACCGGTGCAGAATACATTTTCTGCCAGACGGACGACATCGTGCTGAAGACGATGATACGCAGCAACCCCGGACTGCTGTTGCTCCGCGACGGCAAGGTGATACATAAGTGGAGCCACAACCGACTGCCCAAGGAGGAGACGCTGTCAAAGCCGCTGCAATTCCTGGAGATAGGGCAGATGCCGGAGGACTCGGTGGCCAAGAAGATACTCTATATCCTGCTGTGGTACGTCCTGCCGCTACTGGTGCTGACGCTGGCTGACAGAATGTGGATGTGGTCGAACTGGCTGAAGAAGAAGGACAAGAACAAGAATAAAAAAGAATAAGATATATCAACTTTAAAAAACGTAAAAAGAACATGAGAAAAAAGATTGTAGCAGGCAACTGGAAGATGAACCTGAACCTGCAAGAGGGCGTTGCCCTGGCTAAGGAACTGAATGAGGCACTCGCTGCTGACAAACCCAACTGTGACGTCGTCATCTGCACACCGTTTATCCACCTGGCATCTGTAGCACAGGAGCTGAAGGGCAGCGTCATCGGACTGGGTGCCGAGAACTGTGCCGACAAGGAGAAGGGTGCCTTCACCGGTGAGGTCAGCGCAGAGATGATTAAGTCGACCGGTGCCGAGTACGTCATCCTGGGCCACTCGGAGCGTCGCGAATACTACAAAGAGACTCCCGAAATTCTGAAGGAGAAGGTGCTGCTGGCACAGAAGAACGGGCTGAAGGTCATCTTCTGCATCGGCGAGAGCCTGGCAGAGCGCGAGGCCAACAAGCAGAACGAGGTGGTGAAGGCCGAACTGGAGGGCAGCGTGTTCAACCTGGCCGAAGAGGACTTCCGTAAAATCATTATTGCCTACGAACCCATCTGGGCCATCGGTACGGGCAAGACCGCTACTGCCGAGCAGGCCGAGGAGATTCACGCCTACATCCGCTCCATCATTGCCGAGAAGTATGGTCAAGCCGTGGCCGACGATACCAGCATCCTCTACGGTGGCAGCTGCAAGGCTTCGAACGCTCCCGAGCTGTTTGCAAAACCCGACATCGACGGTGGACTCATTGGCGGCGCATCGCTGAAGTGCGCTGATTTCAAGGGCATCATTGACGCTTGGAAATAGTCTGGTGGGTAAAGCCCGGAAGGGCTTTACCCTAAATAAAAAATATAAAATAAGAAAATAAGAAATAAATGATGACTGTGTTAAGGGTATTTGGTTTCATGAGTAGTTCATATAGAAGCAGGAATAACCTGTGCAAATATGGTTTATTTTTTATTTTTTATTTTTTATTTAGCCCCGTAGGGGCGCAGACGTTTACCCAGCAGCTGCAGCAGCAGAACGGCAAGGGCAAGGGCACGGTGACCGTCCATCAGGATGATGACATCACGCGGCTCGTCAATAGCGAGGTGCTGAACGCCGCCAGGCCCGCAACAGTCCGTACTGCAGCACCGGCAGACAACGGCAAGCAGCCCTCAGCCGCAGCAACGGCCACGGCGAAGTCTGACAGCAGGGCGGACGCAGGTGCCCGGAACAACGGCCAGGCAGACAACGGACAAGCCGAGGCACCGGCTCCCGACCTGAGCAAAAAAGTGATGCGTGGCGGTGTCAAGGTGAACGGCTACCGCGTGCAGGCCTTTGCCGGAGGTAACTCGCGCAAGGACCGCATCGAGGCCGAGCGTATCGGCAACAACATCAAGATGCACTTTGCCGAAGTGCCCGTCTACGTACACTTCTACTCGCCGCGCTGGATATGCCGGGTGGGTAACTACCGTACCTATGAGGAAGCCCACCAGATGCTGGTGCAACTGCGCAACATGGGCTACAGCCAGGCCTCAATTGTCAAGGGCAAAATCACCGTGCAATACTGAGGGAGTTGAGAGTTGAGAGTTGACAGTTGACAGTTGAACGTAATTCATTGAAGTTTGAAATTAGAAGTTTGAAATTTATGATTACCATACAGCGGCAGCAAACTCTACACTCTGCACTCTACACTAAATGCAGCGGTAGCAAATTCTTCATTCTTCATTTTAATCATTGAACGTTGTGACAACAGGAAACGGATTACACATAGATGTCACGCCAGCGGAAGAACCCCAGTTACGGGAAGGCCTCGACGAATTGGCCAGCCACTACGAGGGCGTGCTTCGGCTGCTGGGTGAAGACCCGCAGCGCGAAGGACTGCTTAAGACACCTATGCGCGTGGCCAAGGCCATGCAGACCTTGACGCGCGGCTATCAGGAGGATGCCCATGAGGTGTTGCGCCAGGCACTGTTCAAGGAGGACTACTCGCAGATGGTCATCGTCAAGGACATCGATTTTTTCTCACTATGTGAACACCACATGCTGCCCTTCTACGGCAAAGCCCATGTGGCCTACATTCCCAACGGCTATATTACTGGTCTCTCTAAAATAGCTCGCGTGGTCGACATCTACAGTCACCGGCTGCAGGTGCAGGAGCGCATGACGCTGCAAATCAAGGAGGCCATCCAGCAGACCCTTCATCCTCTGGGCGTCATGGTGGTGGTCGAGGCACGCCACATGTGCATGCAGATGCGTGGCGTCGAGAAACAGAACAGCATCACCACCACCAGCGACTTCAGCGGAGCCTTCAACCAAGCAAAGACTCGACAGGAATTTATGAACCTTATACATAACAATCACTAAAATAACAGAGAACAAGATGGAACCTACCAACAGAAGTACTTACAAGAAACAGTCCATGACGTCGGAGTTTACCAACAGCTGTCTGGGCAAACTTATCATCCTTGGCGGCATTGCCTTCGTTCTGCTCATTGTCGCGTTGTTTACCGTGCCCTCTGACGTGCAGATGCGTGCCGAGATGGACGATAACATCCGCGAGTGCCTACAGGACAATTTCGAGAAGCGCAGCGATGCCGTCGACGAGTTCTTCAACAACATCCGCCGTCCCTTCACCGAGGCCGATACGACGTTCAATGACAGGGAGATGTTGGCCATCTTCAACCGCAACAACCGTCTGGAAATCCACAACCACACACTGTTCATGACTGCACGGCTCTACAACAACCTTTCCCCTGAGGGCGTGCGCGAAGGTATTGGCATCTTCGGAATGGTCATACCGTTCCTAAACTACGAAGATTTCCTGATGACTGAGGGTAACGTGCGTGGTAAGCAAAACGACAGGATTATACAGGCCCCTGTACCCGAGATGGACCTGGGCGACAACCCCATGCTGAAACCCTATCACTACAAAGGCAACCCTGACGACTAAGTCGGCTGCCGTATATTCCTCTTTTATCACCTTTTCGAAACGCAGCATGAAACAGATTCGGCCCATATCGCTTCTCGCTTTTTCGGTGATTATCAGCATAGGTACACTGCTGTGCTACAACGTACCCTTCTTCAGCTACGTCAGCGAGAATACAAATGCGAGTCCGGGCGGTCGGGTGCTGCTGTTAGCATCGCTTGTGGTCATCATGCTGGCGGTCAACTTCATGATGACCTATCTGTTGGTGTTCCTGACCCGATGGGTCGGGCGCATCGTGCTGGCACTGCTGGCGGTCATCAATGCCACGGCCGTATACTTCATCCTGACCTACAGCGTCATTATCGATGCCTCAACCATCGGCAACGTTTTCAATACCCGCTACTCCGAAGCCTCTGCATTCTTCAGCTGGCCTCTATGGCTGACCATCGTCGGTCTGGGGGTGCTCCCCGCACTATACTGTCTGTTGCAGCCTATCGTTGTCGGCAAGGCCAAGACAATGGGCATCTGCTGTGGCAGCGCCTTGGCCGTTGTACTTGTCGTTGCCCTGATGAATGTCAACCAGACACTGTGGATTAGCCAGCACGATACGGAACTGGGCGGTCTGCTGCAACCGTGGTCGTACCTGGTGAACAGCGTCCGGCTGGCCAGTAGCAAAGCTGACGAACAGGCTGAGGAAATCAAGCTGCCGGACGGAAAAATTACTGACGACGAGAAGGCCGTGGTGGTACTGGTCATAGGCGAATCGGCACGAAAAGCCAATTTCCAACTCTACGGCTATCAGCGCCAGACCAATCCGCTGCTGGCACGACAGACGGCGCTGAAGGTCTTCGAAGCCACCTCGAACGCCACCTATACGACCGCCGGTACGAAAGCCATCCTGGAGCCGCAAAACAGCGACGAACTGTACGAGATGCTGCCGAACTATGCCTTCCGTACGGGCGTTGACGTGGTTTGGCGAACGTCAAACTGGGGCGAGCCGCCCATTCATGTTGATGAATACGTGACGAACGAGGAACTTGGCGAAAAATATCCTGACCAACACGTCTACCACGACGCCATCCTCTTCCACAAGCTCCGCGAGCGCATAGAGTCAAGTCAGCGTAACAAGGTGCTCATCGTCGTGCATACCAGCACCAGCCACGGCCCCAGCTACGCCAGCAAATATCCTGCCGAGTTTGAGGTCTTCAAACCCGTAGCCCGGAATGTGGAGGAGGGCGAAAAGCATGTAGACTGGCTGGTGAATGCCTACGACAACACAATTTGTTATACCGACTTCCTGCTGGACAGCCTGATTAATACGCTCCGCTCGATGACGGACTGGCGCAGTGCCATGATTTTTATTTCTGACCATGGCGAGTCGCTGGGTGAGAATGGGGTCTTCATGCACGGCCTGCCCATGAGGCTGGCTCCCAAGGTGCAGTACGAGATACCGTTCCTGGTGTGGACATCGGAAGGCTTCAGAAACTATAAGTCCTCTGCCACTGGTCAGGATGCTCAGAAGGGCCAGTTGCCGCGCGTGCTCGACCAGCACTACATCTTTCATTCCGTGCTGAACCTGCTGTCCATTCAGTCGCCAGCCTACGACGAGGCTCACGACATCTTCAGCTCCCAATAATCTGCGCCAGCAGCTGTACGGCGGCATCGACGGTAGGAATGTCGGCGATGCTCATGGAGCGCTTGCCGTTGACCTCGCGGAAATTACAACGGCGCAGGTTCTGGCCGACGAACTGCAGGATGCGGTCGAACATTGCACTCTGATAGTAGGGACTGTCAGGATTAGAGACGAAGTAGAGTGACATACGTCCCTGTTTCAGCATAATCTTCTCGCAACCTAACGACTTGCCAAGACGGCGAAGGGGGACTACACGCATGAGTTCCTCGCCGACATGCGGTATCTGCCCAAAGCGGTCTATCAGACGCCTGCGGTAGGCCTCCAGCTGCTGGTCGGTCTGCAAGCCGTCCAGTTCCCGATAGAGCAACATGCGCTCCGAGTCGCTGGGCACGTACTGGTCAGGGAAATACAGTTCCAGGTCGCTCTCCAACGAACAGTCTGAGACGTAATCGAACTGAGAACTGAGAGTTGAGAACTGAGAGGTATGATTACCTTGCTCGCCCTGAATACCATTGGCTTTCTCGCCCTGAGAGTAATCAGACCTCTCAGTCCTCACTTCTCCGTTCTCCGTTCTCTCAGTTATATTTTCTTCGTTTCTTAGCTCAACGACGGCTTGCTGCAGGATCTTGACGTAGGTTTCGTAGCCCAGGTCGGCTATAAAGCCGCTCTGTTCGGCACCAAGCAGGTTGCCGGCACCACGGATGTCGAGGTCCTGCATGGCAATATGAATGCCAGACCCCAAGTCGCTGAACTGCTCGAGTGCCTCCAGACGGCGGCGGCTATCCTGAGGCAAGTCGGCCAGTGGGGGTGCCAGCAGGTAACAGAAAGCCTTGCGGTTGCCACGGCCCACGCGGCCACGCATCTGGTGGAGGTCGCTGATTCCGAAGCGGTTGGCACCATTGATGATGATGGTGTTTGCATTAGGAATATCGATGCCGTTCTCGACGATGGTCGTCGAGAGCAGCACGTCGTAGTCGTAGTTCTGGAAGTCGAAGATGATCTGTTCCAGTTCCTCGGGTTTCATCTGTCCGTGGCCGACGGCAATGCGTGCATCGGGTACGTACTTGTGTATCATTTCCTTGATGCGCTGCAGGTCGCTGATGCGCGGGTTGACAAAGTAGACCTGTCCGTTGCGCGACATTTCGAAATTGATGGCGTCGGAGATGATTTCAGCCCCGAAGGTGTGTATCTCGGTTTGGATGGGATAGCGGTTGGGGGGGGGCGTCTGGATGATGCTCAGGTCACGGGCACCGACCAGCGAGAACTGGAGGGTACGCGGTATGGGAGTGGCCGACATGGTGAGCGTGTCGACATTGGTCTTCAGCTGGCGCAGCTTTTCCTTGGTGGACACGCCGAACTTCTGTTCCTCGTCGATGATGAGCAGCCCAAGGTCACGGAACTTCACGCTTTTGCCTATCAGTTTATGTGTGCCGATGAGGATGTCTATCTTACCGTCGGCCAGGTCCTTCAGAATGGCCGATGTCTGCTTGGTGCTACGGGCTCGCGACAGGTATTCTACGCGCACGGGCAAGTCTTTCAGGCGCGAGGAGAAAGTCTGATAGTGCTGATAGGCCAGCACGGTGGTCGGCACCAGTACAGCAACCTGCTTGGAGTCGCAGGCAGCCTTGAAGGCGGCACGGACGGCCACCTCAGTCTTGCCAAAACCCACGTCGCCGCAGACCAGCCGATCCATGGGACGCGCCTGCTCCATATCGGCCTTGACGTCGTTGGTGGCCTTCAGCTGGTCGGGGGTGTCCTCATAGAGGAACGAGGCCTCCAGTTCGTGCTGCATAAAGGAGTCGGGCGAGAAGGCAAAGCCCTTCTGCTGTCGACGCGTGGCATAGAGCTTGATCAGGTCGCGGGCTATGTCTTTCAGCTTCTGCTTGGTGCGCTCCTTCATGCGCTCCCACTGGCCAGTGCCCAGATGTGACAGGCGCGGTGGTTCGCCGCTCTCCTGAGCCTTGTATTTCGAGACCTTATAGAGGGCGTGAATGCTGACGTAGATGGCACCACCGCCCTCGTACATGATCTTGATCATCTCCTGATACTGCCGGCTGTCGGGTGATGGGTGTTGGGCGTTGGTTATTGGCATGCGGACGAGTCCGCCAAACTTACCGATGCCGTGGTCGATGTGTACCACGTAGTCGCCCACTTCGAACTGCTGAATCTCCTTCAGCGTCAAGGCTACCTTACCTGAGCGTGCCTTGTCGGAGCGCAAGTTGTACTTATGGAAACGGTCGAATATCTGGTGGTCGGTAAAGACGCACGTCTTCAGGTCGTTGTCGGCAAAGCCTTCGTGCAGTGTTTTTTCGAGGGGTTCGAAGGTTATCTCGTGTCCCTGCACCTTGGGGCCATTGTCCTCCCGTCCGCTGAAGATGTCGCGCAGACGGTCGAGCTGCTTCTTGCTGTCGGCCAGGATGCAGAGACGATAGCCATCGGCCAGGTAATGCTCCAGCGACTGTTGTAACAGGTCGAAATTCTTGTGGAACTGTGGTTGGGGTGAAATGTGGAACGTAATGGTGGCATCGGGCACACCGGTAGCATGGTGGCCGAACTCTATCCGACGGAACCGCACCATGTCGCGTGCAAACACCTGTCCGCTGATGAGCTGGAGGTCCTTCTGCATTTCCATGCGGATGGCCTGCTGCTCCATTTCTGTTGCACCTTCCAGTCGCTCTGTCAGGGCCTGCTGTGAGAACCCTTCCTGATAGGAACGGTCAATGGCATCGTGAATAAACGTGAAGTCCTTAGCCACGAGTTGGGCACCGTCAGGTAGGAACGAGAGGAACGGTATCTTCTCCGTCTCCGTCAGTCCGAGTTCAGGCACGATTTCCACCTGTTCACGCTTGTCTTTTGACAGCTGGGTGTCAACCTCGAAGGTACGGATAGAGTCCACATCGTCGCCAAACAGGTCGATACGGAAAGGCAGTTCACTGCTGTAGCTATAGACGTCGAGAATGCTGCCTCGCAGTGCAAACTGCCCGGGTTCATAGACGTAGTCGACCTCGTGGAATCCCAGCTCGCGCAGTCGCCCGAGCGTGGCATCCACGTCGAGCACGTCACCTTGACGGAGCGTCAGCGTCCGGTCGTCCAGTTGCTTTTGCGAGATGACCAGTTCGGCCATAGCGTCGGGGTAGGTGACGATGTATAGAGAGTTGACAGTTGACAGTTGAGAGTTGACAGTTGACAGTCGGGACAAGACCTCGGTGCGTAGAATCTCGTTGGCAGCGTCGCGCTGCCCATACTTGATGGCGCGTCGGTAGCTGGATGGGAAAAAGAGTACCTGACGGTCGTCACGCAATTGTACCAGGTCATGGTAGAAGTAGCCGGCCTCCTCGGCATCCTGCAGGATGAATAACATCAATGGGGCAGCGTGTTTCCCACCTTTCGCTTTGCCTGTCTCATTCAGTGCGGCAAACACTAACGGGGCCGACGAAAACATAAGCCCCTTGAGGAAAATGGTCTTCACCGACTTTTTCCCCAATGCGTCAGCCAAGGCACCTACCTGGGGTGACTTGGCATAAAACTCTACCAGATTTTGAATGTTCATACGTTTTCGTGTGCAAAATTACTAAATAATTCATAATTCATGAGCCATTATTCCGATTAAATTCGTATATTTGCATCGAAATTAACAAAAGTAACAACTCATGATGCACGCAAGCGACAGTATAGTCATCATACCGACCTATAATGAAAAGGAGAATATCGAGAAGATTATCCGGGCTGTATTTGGCCTGGAGAAGTGTTTCCATATCTTAGTCATTGACGATGGCTCGCCTGACGGTACGGCAGCCATCGTAAAGGGGATGATGGCCCAGCAGGAGTTCAGCGACCGCCTGTTCATCATCGAACGCAGTGGCAAGTTAGGACTTGGCACGGCATACATTACCGGCTTCAAGTGGGCACTGGAGCGCGATTACGGCTACATCTTCGAGATGGATGCCGACTTCAGCCACGACCCTAACGACTTGCCCCGGCTCTATAGTGCCTGTGCCGACGAGGGCTACGACCTGGCCATCGGCAGCCGCTATGTCAGTGGCGTCAACGTGGTGAACTGGCCCATCGGGCGCGTGCTGATGTCGTATTTCGCTTCTAAATATGTGCGTATCGTTACGGGATTCCAAGTCCACGACACCACGGCCGGCTTTAAGTGCTACAAGCGGCGCGTGCTTCAGACCATCGAACTGGACAAAATCCGCTTCAAGGGTTATGGCTTCCAGATAGAGATGAAATATACGGCCTACAAGATCGGCTTTAAAATTAAAGAGGTACCTGTCATCTTTGTCAACCGTCGCGAAGGCGTCTCTAAAATGTCAGGCGGCATCTTTGGTGAAGCTTTCTTCGGTGTGATGCGCCTGCGCTGGGACGGCTGGACGCGCAAGTATCCGAGAATTTACTGATCTGGATTCTCGACAAAGCCCTGGTATTCGGGTACGAGAGCGGACATGATGCTGTCGTAGGCTTGCGACATGGTGGCCTGGACGTTGTCGCTGCCCTGTCCGACGGGATAGATGGGCTGGTGGATGGTGAGGCGCAAAGGGTGCCACTGTACGAAATGCCAGTCGCGCATGCGAGGCATGACGTTAAACGAACCGTTGATGGTCAGAGGAACGACGGGCAGCTGGAGTTCGTCGGCCAGTGCAAAGGCTCCCTTCTTGAAGACTCCCATGTGGCCAGTAAACGAACGGGCTCCCTCAGGGAATACGACTACCGAACAGTTGCCAGTCTCAAGGATGTGACGTGCTGACGTGTAAGTACGGCGCACGGCACCCACGCCACGCTTGTCGACCATGATCTGGTGTGACTTGCGACAGGCATAGCCCACAAAGGGTATCTTTTGAATCTGGTGTTTCATCATCCACTTGAAGTTGCGACCAAGGAAACCGTAGATGAGGAAGATGTCGAAGGCACCTTGATGATTGGCCACAAAGACGTACGACTGATTGCCCTCCAGATGCTCGCGCCCCTCGACGGTGACGGGCAGTAGAAAGGCACGCGTGACGATGCGTGCCCACCAGCGTCCGGGATAATAGCCCCAATAATGACCATTGCCCAAGGCACAGCCCACACCGACGAGAATGGCCGTCCAGATGGTCATCAGGATGGTAATGGGGAACGCCACGAAAATCTGATAAATGCAATACAGAATCTTCAGCATATTGATATTCTCCCTTATTTTTTACCTTTTTACTTTTTACCTTTTACTCCTGAGCGTGATAACAACGATTTCACCAGGCAGTCCGAGGCGAAAGGGGATAAGCGCTCCTAATCCCGTAGACACATAGATGGCGCGAGCGCCCTCGTAGGTCATGCCACCCCACTCCCGATAGTTCAGCGATACTGGCGACCAGCCCAGAAGCGACACCTGCCCACCATGGGTATGACCACTGAGCGTGAGCTGCGCCTCAGACTCTGGCAGTATCTTCTCGCGCCAGCATGAAGGGTCGTGCTGCAGCATGACGGTAAACGGTGCGGGGTGCTGCCTGAGTGCCGTGGGCCGCGAGAGCGTCTGGCTGACATCGCCTCGACGGGGCATACGCTCAACGACGCCCCAGTTCTCCATGCCGGCAACGACGATGCTGTCGGAGTCGCGCCGGACGATGCGATGCTCGTTGAGCAGAAGGTCGAAGCCCATGTCACGGATGTAGCGGACCGTCTGCTGGCAATTGGCATCCTTTTCGGCCTCGTCGCAATTCTGATAGACGGCATAGTCGTGATTGCCCAACACGGCATAGACGCCGTCCTTGGCCTTCAGCTGGCGGAAATAGGACACCTGAGTCGCCAACTCGCCTGGCACGACGTTCTGCATGTCGCCCGTAAAGACTATCATGTCAGCCCGCTGGGCATTGATGCTGTCAACAGCTCGCTGCAGCATCCACTGCCGGCTGCCATCCAGGGTGCCTACGTGCGCATCGGAGAAATGGACGATGCGGTAGCCGTCAAAGGCGGCAGGGAGGTCGGCAGAGGCATACTCGACATGGCGAACCTGAAACTGCTGGAATCCGCAGAACAGGCCATAGGCCACAATGCTCCATATTAATAAGGTGGTGGCTACGGCAAATTTCCGCCACCAGCGCCTGGGTAGCAGCCATCTGCACAGCAAGGCAATGACAGCTGGGATTGCTACGAACCCCAGAAACAGGAAAAACGGGATGGCAAAACGGGCAATCATAGTTTTGACGGGGGGTGAGAGGTGAATGGGGTGGGTGGATTACAATGGATGTTCGAAGCGCATTTCCTCGCCGATGTAGGAAGCGTCGACCTGTCCGTTGCCATAGACGGTGTGGCCGTTGCAGAGCGTACGCTCCACGCGCCAGTTGAAGGTGTGGCCCTCCAGGGGACTCCAGCCGCACTTGCTCAGGATGCAGTCCTTGCTGACTGTCCAGGGCTGATGCGGACGGACGATGGTGATGTCTGCACGATAGCCTCTGCGCAGGAAGCCACGTTGGTGTACGTCGAACAGGCGGGCCGGGTTGTGACACATCAGTTCCACCAGTTGCTGGATGGTAAGCACGCCTTCATCGACCAGTTCGAGCATGGCAACCAGCGAGAACTGCAGCATGGGCATACCACTGGCAGCCTTGGCACAGCCTCCCTCCTTCTGGCTGAGCAGGTGGGGAGCGTGGTCGGTGGCAACGACGCTGATGCGCCCGTCGGAAAGTGCCTGGCGCAGCATGAACTGGTCGACAGGTGTCTTGATGGACGGGTTTACCTTGATTTTGGCACCTAAACGCTCGTGGTCGAGCAGGGTGAAGAGCAGGTGACCTACGCAGGCCTCGGCGGTGATTCGCTGAAGCTTGACGTTTGGTGTCTGATGTTTATGATGTGTGTTAACTTCAAAGAGTTCCAGTTCCTCGGCTGTGGAAATATGGGCTACGTGCAGGCGCGTACCATACTTCTTGGCCAGTTCGACGGCCTTGCGCGACGATGACAGACATGCCTCCTCGCTGCGTATCAGGGCGTGCAGGCTGACCTGTGGGTCGTCGCCCCAGGCCTTTTTAGCCTCCGCCATGTTGCGGTTAATGATGTCGGTATCCTCGCAATGCGCCATGAGCGGAAGACGGCAGGTCTTGAAAATGCGCTCCAGGGCCTGCTGCTGGTCTACCAGCATATTGCCGGTCGACGAGCCCATGAACAGCTTGATGCCGGGAATGCGGCTGGCGGGCAGCTGCGAGAAAGTGTCTGCATTGTCGTTGGTGGCACCATAGAAGAACGAGTAGTTGACGTGGCTCTTCTGACGTGCCAGCGCAAACTTGTCGTTCAGTGCCTGGAGCGTCGTGGTTGTCGGCATGCAGTTGGGCATGTCGAAATACGAGGTGACGCCCCCCGCAGCAGCAGCACGGCTTTCTGTGTCGATGTCGGCTTTTTCGGTCAGCCCTGGCTCGCGAAAGTGTACGTGGTCGTCAATGATGCCAGGCAGTACATAGCAGCCCGTAGCATCGATGACTTCAGCGAAGTCCGCGTCGTCAGCGGCAGACTTCCGGCTCCTGACGTCAGTGATGTTCCCGTCGGCTACGACAATGTCGGCCTCGGCGACACGCCCTTCATTGACGATGCGACCACCCTTAATCAGCAGACTCATGGTTTAGGCACGTTTACCAGCGGGGCTGCAGGTGCCTGCGGTGCCACCGTGTCAGTGGGGGCAGGGGCCGTCTCGCTCAGTCCGTTCATGCGTTGCTCGTTCTCCTGTGCAGCCTGATAGTATTCGCGCACGTAGGGGTCGCTCTTGAAGTGCTGTGTGGCTTTCGACATGATGTCCTCTATCTGCGGTGTCAGCACGGGGAAGCGGTACTGGCTGGTGATAATCATAAACACGCCTGGACCCAGCACGTTGTCGAAATTGTCAATGATGAAGTGCGTGACCAGCGAGTCCTCCTCCTGTGCAATCTGTGCAGCCTCGATGGACAACTGGCGGTCAATGGTGGCCTCGTCAATGCCGTCCAGCAGCATCTGGCTCTGGCGGTGCGACAACTCGTTCATGCGGTTCGACAGCTGGTTGTGGCGGTCGATGAAGTGGTACAGACTGTCGTTCAGCGGGGTGCCGCCAACGCTCTGGCTGGCATTGTCAATCTTGATGACGATGTCACCCTCCTCGAGCACTACGGGCATGATGCTCTCGTCGTCCATAAACAGATTTGCCATGCGGACGGTGTCCAGCAGGCCGGCAAAGTGAAATTCGCCATGCACGACATCGCATGAGTCGATGTTCTTGACCTCGCCCGACTTGAGGGCCTTCAGATAGAGCTTACTGCCGTCGAGGGCCGAGACCGAGGTTGAACCCTCCACGCGGTAGGAGCTGGCACACGACGTCAGCACTGCTACGACGACAAACGAATAGAGTATTTTATTCATAGACATGATTGACTGCACAATATTTTCGTGCAAATGTACTATCTTCCCTTGAAATACGGAAAAATATTTGCTCATTTTAAAACATTTGTGCAGATATTTAGCGTTTTTTTGCGTCTTTTTCCAGTTCGCTGCTGATTCTGTGGCTGGCATAGAGCTGTAGGACGGCTGCTACCAGCAAAACAATAATCCAGTTGTTGTGCACGTATTTGACGTACGACAGGTACTCAAGTCGCAGGAAGTTGCCCTGGTTGGCAAACATCAGCAGAGCGGCCACCAGAAACAGTATATCGCTCAGCAGCATCATGCGGCGCAGCCGACGGATGACGTAGTTCTGACCCTCATAGCGCTGGCGCATCTGCATGGCGGCAAACATCAGGGCCCCTGGGGCAAACACGTAGGCAGCCCACGACTGTAGGAAAAGGCTGGCGCCGGAGCCCACCACCATCAGCAGGCCTCCGGCCAGCATGACGAGCGTTTCAATCTGGCTGAGCTGTCTCATCGCGTCGTGTTCAAGTCGGGTTGTTCGTCATCGCTCAGCACAAACACGTCCTCGTCGTCGGCCTTCATGAAGTAGCGCTCACGGGCTATTTTCTCAATGGCCTTCGGGTTGGCGTCGAGCGTGCGGATGCGCTCCTGGTCCAGGTGGCAGCGCTCGGTGTACGCTGCTATCTCTTCCTCCAGCTCGCTGATGCGCTGCTTGTTGCGCAGGTGGTTCCACGCGCTGTTCTCGTCGACAAAGCCTATCAGGACAATGGCAACCACGGCAACCACCGCATATTTCAACCCCGTAATACGACCGATGCGGAGCAGTAATGACTTAATCTTTTTCATACGTAATTCCTTTTTTCGCCCACAAAAGTACAAAATAAATATCAATTCTGAAATGGCAGGCGCGTTTTTTTGTTTTTTTAATCTTTCATTGACAGCAGAATAATTGGCAGTTTGCAACTTCTTCCGCCCCCAAAACCACATTATGAATACATTATTAAAACATCTTCTTATCATATCTAAACATGTCCCTCGCTTGCATAACGCTTCTGGCAGAATCAGTCGGGCGCAACTGCCATTCGTTCCGCAAAAGCCAACACAAAGCCATCAGATACCATCTACTCCCTCAACGGCATACGTCACAATAGTCTACAACCTGGAGTGAACATTGTGGACGGACGGAAGGTCGTAATCCTAAAATATTCTGCGAAACGGCAATAACTTTCGCGGAATTTTTCACTTTTCAGCCTTTAAAGTTGCTTGATTTGAAAACTTTTTGTAATTTTGCAGCCATGAAAGCCGAAAGAACCATATCAGCGTACAAG
>DFGF01000144.1:0-20166 GCA_002371715.1 Prevotella sp. UBA3757
AATCTTATCCCGAACTGGCGCAAACTCTAAGTGACAAGCCCGCTGCCTTTTTCGCCGCATATTCTTGGATAATTCATAAGAATTTCGTAACTTTGCCTGCAGATAGCAAAAACTAAGGAATAAAGAGCGAAGATATGAAGAAACTGATGACCTGCCTACTGGCTTTTATCGGGCTGACAGCCTGCGGCCAAGAGAATTTCGAGAATACCGACGTGGAAGGCTTTGCCAGCATGATGGACGAGCCTGACGTGGTGGTGCTGGACGTGCGTACTGCCGAGGAATACGCTGAAGGACACCTGGAGGGTGCCACAAACATCGACCAGAAACAGGACGACTTCATGGAACGAGCCAAAGCACTGCTGCCCCGCAACAAGCGGATTGCCGTCTACTGCCGGAGCGGGCGGCGGTCGGCCAGCGCCTCAGGACGACTGGCTGCCGAGGGCTACCGGTGCATCAACCTGAAGGGGGGCATCATGGCCTGGAGAGAGGCCGGAAGGGCCGTGACGACGGACAACTACGAGGTGGATGTCTTCAAGACCCGGGGCGGCAAGACGCTGAAGTTCTATGCCCTGGTGCACGCCAGCATACGCATGGTCTGCGACGACAAGGAGATAGAGATTGACCCGGTGACGAAACTGGGCAACCGCACCATCAACTATGCCGCGATGCCCAAGGCCGACTACATCCTCGTGACCCACGAACATGGCGACCACTTCGACAAGACCGCCCTCGGCATGCTGACGGACAGCCACACACGACTGATTACCAACCAGCGATGTGCCGACATGTATGGCAGTGGCGAGGTGATGGCAAATGGCGACAGCAGGCAGATAGCAGAGGGACTGAGGGTCGAGGCCGTCCCGGCCTATAACACGACGGAGGGACACCTGCAGTTTCACCCCAAGGGGCGCGACAACGGCTACGTGCTGACCATTGACGGGCTGCGCATCTACGTTGCCGGCGACACGGAGGACATAGCCGAGATGGCCGACATCAAGGACATCGACATTGCATTCCTGCCCTGCAACCAGCCCTATACGATGACGACCGAACAGCTGGTCAGGGCGGCCAGGACGCTGAAACCCAAGGTGCTGTTCCCCTACCACTATGGGCGGACGGACGTCAGCGGCATTCAGGACCAGCTGCGGGGCGACGGCATCGACGTGAGAATCAGGCAATTGATGAAATAGCGTCAGACGATTTTGAAACGGACGCGGAAGGAGCGTTCCTGCTCGTCCCAGTTGGTGCCCAGCATTTCGAAACGGCCTATCTGGGCCGTGGAGCGCACGTGGCGACCGATGCAGGGGCAGACGTCGTAGTCGCCGATGCGCACCAGCCGGATGGTGTCGGAGGCATCCTGGGGCAAGCGGTCGAGGCTGACACCTTCAGGCAGGCTGTCGCGCGTGACAAACTCGAAGGTGACGGGCAGGTCGTCAGCTATCAGTTGCTGCATCTGGCGCTCTATCTCCTTCTCCTCCTGTCGCGTAGGCTTGCGGTCCAGGTGGAAGCTCATCTTGCTCTTCTTGCGCTCGATATGCGCATTGTAGGACCGCTCACAGCCGAAGAGCCGCTGCATGGTCTGGTTCAAGAGGTGTTCCGCCGTATGTGCCGGCGGAAACTCCTCTTTATTGTGGTCGTTCAGAATATAGTCTTCCATTCGCTCTTACATCTTACATCATCCATCTTACATCATCCATCAGCCATCATCCATCTTACATCTCACGCCTTCATTTTCCAGACGCGGGCGCCATAGGCACCGACGGTCATTGAGACGGCCTGGTCAGCCTTCAGCTGCACGCTCAACTTCTCGGCCGTCAGCAGGTCGCGAGCCACCCCCTTGCGCTCCTTCAGCTGGAGGTAGTCGAAGGCGTGGGCAGGAATGTTGACGCTGATGTCGGCGTCGGCTCCGTCGAAATTGACAGCGATGAGCAACAGGTCATTGCCAGCCCGGCGCAAGAAGACATACTGGCGCTGGAGATGATGGTTGACATACATCAGGTCGAAGAACACGCCACTGTTGACAGACTCCTCGCGGCGAGCCAGCTGCAGGGTTTTCTTATAGACATGGAAGAGAGCCTTCTCGTCGTCGGTCAGCTGCTTCTCGGCAGCACGGCATAGCGTGTCGACACTCCAATAGTCGAATATCGTGGTACGGCCGTCGTGGCCGGAGAAGCCTTCCTGGTCCATGCCGCGTTCGCCATACTCCTGGCCGGCATAGAGCATGAAGGGATTCTGCTGCATGAGCACTGACGCCACGAAGGCGGGAACGCCCCGGCGGCCGTCAGCGGCAAAGAAGTCGCTGGCCACGCGCTGCTCGTCATGATTCTCCAGGAAGTACAGCATGTGGTCACGAATGTCGTCGGTCTGCTGCCAGGCCCAGCTGATGGCCTGTGCAGGCTGCTGGTGGCAGATGACGGCGCGCATGGTGTCGTACATGCCCACCTTGTCATAGAGCCAGTCGAAGCCTGAGGCCAGGTAGTGGCGGTACTCGCCGGGATTGTAGACCTCGCCAATGAACTTGATGTCGGGATAGGCCGCCTTGACCTCATGGGTGGCATAGGCCCAGAACTCGGCAGGCACCATCTCGGCCATGTCGCAACGGAAGGCGTCGACATGCTTGGCGGCCCAGAAGAGCAGGATGTCGAGCATCTTCTGCCACGTGCCGGGCATGGGGTTGAAGTGGCTTACGCGACCGGCATAATAGTCGACGCCGTAGTTCAGCTTCACCGTCTCGTACCAGTCGTCACGTCCAGGACTGTTGTCGAAATGGTCGTTGCCGGTGGCCTTCGCCGGCTCCTCGACGTAGGGCTCCGGCTCGCCGTGATACAGATCAAAGTTGGGTGAGAAGCGCTGGCCGGGACAATAGTAGAAATTGTTCTGGGGACTGAAGCCCCACTCGGTATTGTCGCCCTCGCCCAGGTCCCGGACGTTGCGGGGCTTGCAGATGCTGTGGTACTGGCGGGCCACATGGTTGGGCACGAAGTCGATGATGACCTTCAGCCCGGCAGCATGGGTGCGCTCAACCAGTTCCTCGAACTCCCGCATGCGACGCGTCACGTCGACAGCCAGGTCGGGGTCTACATCATAATAGTCGGTGATGGCGTAGGGTGAACCAGCACGGCCTTTTACCACGGCAGGATGCTGCCGTGGTATGCCGTATTCGCTATAGACGGTCTGTGTGGCATGGCGGATGACGCCAGTGTACCAGACATGCGTAATGCCCATGCTGGCAAGACGGCTGAGCTCGGTCATGGTGAAGTCGGCAAACTTGCCACATCCGTTCTCAGCAATGGTGCCGTCGGGCTTGCGCGTCGTATTTCTGTTGCCGTAAAGTCGTGTAAAGACCTGATAGATGAGTGATCTTCTATTCGATACCATGTGCAGGAATGTCCTTGTTGATCTTGGCTATCATGCCTTGGAGTGCTTTACCAGGACCACATTCCGTGAAGTCGGCGGCTCCGTCGGCTATCATATTCTGTACAATCTGCGTCCAACGCACTGATGAGGTGAGCTGAGCAATCAGGTTCTGCTTGATCTCAGCGGCATCGGTGTGGGGCTTGGCATCCACATTCTGGTAGACGGGACACTTCGGTGTCTTGAACTCCGTCTGCTCAATGGCTGCCTGGAGTTCGTCCTTGGCAGGCTGCATGAGCGGCGAGTGGAAAGCACCACCAACCTTCAGGGGCAGGGCACGCTTGGCACCAGCTGCCTTCAGCTGCTCGCAGGCCTCACCGACTGCGTCGATATTGCCCGAGATGACCAGCTGTCCGGGGTTGTTATAGTTGGCAGGAACGACGACGCCCTTGCCCATCTTGCTGACTTCAGCACAGACCTCCTCGACCTTCTCATCGGGCAGTCCGATAATGGCAGCCATCGTGGAGGGTTGAGCCTCACAGGCTTTCTGCATGGCCATAGCACGCGCATAGACCAGCTTCAGTCCATCCTCGAACGACAGGGCTCCGGCAGCTACCAGGGCCGAGAACTCGCCCAGCGAGTGGCCGGCAGTCATCTCGGGCTGGAACTTGTCGCCCATACAGATGGCGCTGATGACTGAGTGCAGGAATACGGCCGGCTGCGTCACCTTGGTCTGTCGGAGGTCCTCGTCGGTGCCCTCGAACATGATGTCGGTGATGCGATAGCCTAAAATATCATTTGCCTTCTCAAACAATTGTCTGGCTGTTTCATTATTGTCGTAGAGGTCTTTGCCCATACCGACAAACTGTGCTCCCTGACCGGGAAATACAAATGCCTTCATAACTTTTTTACTATTCTTATTTTAAATATAGGAGAATCTTTCAACTCTCAACTTTCAACTCTCAACTTCCTTAGAAGGGCAGGTCGTCGGTAGAGCCATCGCCTGCGGGTTCCTGAGCGGGAGGGAACGGGGCTGCAGCAGCATCGGCACTGGCCATAGGCTGCTGAGGAGGGAACGGAGTAGCAGCGGGAGCGGCGACTACCGGGGGCACAGCGGCACCACGCAGAATATTGTAGGCACGGATATCGTTGAACCAACGGCCCTGATACTCATGGGCATCTATATCAAACTGGACGGTAATGTCCTCACCCATCTGTATATTGAACTGCTTGATGCGGTCTTCGCCGAAGATTCTGAACAAACATTTTCTGGGATACTGGCCCGGAACCTCAATGACATAGTCCTGAGACATCCAAGGGTTACCTGTGCGCTGAGAGACACCACTGCTTGCTGGCAGAACAGCAATTACTTTTCCTGTTAAATCCATAATGTTATACCTTAAATTTACTATAATTTTCAGTTTCAGACGGCGAAATTACGAAAAATACTTTTAAAAAGCGCATTTTTCCCCAAATATTTTTTGATTTGACCAGTTTATTTTGTATTTTTGTGGTCAATTTCGTGAAATGACAAACTAAAAACGAAAAATATACATGAGATTTACCGTATCAAGTACTGCACTAAGCAGCAAACTCAATGCTCTTTCGAGAGTCATTAACAGTAAAAATTCACTGCCCATTCTGGCAGACTTCGTATTTGACGTAAAAGATGGCATGCTCCATCTGACGGCATCAGACAGCGAAAACGTGATGAACACCCAGCTGGAACTGACCGACTGCGACGGCGAAGGCCGCTTCTGTGTCGGCAACCACGACCTGCTGGAAGCTGTCAAAGGCTTCTCCGAGCAGCCTATCACGTTCGATGTCGACATGACGAGCTATTCCGCCAAAATAGCTTACCAGAACGGACTGTTCTCGCTACCGGTAGAGAGTGCCGACGAATTTCCTGCTCCGCAGGCTGTCGACGAGAATGCCACCGCCATCAGCATTCCCAACGCCCTGCTGGCCGAGAATATTACCCGCTCGCTGTTCGCAACGGCACAGGACGATTTGCGCCCCGTCATGAACGGTATCTATTTCGACCTGACGACGGAGTACCTGATTATCGTGGCCACCGACGGCCACAAGCTGGTTCGCAATAAGCTGATGAACATCCATGGCGAACAGCCCGCATCTTTCATTCTCCCGAAGAAGCCCGCCACGCTGCTGAAAGGCCTGCTGGGCAAGGACGGTGGCGACGTCGTCATACGTTTCGACGACCGCAATGCTCAGATTAACTATGGCGACGGTCAACTGACCTGCCGACTGATAGAGGGACGCTATCCCAACTACAGCAGTGTGATTCCCCAGAACAACCCCAACCAGCTGACCGTCGACCGACTGGGCCTGCAGTCTGCACTGCGCCGTGTGCAGCCGTTCTCCAACGACTCCAGCAACCTGATCCGCTTCCATGTGGAGGGTGGCACACTGCAGTTGGACGCACAGGACATCGACTTCTCGAAAACGGCTACCGAGCGTATGGCATGCTCGTACAACGGCCAGCCCATGAGCATCGGCTTCAAGGGTTCTTCGTTCATCGAAATCCTGAGCAATTTCGACTGCCAGGAGGTTGTCATCCAGTTGGCCGACCCCAGCCGCGCCGGTCTGGTACTGCCCTCCGAGCAGCCTGAGGGTCAGGACGTGCTGATGCTGATGATGCCCATGCTGATTAACGATTGAGGAATGGAGAGAATGAGATATTGAGCTATTAAGACAATGAAACTGAATCTAACAAAACCACTGGTGGTTTTCGACCTGGAAACCACCGGTCTTGACATGGTGAAAGACCGCGTCATCCAGATATCATATATTAAGGTATACCCCGACGGACGTGAGGAGCGTGGCAACGAGCTGGTCAATCCAGAAAAACCACTCCCCCCGTTTATCACCCAGCTGACGGGCTTCTCGGACGACGACCTGAAAGACAAGCCTACCTTCAAGCAGCTGGCAAAGAAAATGGAAGAGATTTTCAAGGGTAGCGATATTGCCGGTTTCAACTCCAACGGCTTCGACGTACCCTTGCTGGCCGAGGAATTCCTCCGTGCCGGCATTGATTTCGACTTCTCGAAATGTCGTATGATAGACGCCTGTACGATTTTCAAGAAGATGGAACGCCGCAATCTGGCCGCAGCCTATAAGTTCTACTGCGGGCGCAAAATGGAGGAGGATTTCGAGGCTCACCGTGCCGACCAGGATACGGAAGCCACCTATCGCGTACTGATGGGCGAACTGGACAAGTACGCCCCCGGTGCCAACGAAGATTCGGAAAAAGTGCTGGAGAACGACATGGACCAGTTGGCTGCTTTCTCCAAGCAGAACGACAATGTAGACTTCGCCGGCCGCATTGTATGGGCTGACGTGAACGGCGAGCGTATTGAGGTATTCAATTTCGGCAAATATAAGGGGCAGCCTGTCATCCAGGTGCTCCAGAAGGATCCCGGTTACTACAGCTGGATTCTGAATGGCGACTTCACCTACAACACCAAACAGGTGCTGACACGCATCCGTTTGCGTGGGAAGATATAGTGTTGAGTGAAGAGTGTTGAGTGTAGAGTTTGCTACCGCTGTGGTTTGAAATAAAAGATAAGAAGTAATGTTAAAGGGAAAAAAGATTGTACTGGGCATTACGGGCTCGATAGCAGCCTACAAGGCGTGCCTGATTATTCGTGGGCTGATAAAGGCCGGAGCCGAAGTGCAGGTGGTCATCACGCCTGCCGGCAAGGAGTTTATCACGCCTATCACACTGTCGGCACTAACTCAGAAGCCGGTCATCAGCGACTTTTTCTCACAGCGCGACGGTACCTGGCACTCTCACGTGGCACTGGGGCTCTGGGCCGATGCCATGTTGATTGCCCCCTGCACAGCCTCAACGCTGGGCAAGATGGCCAATGGGGTGGCCGACAACATGCTGATTACCACCTACCTCTCAATGAAAGCCCCCGTATTCATTGCACCAGCTATGGATCTTGACATGTATCGCCACCCCAGTACCCAGCAGAACATGGAGCGGCTGAAGAGCTTTGGCAACCAGATCATAGAACCGGCCAGCGGTTTTCTGGCCTCCGGACTGGAAGGCAAGGGACGCATGGAGGAGCCGGAGAACATTGTAGCGTTTCTCGACAAATGGTTCTCGGAAACAACTCTCAACTATCAACTATCAACTCTCAACTCAAAGCGCATTCTCATCACCGCCGGACCGACCTACGAAAAGATTGACCCAGTGCGCTTCATCGGCAACTACAGCAGCGGGAAAATGGGGTTTGCACTGGCTGAAGAGTGCGCCCGGAGGGGGGCAGAGGTGACGCTCGTGGCGGGGCCTGTTGCCCTGTCAACCACGCATCCAGCCATTCACCGCATCAATGTGGAGAGCTGCAGCGAGATGTACGATGCCGCCACTAAGGCGTTCCCCGAGCAGGACGCAGCCATCCTGTGTGCTGCTGTAGCCGACTTCCGCCCAGAGCATGCCGCCGAGCAGAAAATCAAGCGTGAGGCCCCTCAGTCTGACGACGGTCTGACGCTCCACCTGGTACCCAATCCTGACATTGCCGCTGCCCTCGGACGCATGAAGCGCGACGGGCAGGTGCTGGTAGGCTTCGCCCTGGAAACCAATGACGAGGCAGCCAATGCGCAACGCAAGCTGGAGAAGAAGAACCTGGACTTCATCGTCCTGAATTCTCTACAGAACAAGGGAACCTGCTTCCGTTCTGATGATAATCAGATTAGCATCATTTCACACACAGGCCAGCAGGACTATGAGCGCAAGCCCAAGCAGGAGGTTGCCGCCGACATCATAGACCAGTTGGCTAACTATTTAAAGACATCATGAAACGAATACTATTGTCATGCTGCCTCGCCAGCTGTCTGATAGGCGCGAATGCCCAGACAGAACGAGGCAAATGGTCAGTGACACCTATGGCTGGTGTCAACCTTTTATTCAGTGAACCTCTTGAGACGCTGTGTGGCGTGACAGCTGGTGCCGGCGTCGACTACCAAGTCAGCAAGCGGATAGCCCTGTCGTCAGGGCTGTTCTACTCCTACCAACGCTATGGTTTCAAGGACCTCCACCTCCATCTGTCTCAGCCCATTCCAAACGCCATGAATAGCTCCTATTATGACTACTTAGGCGGTTTAAACGAATCGCAAAACATTCGCATACGCGACGGTCGTCTGGTCGTTCCGCTCACCGTCAGCGCCTATGTCTGGAAAGGACTTGCCCTGAAGGCTGGTATCCAGGCCAACTTCCGACTTCACTCAGGAATAGCCGACAAGCATGATGAGACTTCAGCCTATGGCATGACATTACAATATGATGCCGTCAACACAGGTAATGCCATGCATGCCTGCTACTTTTCCGTTCCCGTCGCTATTTCCTATGAGTACAGCAAGTTTGTGCTCGACGTCCGCTATATCTTTGGACTACAAAACCTGAGGGCTGATTGGGTATCAGAAGAGACACCCTATACTATGACTATCGTATCAGAGGGAGAAACCTTTTGGGACAGCCAAAAGGTGAACCAACTCCAGATAACCCTTGGCTACCGGTTAGAGTTGTAAACCGCGAAACAAACGTTATTTCCCGCTGTTGAACTTGAGCTTCATGAACACGGGGTAGTGGTCGGAGTAGGTCAGCTCGGTCTTGTAGTACGACAATCCCTGCAGGGTCTCGTCGTGGAAGATATAGTCAATACGGGCAGCCTTCTTGCCCCGGTAGGTGGCCGACCAGCCGGAACCACACTCACGGAAACCGTCGACCATACTGCCCAACAAGGTGTTGTAGACAAAGGAATAAGGCACGTCGTTGAAGTCACCGCAGAGCACGACGGGATACTGAGAGGCACGTACCTCGTTGGCCACCAGGATTGACTGGCCAGAGCGGAACATCAGGCCCCAAATATAGTTGCCCAGGATGGCTTCCAAGAAGCGGTTACCCTCCACCTCGTAGCCCCGTCCCTGCAGTTTTGCAGCCTGATGCATGGTGCTGCTGATGCCGGTTGTCTGCAGGTGGACGTTAAAGACGCGCACCCTGTCGCCCTTGACATCAATATCAGCCCACATGGCACTATTGTTGGTATCGTTAAACAATATCCTACGCGTGTCCTTAATGGGATAGCGGCTATAGATGACCATATCACTGCGACCTACGGCCATGTAGGGGAAGTACTCCTTATAACTCTCCGAATTTTTCTTCTCGCCGCTCACCTCGTTATACTCCTGCATGCAGAGCACATCGACGTTCTGACGGCGCATCTCGGCCAAGACATCCTGCGCAATGAAACCGGACGTCTCGCGATTAAACATGTAGACGTTATAGGTGGCAATCTTGAGGCCGGGCTGGGCATCAGCATTCTTGTCGAGAGAACGGAACTGCCAGAGGGTACCGATATAGGGAACACAGCACGCAACGGTGACCACGGGAATCAGCGCCATCAGCCACTTACGACGTATCAGCCAATAGACAATCATGACGACATTAGCCACAATGAGCAGTGGGAGCGCATAGACCAGCAGGGCACGAGCCGAGTGGCCCACGGGCGTGACATTACCGCCAAACAATGCTACAAAGGTGAAAATGGTCAGCACAAGCTGCAATGTCAGGAGCATGGCAGCCATGTATTTCAGTACGGCTAATCTTCCCATTCCGAAAAAGGTATTACTTGTTATTTACATATTTCTCGACAATATCCAACAGGTCCTCCACCTTGAAAGGCTTGGCCAGGAACATATCACAGCCGGCAGCCTTAGCCTCGCGTATGTTCTCGTCGAAAGCATAAGCCGACAGGGCTACAACGGGAATGTCATGGTTTACCTCCTTGATGATGCGTGTGGCGTCCAATCCGTTCATGTCCGGCATTCGGATATCCATCAGTATCAGGTCGGGATGCTCGTCTTCGCAGAACGTCACAGCCTCGATACCGTTACGGGCACGCAGCAACCTGTAGCGCTTTGCCAGCACGATGCGCACGAGTTCGTAATTAGAGTCTTCGTCCTCGGCCACCAGTATCAGCGGGGCATTAGCGACATTGGTCTTCGTGCTGACGCGGATGGTGCGCGAGTTAGTCGTGGTGCGTGAGCCTTTCTGCAGTCCACCGATAGTGCCTTCGAAAGGCAGCGTAAAGCGGAACGTGGAGCCCTCGCCCAATTTCGATGTGACGGTGATGTGGCCGTTCATCTTCTCGACAATGATTTTACAGAGTGCCAGGCCCAGACCGTAACCCTGCTGCTGTTCGGCATCACGCGAAACGTAAGTCTGGAAGATGTGTTCCAAATCCTCGGGGGCAATACCTGAGCCGGTATCGCTGACGAAGAACTCCACCTCCTGACCGTCGTTTATCAGTCGGTAGCCGTAATTGATGCTACCTTTCGAGGTATGTTTCAGCGCATTGCTAATCAGGTTTGAGAACACCTGCGTCAGACGGTTTTGGTCGGTGTTCAGCGTCACCTTCATATTGGTCTGCGACCACGACAGGTTCACGGTGTCAGGACAACGGAACTTGAACATCAGCTGGATGCCCTTACACATCTCGTTGAGGTCGGTCATCTGCTTCTTGATGGCTATCTCGCCAGCTTCTACACGCGAGAGGTCGAGGATTTCATTGATAAGAGCCAACACACGACTGTTATTGCTTTCAATGATTTCCATAAACTTCATGCGTTCCTCGGCCGAGTCGGTCTCGGCCATAATACGTGAGAATCCCTCGATGGCATTCAGTGGTGTGCGAATTTCATGACTCATATTGGCCAGAAACAGAGATTTCATCTTGCTTGCTTTCTCTGCATTCTGAGCCTTAGCCTCGTATTGGGCCAATTTTTTTTTCGCCTCTTCCAGTTCAATTTCCGCAGCGCGCTTCTTGGTGTTAGCATCTGCTATTTTCTGGAGCAGGACTTCCCGTTCGTCTTGATTCATCTTTACTTTGCGTATATAAATCGTTGCAAAGATACAACAAAAATTTTATATACAAAAAAAATCCGTCACTTTTTTATCCTCTTTTTGCTTTTTCCCATGTTCCCCCACCCCGATGGCTGTAGAGATAGGGTATTCCTGCAAACACATTCATATTCATAAACAGGAAATAGTATGGGACATAGAGCAGGCGGCTCCGGCGTCCATGACGCTCCAGCAGGTAACCGCCAAGTGCTGCAGCATAGAAGACGATCTGCAACAGCCACAGAATATTGTATATGGTGCCAGCTTTCATCACGACCAGGACCACATTAAGGGGTATGAGTGCCATGAGGGCAACGGGTGTGATGCTCCAGCGCAGCACACGATGACTCACGAACTGGAAGGCTACGACGGCATTGCGGAAGGGGTTCATCATCCGTCTGAGCCACCAGCTGCTCTGCAGTCCGCCCGCAGCAATACGCCGCTTGCGCTTGGACTCTTCGCCCAGGTCGGCAGAGCCGTATTCCATAGCGTAGGCATCGTGCGTATAGGCTATCCGATAGCCACGGTCAACCATATCCATCGACATCACAAAGTCATCGAGCAAGGCATTTTCGGGCATGGGTCTGTAGAGGGCCGTACGTATGGCATTCAACTCTCCAGCGGCGCCCATCGCACTATAGAGCTCGCTGTCCAGCTGTTTCAGTGCACTTTCGTAGCGCCAATACAGCCCTTCGCCTTCAGCAGCGACCTGACCGTCCTGACGGGCCAAGACCCGCTTCTCGCCAGCTACGCAAGCCACCTTCTGGTCCTGCATCAGCCGTACTATCTCCCGGATAGCTCCTGCATTCACCATCGTGTTGGCGTCAGTCATCACGGTGATGGGGCTCTGGACGAGCGAGAGTCCATGATTCAGGGCCGCCGTCTTGCCCTTTCGTTCGGGGGTGAATATCACCTCCACGTCAGCGTAAGCCTTGAGTCTGTCGTTCGTCTGGTCGGTAGAGCCGTCGGTCACCCACGTTATGTGCAGCTTGTCCTTGGGGTAATCCAGTTGGCGGATGTCCTTCATCTTCATGTCTACAACGTCCTGTTCGTTATAGGCACACACCATGAAGGTCACGTCAGGCAGTTCAGCGTCGTCGACGGGCAAGGCCGTGAGGACGACCTTGCCCGCCACGATGCGTTTCACTCTGACCAGAAGCCACAGCAGCATGCCATATCCCAGATAGGTATAAAAAACGAGGAATGCGCATATCCAGAATGCTGTCTTCAGTGCTACCATAGCCTGTCATTTTATCCACTTCTTACGTTTTCTCCTCTCAGCGGCTCTCAGTCGTTGGACTCATGTTCCTCCTGCATATCGATGAACTGCTGGTTCTTGTCGTAGAACTCGTATTGCAGGAAAGCCAGTTTCTGAGAGGGCACGACGTGAACACCCATGCCGTACTTCATCTGCCACTGGCGCTTGAGCGACCAGAGGCCCTGATTGATGTAAGCGGCTACATACGGGTGAACATGCAAGAAGAATCGGCGAATGCCAATCTTGTTGACCAGCCGGTCAATTTTGCTCTCAAGTTGGTCTGTAAACAGTATTGACGACTTGATTTTGCCCTTGCCGAAGCATGTGGGGCAGGTTTCCTCTACGTTGACGTCCATGGCCGGCCGGACGCGCTGACGCGTAATCTGCATCAGTCCGAACTTCGACAGCGGCAGGATGTTGTGGCGCGCTCTGTCTTTCTGCATGTTCTTGCACATGCGTTCATAGAGCATCTGTCGGTCTTCGGCCAGGTTCATATCGATGAAGTCCACCACGATGATGCCGCCCATATCGCGTAGTCGCAGCTGGCGTGCCAGCTCATCGGCAGCACCGAGGTTCACCTCCAGCGCATTAGCTTCCTGTCCGTTTTCTGAGCGAGTGCGGTTCCCCGAATTGACGTCGACCACGTGCATAGCTTCCGTCTGCTGGATGATGAGGTAAGCGCCGCGCTTATAATTCACCGTTTTTCCGAAGCTCGACTTGAGCTGCTTGGTGACGTTGAAGTTGTCGAAAATGGGCACCGTACCGGTATATCTCTTGACGATGTCCTTCTTTTCGGGCGCTATCAGTCCCACATAGTCCCTCACCTGGTTGAAAATGTCGTCGTCGTTGACGTAGATGCCGTCGTACGTCGGGTCGAACACGTCACGCAGCAGGGCCACTGCCCTGCCCGTCTCCTCAAAGCACAGCTGTGGCGTCTTGGCAGCCTTCTGCGCCCTGCTGATGGTGTCTTCCCATCGCTTCACGAGCACCTTCATCTCTGCGTCAAGCTCAGCCACGCGCTTGCCCTCGGCCGATGTGCGCACGATGACGCCGAAGTTCTTGGGCCGTATGCTTTGGACGAGCTGTTTCAATCGGGTGCGTTCCTCGCCTTTTTTGATTTTAGAGGATACCGAAACCTTATCGCCAAAGGGCATCAGCACCATGTAGCGGCCGGCAAAGCTGAGTTCGCAGCTCAGTCGCGGGCCCTTGGTATTGATGGGCTCCTTCACCACCTGGACCAGTATTTCCTGTCCTTGCTTCAGCGTGTTCTGCACGCTGCCCTCCTTTGGCAGGTCAGGCAGTCTGGTGGCTTTGGAGATGGGATAGAGTTTCCGTCTGTCGCTTTGTACTTGTTTCAGATACTTTTCGTAAGAGCTGTATTGTGTACCGAGGTCAAGATAGTGCAGGAAGGCATCACGCTCAGACCCCACTTCAACGAAGCAGGCGTTCAGTCCGGGCATGAGCTTGCGCACACGTCCCAGATAGATGTTGCCTACGGAGTAGCTGGCCTCTTCCCGTTTCTCGTTCTGGTATTCCACCAGGTTCTTGTCTTCGAGCAGGGCTATCGATATCTCTTTCGGCTGAACATCGATGATTACTTCACTTGTCATTGAATTCTTAACTTTTCAGTTGTCACTCTTAGCGTTTTACGTTTTCTCCTAAACATGGAAAGGGAGCGCCCCGGCTTTGTTTCCTTGCCGATTGCACCCCTTTCATACATTTCTTTTTTCTGTTTTGCCACTCAGAGCTTACTTGCTCTTATGACGATTCTTGCGCAGTCTCTTCTTACGCTTGTGGGTAGCCATCTTGTGGCCCTTCTTCTTTTTTCCGTTTGGCATAATGTTAAATTATTAATATGATTGTTTGAATGTTTTTTTATCACGTATGTTCATCACTTCATTTTCTCAATAAAGCTCTTGGCAGGCTTAAAATGAGGAATGTCGTGGGCATCAATCACCATGGTAGTGTTTTTCGAAATATTACGGGCTGTCTTCTTGGCGCGGTGCTTGACGGTAAACGTGCCGAAACCACGCAGGTAGACATTCTCTTTATGATCGGCCATGCAGACGCGGATTTCTTCCATAAAAGCCTCTACCGTTGCTGCAACATCCTTTTTAGGGAGACCGGTATCTCCAGCAATTTTGTTTATAATTTCTGCTTTTGTCATAGCTGTATTTGTTATTTATTCTGTTTTCGGACTGCAAAGTTACTAATTTTCAGTCTGATATGAAAATATTCTGAGTTTTTTTTTCTTAAAAAGTTTATTTTTGCCCGCCAATGCCTGATTTTTGGCTTCCTCTGCTCCCTAAATATAATAAGGAACGTGCGCGAAAGAATATTTAGGCGAGTGACTGGCGATACCAGTCGTAGAGCAGCCGGACGCCATCCTCTATTTCCACCTTGTGGGTCCAGCCCAGCGCGTGGAGTTTCTGCACGTCTATGAGTTTGCGCATAGTGCCGTCGGGCTTGCTGTCGTCGAACACCACCTCGCCCTCGAAGCCTACGGTGCTGACCACCAGTTCCGACAGCTGCCGGATGGTCAGCTCTTTGCCGGTGCCCACGTTGATGTGGCAGTTGCGTATCTCGCCTAACTGCGGTATGGCTCCGCCACGACCAGCCGAGTGGTTGCGGTCTACGGCACCGTCTGTCGACGCTCCGTAGTGGACGCTCGAATACTTCTCGATGCCTATCACGTCCTTGAAGTCCACGTTCAGCAGCACGTGTACCGAGGCATCGGCCATGTCCTCGCTCCACAGGAATTCGCGCAGCGGCCTGCCCGTTCCCCAGAGCACCACCTTATTGTCATAGATGCCGTACTTGGCCAGCACTTTCATGATGTCCGTCTTGTCGGCACTGCCGTCAATGCCTTCCACAGGGCGGCAGTTCAGGTCGGCGGCAATCTTGTCCCACGCCTGATCGTGAATCAGCTTGGCCAGGTACACCTTGCGCATCATGGCGGGCATGACGTGCGAGTTCTCCAGGTGGAAATTGTCGTTGGGACCGTAGAGGTTGGTAGGCATCACGGCTATGTAGTTGGTGCCGTACTGCAGGTTGTACGACTCGCACATCTTCAGACCGGCTATCTTGGCAATGGCGTACTCCTCGTTGGTATACTCCAGTGGCGACGTCAGCAGGCAGTCCTCCTTCATGGGCTGAGGGGCATTCTTCGGATAGATGCACGTAGAACCCAGGAAGAGCAGCTTCTTCACGCCGTGGGCGTAGGCCTCGCTGATGACGTTGCACTGTATCTTCATGTTCATCATGATGAAGTCAGCACGATAGAGCGAGTTGGCCATGATGCCACCCACGAAGGCGGCGGCCAGCACGACGGCATCGGGCCGCTCCTCGTCGAAGAACCGGCGCACGGCCAGTTGGTCGGTCAGGTCCAGCTCCTGGTGCGTACGCCCCACAAGGTTGGTATAGCCCCGCTGCAACAGGTTGTTCCAGATGGCCGAGCCCACCAGTCCGCGATGGCCTGCAACATATATTTTACTATTCTTTTCGAGCATGGCTTACTCTGGCATTTGGGCTTTCAGAAACAGTTTACGGACGAACTTCATGTCGTGGCTGACCATGATTTTGACCAACTCCGGAAACGACGTCTTCTGCGGATTCCACCCCAGCTTGGCCTTGGCCTTGGCGGGATTGCCCAGCAACTGGTCCACCTCAGCGGGACGGAAGTACTTGGGATCGACCTCGACCAGTGACTTGCCTGTGGCCTTGTCGTAACCTTTCTCGTCTACGCCGTCGCCACGCCATTCCAGTTCGATGCCCACCTCGCGGAAGGCCAGCGTGGTAAACTCGCGCACGGTGTGGTACTCGCCCGTAGCAATGACGAAGTCGTCGGGCTCTGGCTGCTGAAGGATGAGCCACATACACTCCACGTAGTCCTTGGCATAGCCCCAGTCGCGCAGCGAATTGAGGTTGCCCAGGTAGAGCTTGTCCTGATAGCCCTGGGCTATGCGGGCTGCAGCCAGCGTAATCTTGCGCGTCACGAAGTTCTCGCCGCGACGCTCACTCTCGTGGTTGAAGAGGATGCCGTTACAGCAGTACATGCCGTACGACTCGCGGTAGTTTTTCATAATCCAGAAACCGTAGAGCTTGGCCACGGCGTAGGGCGAGCGCGGATAGAAGGGCGTCGTCTCCGACTGCGGCACCTCCTGCACCTTTCCGTACAGTTCTGACGTAGAGGCCTGGTAGATGCGGCACTGCTTCTCCAGCCCGCAGATGCGAACAGCCTCCAGCAGTCGCAGCACGCCGTCGGCATCGACATCGGCGGTGTATTCAGGCACGTCGAACGACACCTTCACATGGCTTTGCGCTGCCAGATTGTATATCTCCGTGGGCTTCACCTCGCCGATGACACGTATCAGCGACGACGAGTCGGTCATGTCGGCCCAGTGCAGGTTTACCAGGCGTGCCTTCTTCATGTCGCGCACCCACTCGTCAAGGTAGAGGTGCTCAATACGCCCGGTGTTAAACGACGACGAACGGCGCAACAGTCCGTGCACCTCGTAGCCTTTTTCTATCAAGAACTCGGCCAGGTATGAACCATCCTGGCCCGTAATGCCTGTTATCAGTGCAACTTTCTTTTGTTCCATCATTTGCGTGTGTGTGTATTCGTAGTTTCTTTACTTGTCTGTTCCGTTAAACTGCTTGATGCGCTGCTCCTCAGAGAGTTTACAGATGAGCAGCGTGTCGTTGTTCTCGGCCACGATATAACCGTCCAGTCCCTGTATCACCACGCGTTTCTCCTGGGTGGTATGCACAATGCAGTTATGACTCTCGAAGAGTGCAATGTCCTGACCGATGCAGGCGTTACCATAGAGGTCCTTCTTCGACTGCTGGTGCAGCGAGCCCCACGTGCCCAGGTCGCTCCATCCGAAGTCGGCCGGACAGACAAATATCTCGTCAGCCTTTTCCATGATGGCATAGTCGACGGAGATGTTCTCGCACTCAGGGAAGCGCTCGTCGATGGCAGCCTGCTCCCCGGGCGTACCGAAGACGGGCATCAGCTGCTCGAAAATCTTGCTGATGGCGGGCTGATACATGCGGAAGGCATTGACAATGGTGTTGACATTCCAAATGAAGATGCCGGCATTCCAGAAGTAGTTGTTCTTCTTGATATACTGCTGGGCCGTCTGGAGGTCGGGTTTCTCACGGAACGAGTCCACACGGAAAATCTCCTTGTTCCTCAACGAGTTGGCCGAGAGGTTAGCCTCAATGTAGCCATAGCCCGTCTCAGGGCGGTTAGGCCGCATGCCCAGCGTCACGATGGCATCGCTGTCACTGGTGAATTTCAGGCAGTCGGCCACGACGCGGCGAAACTCCTGGGTGTTCATCACCACATGGTCGCTGGGACTCACCACGATGTTGGCCTTCGGGTCGTTCTTCTTGATGCGCCACGAGACGTAGGCTATGCAGGGTGCCGTATTCCTGCGACACGGCTCACACAAAATATGGTCGCGAGGCATGTCGGGCAACTGTTCGGCAACGGTGTCGGCATAGTTTTTATTGGTTACCACCCACACGTTTTCAGGGTCTACTATCGTTTCGAAGCGCTCTACCGTCATCTGTAGCAGCGACTTGCCAATGCCCATCACGTCAATGAACTGCTTGGGCTTTTCGGCGGTGCTCATAGGCCAGAAACGACTGCCTACGCCACCAGCCATAATAACCAGGTGATTATTGATTCTTGCCATAATCTGGAATGCGTTTATAAATTGAAGTTGCAAAATTACTCAATTTCCATGAATTCTCCAAATAATTGCGAGTATTAATTCTAAAAATTGCGAGCATTAATGGTAGCAATTTATTTATTTCTTGCTCCGTCTTGGCAAAAAAAAGAAGAAAAACGTTTGTTTTGTTCTTGACTTTTTCGTAACTTTGCGGAAAAATCGCAAAACATGAAATACTTCCAACAGAATGTCGGGCTAATCCTTATCATCATCGGGACGCTCACATTGGTGCTGACACGGCTGCCGGCACTCAACGCCCATAACAGCCTGCTCGTTGCCGGACTCGTGCTCATCGTGCCGGGAGGCATCCTTCATATTCGAAGCATCAAGCACGACAGCCGCTTCTAACCCCCCAAAACTCAAAAAAGAACTATGGAACTGATTAAGATATTTACGCAATTAATAGCCAAAGAACTGCACCTGAATGAACACGCAGTGGAAAATACGCTGAAACTGCTGGACGAAGGCTGCACCATTCCCTTCATATCACGCTACCGCAAGGAGCGCACGGGCGGACTGGACGAAGTGCAGATTACCGCCATCAGCAACCGTCTGGAACAGCTACAGGAAATCCAGAAGCGCAAAGACACAGTCCTGAAAACCATCACCGCACAGGACAAGATGACGCCAGAACTGGAGAAGCGCATCCTCGACTGCTGGGACGCCACCATGCTCGAAGACATCTACCTGCCCTACAAGCCCAAACGCCGCACACGCGCCCAGGTGGCCCGCGAACAGGGCCTGGAGCCATTGGCCACCATCCTCCTGCTGCAGCGCGAGCCAACCCCCCAAGAGGCTGCCCGCCGTTTCGTGGTGGGCGACGTTTCAGACGTCGCCACCGCTCTTCGCGGTGCCCAGGACATCATAGCCGAACAGATCAGCGAGGACGAGCGCTCGCGCAATCAGGTACGCTCAGCTTTCCGCCGCGAGGCCTTCATCGAGTCGAAGGTGGTCAAGAGCAAAAAAGACAGCGACGAAGCCCAGAAATACAGCGACTATTTCGACTGGGAGGAACCCCTGAAACGCTGCTCCAGCCACCGCCTGCTGGCCATGCGGCGCGGAGCTGACGAGGGCATTCTGCGACTGAGCCTGACCATCGACGACGATGAGGCCGTACGCAGACTGAAGCGCAACCTCCCCCCAGCCCCCGCCAACGGAGGGGCTGCCTGCCGCCGACTGTTGGAGGAGGCTGTCGAGGACGGCTACAAGCGCCTGCTGTTGCCGTCGATAGAGACGGAGTTCATGGCTCAGAGCAAGGCGAAGGCCGACGAGGAGGCCATCCGCGTCTTTGCCGAGAACCTGCGCCAGCTGCTGCTCTCGGCTCCGCTGGGCCAGAAGCGCGTCATGGGCATCGACCCAGGCTTCCGCACGGGCTGCAAGGTGGTATGCCTCGACGCCCAGGGCAACCTGCTGCACCATGAGGCAATCTTCCCCCACCCGCCCGTCAACCACCGCATGCAGGCCACCGTCCACCTCCAGCAGATGTTAAAGGACTATCACGTCCAGGCCATCGCCATCGGCAACGGCACGGCCAGCCGCGAAACCAAGGACTTCGTCGACGATGCCCTGGCGGATTTCTCCGAGAACTCCGATTACTCCGAGAGCTCCAAGCCCCCCAAAATCTCCGTTTTCGTCGTCAGCGAGGACGGCGCCTCAGTCTACTCAGCCTCTAAGGCTGCCCGCGACGAGTTCCCAGACGAGGACGTCACCGTTCGCGGTGCCGTCTCGATAGGCCGCCGACTGATGGACCCGCTGGCCGAGCTGGTAAAGATTGACCCCAAGAGCATCGGCGTTGGACAGTATCAGCACGATGTCGACCAGACCATGCTCAAGCACTCGCTCGACCAGACCGTCGAGAGCTGCGTCAACCTGGTAGGCGTCAACCTCAACAC
>DFGF01000144.1:20278-21578 GCA_002371715.1 Prevotella sp. UBA3757
CAGAACATCGTGAACTACCGCAAGGAGAACGGCCCCTTCACCTCACGCGCCCAACTGAAGAAGGTGCCGCGACTGGGGCCGGCAGCCTACCAACAGTGTGCCGGATTCCTGCGCATCCCCGACGCCAAGAACCCGCTGGACAACTCTGCCGTCCATCCCGAAAGTTACCACGTCGTCGAGCAGATGGCCAAGGACCAAGGCTGCACCGTCAGCGACCTTATAAATATAAAAGGTACGCGCGAGTCTATTGACATCCACCGGTATGTCACCGACGAGGTAGGACTGCCCACTCTCACCGACATCATGCACGAACTGGAGAAACCGGGCCGCGACCCGCGCCAGCAGATTGAGATCTTCGAATTTGACAGCAGCGTCCAGACCATCGACGACCTGCACGAGGGAATGGTGCTGCCAGGCATCGTGACCAACATCACCAACTTCGGTGCCTTCGTCGACGTTGGCGTCCATCAGGACGGACTGGTACACGTCTCGCAGCTGGCCGACCGCTACGTCAGCGACCCTACCCAGGTGGTCCGACTCCACCAGCACGTCCGCGTCCGCGTCGTTGGCGTCGACCTGCGCCGGGGGCGCATCTCGCTATCCATGCGAGGAGTGGAATAAGCCCGTAACGCATAAAAAGAGTATAAAGCAAGCAGAAATGCTTGCTTTTTTGCTATTTGGAAGAAATTAACAAGCATTTTTTGGAAAAAGGAAGAATTGGACAAGCATTTTATACAAAAAGCATGTACCGTTGCACCGAGAAAACAAAATCACCGGAGAAAATCATAAACGACAAAGTTATGAAAAAGAATCAAATGATTGTTAGAACAATGGTGACACTGGTCATCGCGTTCGGAGTAGAGACAACGGCCTCGGCCCAGTTTGATTTGCACAATACTCTTCCGTACAGGAGCTGCGTGTCAAGGCCTACTACATCAAGAACGGCAAGTACTACTAAAGGACGGCAACCAGTACTATTTCACTTGAGCCCCAAAAGAGCTGCGACCCTTACGGATGGCAGCTCTTTTAATTCTTTTTACTTATCTCCGCGTAAGGCTTACTTGACCTTAGCAACGATAGCCTTGAAAGCTTCGGGGTTGTTGAGAGCCAGGTCGGCGAGCACCTTACGGTTAATCTCGATACCAGCCTTGGCCAGCTTGCCCATGAGTACAGAGTAGCTCATACCCTCCTGGCGAGCGGCAGCGTTGATACGCTGAATCCACAGGGCGCGGAAGGTGCGCTTCTTGTTCTTACGGTCGCGATAAGCATAGGTAAGGCCCTTCTCCCAAGTGTTCTTGGC
>DFGF01000144.1:21648-29405 GCA_002371715.1 Prevotella sp. UBA3757
CTGTCCAAACATTCTTGCGGGCACCGAAGTAACCGCGAGTGAGTTTCAGAATTCTTTTACGTTTTGCACGTGATGCAACGTGATTGACTGATCTTGGCATAGTTTTCTAATACTTTTAAATGTTTGACAATAGGTGAATTAACGGAGACACAACAGGTCACGAACCTGCTTCAGATTAGAGTTGTCAACGATTGTTGAACCAACCAAGTTGCGCTTCTGCTTCTTGGTCTTCTTTGTCAGAATGTGGCTGTGGTAAGCGTGGTGTCTCTTAACCTTACCTGTACCGGTGAATGAGAATCTCTTCTTGGCACCGGAATTTGTCTTTACTTTTGGCATTGTTTTAAAATATTTAAATTGTTATTAATAATCGGCGACTACGCATATACCGGGCGCGACGCCTTGTTCATCATTCTTCATTTCCTGTCAGCTTCTTCAGCGCGTCGGCACTGATCTTCGCGTTAGCAAAGAGGCCGCCATTGGCGGGCATATCGGCATCAACCTGTGGCTCCTGCTGACGTGGCGCACTCTCCTTAGCTTCGGTGGCTGAGGCTTCACGGTCGCGAGCCTGCTGGCTCTTCTTGGCCACACCGGCCTTCTTAGGTGCCAGATAGAGGAACATCTTCTTGCCTTCGAGCGAGGGCATACCCTCCACCTTGCCATATTCCTCCAAGTCGTTGGCAAAACGCAACAGGAGCACTTCGCCCTGCTCTTTGAAGAGGATGGAGCGTCCACGGAAGAAGACGTAGGCACGAACCTTATTGCCGTCCTCCAGGAATTCCTTGGCATGCTTGAGTTTGAACTGATAGTCGTGCTCGTCGGTTTGTGGTCCGAAGCGTATTTCCTTGACTTCGACCTTGACCTGCTTGGCCTTCATCTCCTTCTGGCGTTTCTTCTGCTGATAGAGGAACTTGGAGTAGTCGATGAGACGGCATACCGGGGGATTGGCATTGGGCGAAATCTCGACCAAGTCTACGTCCTGGTCGCGTGCCATGTCTAATGCCTGACGAATGGGCACAACCGTGCTGCCGTTGTCTCCCACGATGCGTACCTCACGAACACGTATCTGTTCGTTGATGCGGTACTGTTGCTTCATTTTGTCGTTCTTCATCAACTATTTTTTTCGAAATCGGCTGCAAAGGTACGACAATTCAGTGAATTAGCAAAACTTTTTTGCAATTTATTTTCCATCGTACAACAAATTTTATTCATCTTTCTTCAACGGGATGGTGAAACTGAACGTTGAACCCTCGCCCAGCGTTGACTCCACGCGGGCGTCGCCGCCATTCTTGCGTGCAAAGTCCTGACAGAGCTGCAGTCCCAGTCCTGAGCCTTCCTCGCCGCCGGTACCATATGTGGTCTCGCCGGTATGGAAGATGCTTTCTACACGCTCTGGGGCAATACCCACGCCGTGATCACGGACGCTGACGCGGGCAAAGTCGCCCTCGCGCTTGTAGAACACCTCGATGCTCTTGCCTTCGGGGGTGAACTTGACGGCGTTCGACAGGAAATTGCGTATAATGGTCTTAATCATATCATTGTCGGCATGAACGGTCAACTTCTCATCGGCAGGGAGATAGGCCAGATTGATTTTCTTCATCTCGGCAATCATCTTGAAGATGTCGACCACGCCGGGCACGATGTCGTCAAGGTCGATGTCCTGATAGACCACGTTCAGCCGGCCTGTCTGACTCTTAGTCCACTTCAGCAGGTTGTCCAACAGGTCGTGGGTCTCCTCCGACTCGCGGTTGGCCTTGTCGAGCAGTCCGAAAATCTCCTCACCCACCACGTCGGGCGACACCACGTTGACGGCCAGGTTGAGCACCATGCGGATGCTGGCCATTGGCGAGCGCAGGTCGTGGGCTATGACGGAGTACATCTTGTCGCGGTTGGAAATGGTGCGCCGCAGTTCCTCGTTCTGGCGGACAATGATACGCTTGGCGGCTACCAGCTGTATCTGGTGCATCACACGCATCACGAGTTCCTCCTTGTTGAACGGCTTGGTCAGGAAGTCGTTGGCACCCACCTGGAAGCCCTTGACCAAGTCGCTGGGATTATTCAGGGCGGTCAGGAAAATGATGGGGATATCGAGGGTCTCCGGGTCCTTCTTCAGGATGACAGCCGTATCGAAACCGTTCAAGTCGGGCATCATGACGTCGAGCAGTATCAGGTCGGGGTGTTCCGACTTGGCCATTTCGATACACATATTACCATTGGAAGCAGTACATACCTGGAATTTTTCGTTAGCCAGTAATATCTTGAGCAACAGCACGTTGCTTACCACATCGTCGACAATGAGGATTTTGTAATCGCTACGGTTTATCTGCGACTCAATCGTTTGATTCAACTCCATTTGCTATGGGCATTAGTTATTTATCGTGCAAAAGTAGCAAATAATTAGCATTTCGCCAAATATTTGCTACTTTTTTTTCATTTTCATGCCATTCATTTCACTCTACAGTGACTGATTTGGCCAGATTTCGGGGCTGATCGACGTCTTTACCCTTGCAGACGGCGACATGATAGCTGAGCAGCTGGAGGGGTATGGTGGCGACCAGCGGTTCCAGGCACTCCAGCACGTCGGGCAGTTCTATCACCTCGTCGGCAATCTTGGCTATCGTGTCGTCGCCCTTGGTCACAAGGGCTATCACCCTACCCTTGCGGGCCTTGATTTCCTGGATGTTCGAGAGGACTTTCTCGTACATGGCGTCGTGGGTGGCTATGACCACCACCGGCATGTCGCTGTCAATGAGGGCTATCGGGCCGTGCTTCATTTCGGCGGCAGGATAGCCCTCGGCATGGATATAGGAGATTTCCTTGAGCTTCAGCGCACCTTCCAGGGCTACGGGATAGGAGTAGCCGCGCCCCAGATAGAGGAAGTTGTGGGCGTAGGTGAACGTGCGGGCCAGGTCGGCAATGCGATTGTTGGTCCCGAGCACCTCGCGAATCTTGTCAGGAATCTCGTTCAGGCCCTTCACCACGCGCAGGTATTCGTCGCGGCTGATGGTGCCGCGGGCCTCGCCCATAGCCAAAGCAATCATTGTCAGCACCGTCACCTGACCGGTAAAGGCCTTGGTCGAGGCCACACCAATCTCAGGGCCGACGTGGATGTAAGTACCGGTATCGGTGGCACGCGGAATGCTGCTGCCAATGGCGTTACAGATGCCATAGATGAAGGCGCCACGCTCCTTGGCCAGCTGTACGGCGGCCAGGGTGTCGGCCGTCTCGCCGCTCTGCGAGATAGCAACGACGATGTCGTCCTTACCGACCACCGGATTGCGATAACGGAACTCGGAGGCATACTCCACCTCGACGGGTATGCGGCAGAACGACTCGATGAGCTGCTTGCCTATCAGTCCGGCATGCCACGACGTCCCGCAGGCCACGATGACCACACGCTTGGCACTGAGCATCTGGCGACGGTAGTCGATGAGGGCCGACAGCGTGACGTGGTCGGCCTCGACATTGATGCGGCCACGCATGCAGTTGGTCAGGCAGTCGGGCTGTTCGAATATCTCTTTCAGCATGAAGTGCGGATAGCCACCCTTCTCTATCTGTCCCAGGTCAATGTCGACGGTCTTCACCTGCAGGGCCTGCTCCTCGCCCAGGATGCTGACCACCTTAAGGTCCTCGCCCTGACGGATGACGGCAATGTTGCCGTCCTCCAGGTAGACCACCTGGTCGGTATACTCAATAATCGGGCTGGCATCGGAGCCGAGGAAGAATTCGTCCTGACCGATGCCCACCACCAGCGGGCTCTGCTTGCGGGCGGCAATGATCTGCGAGGGGTCGCGCTTGTCGACAATGGCGATGGCATAGGCACCGATGACCTGGTAGAGGGCCACCTGCACGGCCTCCAACAGCGTGGTTTGCTTGGCGTTCATGATGTACTCCACCAGCTGCACCAGCACCTCGGTGTCGGTGTCACTCTGAAACTGCACACCCTTGCCGATGAGCTTGGCCTTGATGTCGGCATAGTTTTCGATGATGCCGTTGTGGATGATGGCCAGATTGTGGCTCTGGGAGTAGTGCGGGTGGGCATTGCGGCTGGACGGCTCTCCATGGGTGGCCCAGCGGGTGTGGGCGATACCTATGTGCCCTGTGACGTCCTTGTCGGCACAATACTCCGTCAGGTTGTCCACCTTGCCCTTCGTCTTGTAGACGTTCAATTCATCACTATCGTTTATCAGGGCCACACCTGCCGAGTCGTAGCCACGATACTCCAGGCGGCGCAGGCCCTTAATCAGAATAGGGTAAGCGTCCTGCTTTCCTATATATCCTACTATTCCACACATATTATTTTCTCGTTATGTCTTGCTTGTTTCAGCCTGCAAAATTAACACATAGCAAGCAAAAAGCCAAAAAAAATGTCTTTTTTCTTTGCATTCTGAACGATTTACATTAATTTTGCACCTATGAGAAGTAAAGTATTATTAATATATACCGGCGGCACGATAGGCATGAACCGCAATCCACAGACGGGTGCCCTGGAACCTTTCGACTTCGAGCACCTGTTGCAGCGCGTGCCCGAACTGGAGCAGTTCGACACGATGATTGAGACCTACCAGTTTACGCCACCCATCGACTCGAGCGACATGTCGCCACGGCTCTGGACAGACCTCAGCCACGTCATTGCCGACCACTACGAGGGCTACGACGGCTTCGTCGTGCTGCATGGCACGGACACGATGGCCTTTACGGCATCGGCACTGAGTTTCATGCTGGAAAACCTCACCAAGCCTGTCATCTTCACCGGTTCACAGCTGCCCATAGGACAGCTGCGCACCGACGGCAAGGAGAACCTGATTACGTCGATAGAGATTGCCGCGGCCAAGGATGACAACGGACGGGCACGGGTGCCCGAAGTGGGCATCTACTTCAACTCGCACCTGCTCAGGGGCAACCGCACCACGAAGCAGAGTGCCGAGGAGTTCAACGCCTTCGAGTCGTTCAACTACCCACACCTGGTGGAGGCCGGCGTCAACATCGTCTACCATCCCGACCGCATGTTGCAGCCCGACTGGCAGAAACCCATGACGCCCCACTTCCGGCTGGACAACAACGTCATCATCTTCTCGCTATTTCCCGGCATCCGCGAAGACCTCATTCGCCACATCATCCATACGCCCAACCTGAAGGCCATCGTCATGCGCACCTTCGGTTCGGGCAACGCACCGCAGAGTCCGTGGCTACTACAGGCGCTGAAGGAGGGAACCCGTAACGGCAAGGTCATCGTCAACATCAGCCAGTGCATGCAGGGCTGTGTCGAGATGGGACGCTACGACACGGGCTACCACTTGCAGGAGGCTGGCGTGGTGAGCGGCTACGATTCGACGGTGGAGAGTGCCGTCACCAAACTGATGTTCCTCCAGTCGCACTACGATGACCCGGAGCAGGTGCGCAGCATGATGCGGCGCAGCATACGTGGTGAAATCACCCTGTAGGCTGCGCCGCATCCCAATTTCTCAATTTCTCATTTCCTCAATTCCTCAATTTCTCCCCGAAGAAATCAGTGCACTGCCGGAAGAGGTGACGCCGCGTATTCCCACCAAAAATGCTGTGATTACGGTTGGTGTATACCAACTGGCGGAAATCCTTGTCGGCCTGCACCAGTGCCTCGGTATATTCTGCCGTATTACGGAAGTGCACATTGTCGTCCGCCATGCCGTGACACAGCAGCAGCGCCCCATGCAACTTTCCGGCACGTTCTATCGGGCAGTCATTGTAGCCCTCGGCATTCTCCTGGGGTGTACGCATGAAACGCTCGGTATAGATGGTGTCGTAGTAGCGCCACGACGTTGGCGGTGCGATGGCAATGCCACAGCGGAACACTGCCCTGCCTTCCGACATGGCCATCAGCGTATTGAAACCGCCGAAGCTCCAGCCCCAGATGGCTATACGGTCCTTGTCGACCCACGACTGCCGGCCGAGCCAGACGGCGGCCTCCACCTGGTCGTGGGCTTCCAGCTGCCCTAACTTCTGGTAGGTACATTTCTCGAACTCGGCACCGCGCCCGCCGGTTCCCCGGTTGTCTACACAGACGCAGACGTAGCCCTGCTGACACAGATACTGCTCCATCAGTGCCCCCTGGCCAGCCATTCCCAGCCCCCAAGCATTCTTCACCTGCTGGCTGCCCGGACCGCCATACTGATACATCACCACGGGGTATTTCCGCGTGGCGTCAAAGTCGGCGGGCTTCAGCATCCAGGCATTCAGCGTCACGCCGTCGGCTGTCGTTATCTCGCACAGTTCAACGTTCCCAAACTGGTACTGCCGGCGCTTCTCTATCAGGGGCTGATTGTCTATCAGCGTCTTCAGCGTCTTTCCCTTGTTGTCACAGAGCGTATAGACATTGGGGGTGGCGGCATCGCTCCACGTACGGATAAAATAGCGGTAGTCGGCACTGAAGACAGCCGTATTCCATCCGGCTGTAGGCGTCAGACACTGCCGCTTGCCGTTCTTGCGGGCCACCCACACCTGCTGCTCCGTTGCCCCGCGCTCGTGCGAGGCGTAGTAGGTATTGCCCGTCTTCTCGTCGTAGCCATAGACGGCGCTGACCTCATAGTCGCCCTGTTCCACCTGGCGCACCAGTCGTCCGTCCAGGTCATAGAGATACAGGTGCATCCATCCGTCACGGTCACTTGACAGCAGAATGTGCCGGTCGGTGATGACGAGGTTGGCGTAGGCATTCTCGCGGACATACTTGTCTATCCGCTCCTCAATGACGAGCTGCGACTGGGCTGACGACGGGCTGGCCATATAGATACGCATACAATCCTGATGGCGGTTCAGCGTCACCACGGCCACCTTTCCGGCATCGCTCGTCATAGCTATGCGGGGCACGTAGCCGTCGGCGTCCAGCGGCACGTGCAGCTGCTGCGTCTTACCCGTCACCACATCATAGCTCCACACCGTCACCTTCGCATTGTCCTCGCCGGCAATAGGATATTTATAGGTGTAGAAGCCGGGATAGTCGGCATAAGCTTTCTTTTCAGGTTTCAGTCCCTTGAAGAGCTGCATACTGTACTGCTTGACGGCAGTCTCGTCGTAACGGATCCAGACCAAATGTCTGCCGTCTGCCGTAAACACCATAGCGCGGTCGTTGCCAAACTCCTCCTCGTTCACCCAGTCGGGTATGCCGTTGATAACCGCGTTCCTGCTGCCGTCACGGGTGACCTGCTGTTCTATGCCATTGGCCATATCGACCAGGAAGATGTTATTGTCGCGGACAAAGGCCACCTTGCTGCCGTCGGGCGAGAACAGCGGCGTCTGCTGTGCGCCATTTTCAGACAATGGCCTCAGGTGCCCGCTCTCCATATTATATATATAATAGGTGGCGGTGAATGAATGGCGGTAAATGGGCGTGTTGTCGGTCTCTATGAGCATCTGCCGTCCGTCAGGACTCATGATATACCCCTCAACCAGTTCGATGCTGTCCTCCTTTGCCTGGGCGACATCAAACAGCACGCCAACTTCCTCTCCCGTCTTGAACGAATATTTCACCACTCGCCGCCAGTCGCTGCTCAACTGGGCATACGACTCACCATCGGCCAACGCCTGAACGGCAGCCATCGACCGGCCATAAAACTTGCCGCTGGTCACGTCGCCAAGCGTCAACCTGTTGACTGCCATCGTCTGGAATACCGACGATAGCAGTAGAACAACAAACATGATATTTTTCTTCATAGCTACTTGTTTATATCGAGGTCATTCACTTGATAACCTTCTGCCTTCATGAGTGCAAAGGTACGAATAAGTGA
>DFGF01000077.1:0-4456 GCA_002371715.1 Prevotella sp. UBA3757
GGCTTGCCGGGGGAAGTGGACGGGACTCCAGAATACGGGCAGGAACTTTCCCTCGAGTCCCCTGATCGTTGCTGTTTGGGGCGAGAAGAGCACTTTCTTTCCTTTCCTCAAGGCTTTTGCGGCTTCGTCGATGTCGGCAGTCACCACGAGTTGCTTGCTGGCAGGCATGGTCACCTCGGGATAGACCCAGATGCTCCAGCGGTTGCGCCAGGGGGTGCTGTCGATGGATACGATGAACTCTAGACGCTGTGCTCGCTCCACCTTATTCAGTGATATGCTCACCTGCCGGCCCGTTCCCTGTGAGTAGATATGGCCGAAGGGGCTGGTGAGTTGCCAGCTGACGGTCTTGCCGTCGACTGGGGTGGGACCGTAGTTGGCGATGTCAATCTGGGCGGTAAATGTCTCATCGGACTGCCAGACGGCTTTCTCGAACTGGGCGAGAGGCACCACGGGTGCACAGAACTCGCGGAAACGCTGTGGCTCGATGAGCCCTTTGGAATCCCAGAAGGCATCGAGCAGACCGACAAGGGCTGTTCCCTGACCGGGGAAGTCGTGCAGGTCGAGCAGTTGGAATCCACTCTGTTGCGGGGTCTTCATGGCCCGTTCTATCTCTTCCTTGTAGAGGATGGCAGCCAGCCGGCCGGAGGCCTGCAGATAGTCGCCGGCCTTGTCGATAAGTCCTTTCCGTTGCAGATCGTTGCGAATGGCCTTGAAATTCAGTGGGTCGAGCACACCAGTGTATTTCTCTATCTCGTTGATGTTGGGATAGACGCTGTACTGACCTATCTCGTGAGAGATGAGCGGAACAGTGATGTTTCGAGCCGCTTCGCGATAGTCGCTTTTGAAGTCGGGTACCCGCTCGTCGAACACACCTTGTCCGCGCACCCATCCGTTGTCTGTCCATTGGGTGATGAAGATGTCGTCTTCGGGTTCCTGGTGTGTGCCGTGCCCTTTCTCGAAGGTGAAGGTCGAAGTTACGTACAGGTGGCGCGGGTCTTGCGATTTCATGTAGTGCGTCAGCTTGTTCAGAAAGTCGAAGTCGGGTTGTAGCTCATTGCCGCAGCTGATGATGCACAGCGAGGGGTGGTTTCCATAGTGGCGGATGATGTTGTCGAACTCGTTGTAGAGGAACCGTGCTGTGGCACTGTCTTTGTTGACCGTCAACGACCAGTTGGGCAGTTCTACCTGACAGTAGAAGCCCATTTTGTCAGCCACGCGAAAGGCTGCTTCTGGCGGGCACCACGAGTGGAATCGCAGGTGGTTGAGACCGTACTCACGAGCTGTGGTAAACACCTTCATCCAACCACGCTCATCGGTGGGGGGCGTACCTGTCAGCGGGAAGATGCAGCACTCCAGCGTTCCGCGCAGGAAGGTGGGCTGACCGTTGATGAGTAGTCGATTGCCCTGTGCCTTGAAACTACGCATGCCGAAGGTGACGGTCTTTGAGGCGAGTGGGGCGTGGGAGGCTGCCAGCGGTGTCACGGTGAAGGCGTAGAGGTGGGGTTGGAACTCGCTCCAAAGCCGCATGTCGCTGATGGGCAATAAGTATTCGTCGGGTCCTGTTTTCACGGGTTTGACCGTTCTTCCGTCGAGCATGAAAAGGAGCGTTGGTTCCTTCTTCGTTACGTTGGTTTTCACTTTGACGATGGCCTGCTGGTGGTCGATGTCGGGGTATACCTGTACATCGCTGATAAAGGGCTGGATGTTCAGCTCCATGCGTCCGAGCACACCATTCCACATGATTTGAGTGTCGTTGGTGTAAGAGTGGGCCAGGTTGTCGACCGATATATCGTGCAGTTTGCTGTTGTCGATGGTCAGTGTGAGCGTGTGTCTGCCCTCGGTCAGACCGTCGTTGATGAGAAAGTGGTGTGGAGCCACCAGACTCTCTTGCATCTGCCCGATGTCGCGGCCGTCGATAGCCAGCTGACTGCGCCACATCACCCGCTCGAAAAGCAACTGCAACGGCTGGGCTGCCATCTCATGGGTAATGTATATATCGCGTTGATAGATGGCTGTGCCAATGAACGAGTGTTTGCGAGTCAGTCGCGACAGCTGTGGCTTCTGCAGCATAGGCTCCAGCGAGTTCGCTTCGCCGATACTGGCATCGTCGAGGGTACCTGGCAGCACAACTTTCATGGCGTCACTCTGTTTGCCATTTTGCAGAAGGTTCACCTTCCATTCTCCGCTGAGGTCAATAGATAGTTGTGCCGTCGCGGTCAGCGACAGCAGAAGCATCAAAGACCCACATAAAAACTTCTTCATATCTTTGGTTATTGTTAGTGTTTATTCCGCGTGCAAAGATATAAAGAAGTAGTTAATGAGGATATAGACTTTTTTCTTTTTTTTATGGACGATTTTTTGTTTCTGCTTTCCTGTATTCCGTAGGCGACATGCCTATGATCTTCGAGAAGAGGCGCGAGAAGTAGAGCGAGTCTTCTATGCCTACCTTATAGCAAATTTGATTCATCTTGAGGTCGGTTTTCTTTAGCAACTCGCAGGCATGCTGCACTTTCAGCTGGTTGAAATAGGCGAGCGGACTCAGTCCGGTTTTCTTTTTAAACACAGTAGAGAAATGACTTTGCGAGTAGCCCACATAGCGCAGCACATCATCCATGGTAATGCGGTTCTCAATGTTTTCTTGCATGAAATGGATGGCAGCCTCTGTGATTTCTATCGTGCCCCGCCCACGGCAGCTATCGTTGGCGCTGCGGAACTGCTGCAGGTATCGCATCGAAGCCAGAAAGTGGTGCAGCAGGCTCGAGGCATAGCGCAAGTCCTCCATGTCGGTGCCCCGGTAGAGGGTTGAGAGTATCTCTTCGAAGATGTCGATGCGCTCCTTGATGCGCGAGTTGACGGCGATGTTGATGTCTTGTGGCAGTGTGGCTCCCTCGGCATAGATATGGGCGTGGTTGCCGCGGAAATGCAGCCAGTAGATGGTCCACTGGTCGCCTTCGGTGGTGCCATACTCATGGGGCTTGCCTGCCGGAAGGATGAAATATTGGTTTTTCCTGACCTCATGGCGCTTCCCGTCGAGCACGTAGTAGCCTGAGCCCTCGACGCAGTAGATGAGTACATACTGGTCGATGGCTTGATGGCGGATGCGATGGTGATGCTCGGCAAGGGGATAGAACCCGATGTCGGTAACGAACAGGCTTGATGTCAGCGCGTCGTTTTCTTGTCGCTCAACCAGCACCGGTGGCAGTACCACGGAACGCTCGCCTTGAAATCCATCTTTCTTATTAATCATTTATATTTTGTGGTCTTCATCGTGGCGAATTTTTCGAAGGGCCAGGGAACGGCTGTATTATCCAGTTCCTTGCTTCTCACATCCACAGGACGTGAGCTCTTGCCGATCTTCACCCAATCCTCGCGAAAGCTGGGGTTTGTCAGTATGTAAACGTAGCCAGGTTCTTTGTTGCTCATATAATTTGTATACTTATTTATTATGGTGCAAATTTACAAAAAAAATAGAAGAATAAAACTGCTTTCGCACAAAAAACAATAGAAATTCCAGATTTTATATGAAACCAATTGTTTTATTTGATGAATTACAGTAGTTTTATTTGGTAGAATCAAAAGAAAGATGTATCTTTGCAACGCGAGAAGTTATGTTTACAGACGTTGAACATAAGTTTGACGACCATGAACATGTATTCAAAGGCGTTGAACATAAGTTTTCGGAACATGAATATAAAATCTATAGAATAGAAAAGAAAAAAAGTAGAATAATCATCAGAAAACAGAATAGATATGGCAAATTTCGTATTACAGGAACTTCCGGAGGAGATGAGTGAGGGCAAGAAAGTGGTTTTCCCAAAGATGCAGACCTACTCGCTGCACGACTATGAGACTGTTATCAAACACATGCGTCCCTACGCAGGAAACATTAGCGACGGACTGATCCGGGCTGTCTTTGATGCGCTGGTATCGACGATGCAGAGTTGGATGCCTTTGGGGCATAGTATCAAGATCGACGGGCTGGGGGTATTCTCTCTGTCCTTAGGGTTCGATACCTCTACACCTTCGGAAAAAGACATTTCACAGAAGCAGGATGGCGAGGACCCCAAAACGAAATACAGGCATGTTTGTATTAAGGGCATCAATTTCAAACCTGATGCAGAGTTGCTGAAGGAGATGAACAAGCAAACGACATTCGACCGCGTCAGTACAGATGTGGTCGTTCCAAAGAAGTGCAAGTACAGTCGTGAAGAGCGTATGGCAAAGGCCAAGACCATTATCGAAAAGTATGGCTACATGACACTTACGGACTATGCTCTGGCAACTGAGCAGTCCAGAGCAGCAGCCTCGAATGACCTCAAGCGACTGGTGGCAGATGCTGATTCTGGCATCACCACTCGCGGAAGTCATTCGCATAAAGTTTGGATTGCAACGAAATAAAAAAGAGGTGCAGACGATGAATCTGCACCTTTTCCTTTATATAGTTAATAACTTACTT
>DFGF01000077.1:4508-4825 GCA_002371715.1 Prevotella sp. UBA3757
ACCTCCTCGAAATTCACCGCTGTTGTAAATCAGTAAGTTACGAATCGATGGTACAAATAAGGTACTATTATTCTTCGTCTTTCTATGACCCATATATCCTTCACTCTTTAGAGAGAACCTCCCATTCACCATAGGTTTTTCCGTCTTTTCTGTTGATTTGAATACCAAGTTCTCTCACAGCCGTAAAGTCTCGTTGGATTGTTTTTACAGATACATCAATCCTTTTGGACATTTCATTCAATGTGATGGTTGGGTTAAGCACTATCAATTCCAATATATCTATCTGTCTTTCAGTCAGTTTCTTTAGGACATCCTTT
>DFGF01000005.1:0-15026 GCA_002371715.1 Prevotella sp. UBA3757
CTGTAGTTTATCGAATGCTTACACTGGTTGCTTTCAGTGAAGAAATACTGAAACAGGCAGGATATAGCCTTACTAGCGAAGACGGACAGAGGAAAACCTTCAGGTGTGAACTTCCCGTATTCGGTTCTTGCACAGTCACAGTCCACGACTCTGGTATTAGCGGAAAGAACCTGGTTGGACTGGTGGTTGTGAAGACCATATGGAAAATCAGTGAGGCTAAAATGCTGAAAATGCTTGAATATATGAAGCAGACCATAGACAAGGATCCGCATTTCGATGACCATGGATATGGTGTGGGGCCGAGACCTCATGAAATTGACCTCCGTTGGGATCTTCCACAGGGTAGAATAGGCATGACTTGGAGCGGCTTTAACTATCCTGATAGAGAAGATTGCGTCTTTATCACACTTAGAGACCGGGACTTTCTACAAGCCGTAGAGAACAAGGAAAGTTATGGCTACTTCCATTACGAGGATATAGACTGAAAATATAAGAGGTAAAAGCAGCCATCTGTGTCAGGCAGCCTTTTTCTTTTTCATCCATGTCTTGACAGCAAACCAGACGATGGCGGCAATGACGAGGGCGATGATGATGAGTTTGATGTACTCGGCATACTCGCTGATTTTGTCGTTGAGCTGTTCTTCAGGAACGATAGTATGCAGATACCAGCCCAGTCCTGCCAATATGGCGTGCCAGCAGCCAGCACCGATAGTGGTATAGAGCAAGAATTTCCAGTAGTTCATGCGGGCCAGTCCGGCAGGAATCGAGATGAGGTGACGAATGCCGGGAATGAGGCGGCCGGTCAGCGTGGCTACGACGCCGTGGTTGTCGAAGTAGCGTTCCGACTTCTCGACCTTCTCCTGGTTGAGCAGGCACATGTGACCCCAGCGGCTGTTGGCGAAGCGGTAGATGACGGGACGTCCGACGTAGAGTGCCACGAAGTAGTTAAGCGACGCTCCGAGGTCGGCACCGATGGTGGCAAAGAGCACCACGAGCCATACGTTGAGCTGGCCGCTGGCGGCATGATAGGCGGCCGGAGTGACGACGAATTCTGACGGAACAGGGACGACGGTGCTCTCCAGCAGCATCAGGAAAAGGATGGTGCCGTAGTTGAGGTTGCCTAACAGGGTGGTGATGAAATGCATCTTGGTAATTTACGATTTGACAATTTACAATTTACTATTTACTGTTCACGTCCGTATTGTTTAACAGATTCTCTAAATACGGGACGTACTCGCTGACCGGCATGCCGTCGGGGAAGAGGTAGCCGAGCACGCTCTTGGTTTCTTTAGGGTCATTGTCGACGGCCAGCCGCAGATACTTCAGGAACTCGTCCTTGCGGCCCAGGTCGTAGCAGCACAGGGCCATGTAGGCATTGCCGCTCTTGAAGTCGGGGTAGTGCTCTTCGACGATTTCAAAGAGTTTGAGCAGCATCTGGTAGCAGGCCGACAGGTAGCGGTTGTCGTAGAGTGAGACGATGATGCGCAGCAGGATGGCAGGAGAGCTGTCACTTTCGATGAGAGCCCTTTTGAAGGCTTTCTCGGCTTCTGCTACACGGTCGTTCTGCAGCAGGATATGGCCTCTGACCACGTACATGTCAATATGGTCGCAGTCCAGTTTCTCGCACTTGTCGAGCATTTGGAGGGCCTGGTCAGTCTTGTGCTGGGCACCATAGCAGAAAGCCATCTCCTGATAGATTTGCCAGAGGTTGGGCGAGTCCTTGGGTGTCAGTGCCAGCGCCTTGCGGAGTATGGGCAAGGCTTCGTCGAAGCGGTTCTGGTTGGCCAGACAGGCGGCCTGGCGCAGGAATCCCATCTCGTCCTCGGGTTCCAGTTCGCAGTATTTCTGATAATACTTCAGTGCTTCCTCAAAATTGCCCAGCCGCGCCAGTCCGTTGGCTTTGTTGCAGATGGCCTCCGGGTCTTTAGGGTCGATGGCGATGGCATACTCCGAACTGGTAATGGCTGCTGAGTAGTCTTCGTTCATCAGCTGGGTGGAAGTCAGCGCATTCCAGTAGAACGTCGAGAAGGGGTGCCGGTCGATGAGTTCGTTGAAGATGCGCTCTGCCTCCTGATACTTACCCAGTCCGAACAGGGTGCGCGCCATGAGTTCCTTGAAGTCGTCGTTGTCCTCACCTTTGGAGCGTAGCATCCATTCGTAGGCTTTTTCGTTGACGTCGTAGTCTATGAAGAGGTTGGCGCAGTCGCGCACGAAGTCCTCATATTCGTCGGGGTCGACGCGTTTGCCGTATGCGCGCAGGTAGCTGTCGGCTTCGTCCGTTTGGCCGCTGGCAATCAGCATCTCGGCTTCCAGGTAGTGGTAGTCGGGGTCGTCCTTGTTCTCTATGGCATCTTGGAAATCTTGTGCTTTCTCAAAGTCGCCCTCGGCAAGGGCCTTGCGGGCCTTGAAGACGTTGGGTAGGGTGGCGTCGGGATATAGTTCGAGACAGTAGTCGATGGCCTGGTCAGCCTGCTCGTCGTGGCCCTGCCATGTATAGTAGTCGGCTATGTCCACCAGGTCGTCGACATCCATAAACGGGCGGTCGCCATTGCTGACGGCCGTCTCGTATGTTTCCAGTTGCTCGAGGAACTCCTCGCTCTTAAAATAATCTTCGTCGAAACTCAATATAATAATTTATTTTCTTTTTTACCTTTTTACTTTTTCCACGTGTCCTTCAGTCCCACGGTCTTGTTGAAGACCAGCCGGTCGGGGGTGGAGTCGAGGTCGGGCGTAAAGTAGCCGATGCGCTGGAACTGCAGGAAGTCGCCGGCCTGCTTCTCCTTCAGGAAAGGCTCCACGTAGCAGTTGTCGAGCACGCGCAGCGAGTCGGGGTTGAGCAGTTCACGGAAGTCGCGCTCGTCGGCTCCCGGATTCTCGATGCTGAACAGCCGGTCGTACAGCCGTACCTCAGCCTTGACGGCATCCTGGCAGTTCACCCAGTGCAGTGTCTTGCCCTTGATCTTGCGGTCGGCACCGGGCAGTCCGCTGCGCGTCTCGGGGTCGTAGGTGGCGTAGACGGTAGTCACGCGGCCCTCGCTGTCCTTGTCGCAGGGGTGATTCTCGTCGCACTTGATGATGTAGGCATTCTTCAGTCGTACCTCCTTGCCGGGGGCCAGTCGCTGGAACTTCTTCTCGGCCACCTCCATAAAGTCGTCGCGCTCTATCCACAGTTCACGGCTGAAGGTGATGGTGTGCGTGCCGTCGGCCTCGCACTCGGGGTTGTTGACGGCCACCATCTGTTCGGTCTGTCCCTCGGGATAGTTGGTCAGCACCAGGCGTATGGGGTCGAGCACGGCCGAGACGCGCGTGGCCTTGCGGTTGAGGTCGTCGCGTACCGAGGCCTCCAGGAGTGCATAGTCGTTGAGGGCGTCGAACTTGGTGTAGCCGATGGAGTCGATGAAGTTGCGGATGCTCTGCGACGAATAGCCGCGACGGCGCATGCCGCAGACGGTGGGCATGCGGGGGTCGTCCCACCCGTTGACCAGCTGCTCGTCCACCAGTGCCTTCAGCTTGCGCTTCGACATGACCGTATAGGTCAGGTTCAGGCGGTTGAACTCAATCTGTCGTGTGCCGTCGTAGCTGTCGGCCACGATGTCGGGATTAAAATCGCCGGCCTTGCCCTCAGCTTTCTGCTCGCTGATAAATTCGCGCAGCAGGTCGACGAACTTGTCGTAGAGCGGGCGGTGAGGCACGAACTCCAGCGTACAGATAGAGTGGGTGACGCCCTCGAAGTAGTCCGACTGGCCGTGGGCGAAGTCGTACATCGGGTAGCAGTGCCACTTGGTACCGGTGCGGTGGTGCGGAATCTGGATGATGCGGTAGATGATGGGGTCGCGGAAGTGCATGTTGGGGTTGGCCATGTCCAGCTTGGCGCGCAGCACCATCGAACCCTCGACGGCTTCCGGCGTGTTCATCTGGTTGAACAGTCGCAGGTTCTCCTCCACGGGACGGTCGCGGAACGGGCTGGGACGTCCGGGCTGTGTGGGCGTGCCCTTCTGCTCAGCTATCTGTTCCGACGTCTGTTCGTCGACATAGGCCAGTCCTTTCTTGATGAGCCATACGGCAAAGTCCCACAGGTGCTGGAAATAGTCTGATGCGTAGTAGACGTTCTCCCAATGGAAACCGAGCCACTTGATGTCGCTCATGATGTTCTCCACGTATTCCGTATTCTCCTTGGTGGGGTTGGTGTCGTCGAAGCGCAGGTTACACGTGCCGCCAAACTTCTCGGCAGCACCGAAGTCCATACAGATGGCCTTGGCGTGACCGATGTGTATATAGCCGTTGGGTTCTGGTGGGAATCGCGTCTGCAGTCGTCCACCGTTCTTGCCTGCTTCCAGGTCTTCCTTCACAAACTGTTCTACGAAACTGAGGCTTTTCTTCTCCTCGTTAGTCGCCATGTTATTCTCTACCATAATATGATGTGTTGTTTTTTTCGGTGCAAAGGTACTAATTAGTGTGCGAAATACAAAGAGAAAACTCTTTTTTTCAAAAAAATAGTTGCTAACACCTGTCTCATACCTGTCTCATACCTGTCTCATACCCATCTCATACTCATCTCATACTGAACTCTATCCGAACTCTATCTGCGTCTATTCTTGTAATGCCAGTCGTAGACCCAGATCAGGACTGCTGTAGTCGGGCGAACGACTAATGCGGAATGACACCCGGCAATTGTTGGCCTCGTAATACCAGCTACCTCCACGACGCACTCGAAGGGTTCCGTTTGTGGGTCCGGTAGGATTCTTCACCGACTTGCTACTATAGTTTTCATACCAGTCCTGACACCACTCCCAGACGTTTCCGCTCATGTCGTAGAGTCCCAGTTCGTTGGGCAGCCTGGTCTTCACTTCGCGCGAGCCACTGTCGTGGGTGTTTTTGGTATACCATGCCACATCTGTCGCTTTGGCACTTCCGCTATACATGTAGCCCTTGCTCTTTTTCCCGCCTCGGGCTGCGTACTCCCACTCTGCCTCGGTGGGTAGCCGGAATGTGCGGCCCGTCAGCTGGTTCAGCTTCTGAATAAACTCCTGACAGTCATCCCAGCTGACATTTTCCACAGGGCGGTCGTTGCCCATGAAGTGAGCCGGATTAGCCCCCATGACAGCCAGCCATACTGCCTGTGTAACCTCGGTCTCGCCGATACGGAAGGTGGATAGCGTCACCTCATGGGCTGGTTTCTCATCACTTTCAGCGTACTGGCCTTGGTCACTCGTAGCGCCCATCTGGAATTTTCCGCCTTCCACCCGAATCATCTTGAATGAGGCACCATTCAGGGTGAAAATTTCAGAGCCGACACTGTCGGTGACGACGCTTACCTGCTGGTTGCCTGTTTGTTGACTATCGCCAGAGCCGATTCTGGAGTTCTGATGCTGTGAGTCGTCCTGCGTTGTACTCACCATGTTGACGGTAATGGTTTGCGGCGCACCACCATTCATCTTCACCGAGCCTTCCACGGTTTCGTAGCCCATGGCTATCAACTGGTACTCATGCGTCCCGACCGGCAGCAGCACCTCCAATCGGCCGTTAGCCTGGAAGGGTTTCGAGTCTATGAGCACCATGGCGTTGGCCGGTGTATAGTTGATGTTTAGCTGCTGGGGCGGTGCTGAGGCTGATGTCTGAGGCATCGTTATGGTCAGGGTGTAAGTCTGCTTTCCTTTTACCCCGCTACGCTTCATGCCATGGTCTACGAAATTGACATGCAGCGGCAAGAAGTTGGGGTGCTTGATACGCAGTTCCCTTGACCCTTCAGTCATGTAGACCCAGTATTCACCGGTCTTATAGGTGACGTCGCCTACCACATTTCCTTCGAAATCAGCACCTTTGGCTGCTAACTGGACCTTGACTAACGCACAGGGATTGTCGTTCAGGTCCTTACGCTCGAACGAACGAGCCGAGAGGTCGTTGGCATCCAAACTCATCTGCTTGACTTTCAGTTCCTGAGCATCTACCGTCTGTATGGACAGCAGGAAAAACAAAATGAATAAGAAGTATCTGCTTAGCATTCTAATCGTAATATTCCAAAATTTTCAGGCAAAGGTACGAATAAAATAGGTAAAAGCCAAAAAAATAACAAAAAAAGGTACAAACATTATTTTTCCCGCCAATCTCTTTGGCATCTGAAATAATTTCATTAACTTTGTTGCGTTCAAACTAAAAACGTGTAGACAGATAGTATGAAACAGTTGTTATTATGCCTGTTCGGAGTAGTTGTGTGTCTCTGCCATTCCGCAGCACAAAGTACTGTTGACACCAAGATAGGTGTCAATACTGTGCAAGACGACAAGACCTTCGTGCTCATCATTTCCAATGAGAACTACAAATATGAGCAGCCCGTTCCCCATGCCCTCAACGACGGCAACATCTTCCGCCTGTACTGCGAGAAGACCCTTGGCATTCCGGCCGATAACATCAAGTATCAGCCCGATGCCTCGCTGAACGACATGCAGACCCAGCTATGGCTGCTTGAAAAGAAGATGAAGGCCTTCGAAGGCGAAGCCCGCGCACTGGTCTACTACAGCGGTCACGGGATGCCGTCGGACGATGGCAAGGATGCCTATCTTCTCCCTGTTGACGGCAATAGTGCCATACCCAGGAGTGGCGTCAGCGTAGCCGACATGTACCAGCAGTTGGGCAAAATGCCGTCAAGGCAAACGCTCGTTCTGCTTGATGCCTGCTTCAGCGGGGCACGCCGCGACGGCCAGATGCTGGCCTCGTCACGTGGCGTTGCCATCAAGGCCCGTCAGGAGCCTGTCACGGGTAACATGGTTGTCTTCTCTGCCGCACAAGGCAACGAGACGGCATATCCGTATACGGAGAAGCGTCACGGCCTTTTTACCTACTACGTGTTAGAGCAGCTCCAGCAGAAGGGTGGCTGCATTAAGCTTGGCGAACTGTGCGACTATGTCACCAAGCAAGTCAGCCGGACCTCGATAGTGAAGAACGAAAAGAGTCAGACGCCATCCGTCATGGCCTCTCCATCGACACCCGACTGGAGAGAGTGGAAATTTGCCGACAAGCCTGCCACGCAATACGAAACTGTCACTCAGCAGAGGAACGAAACGCCCAAGCTTCATGCTGAGGCGACGCACACCGTTGAGACCCATTCCGTTGTTGAAAGGAATAGCGAAAAACCTGCGCTTAACCTTGGCTATGCAGAGTGGTTTGGGGCAGTGGTAAACGGCAAACCTGACGGTGTCGGAAAGATGGTGTTCAAGAAAAGGCATTTGATAGACAGCAACGATGCTGACAAGCACGAGGCTTCATCTGGAGACTGGATAGAAGGATCGTATAGCAATGGCCACTTGGAACACGGCACATGGCATAAAGTTAATGGAGAAGCGGAACTGTTACTGATAGGACTGTGAGGAATGCTTTCATCATCATATTTGGAGCGTTGCTGACGATTTGCAGGACAGCCGATGCGGCATTGCTTTTTAAGAATGTCCGCCTTGAGCAAGCTGCTCGCCAGCTGGGAATTACTGACAGCATCAGGCCGTCTACAGGTGATGACTGCTATACCATCGTCTGTGATGGCCAGCCCTTGACCGTCAGGCATGGATGGAAGGGGCGTGTGGAGCATATCGGCATTCCCCTTTTCAGTCCCGAATATGAGTCGGCTTACCCTTCACCGGTGTTCGAATGCCTGGAATTTCTGACTCTTTGCCAGCGATATGACCTCCTGGAAAACAAGCTGGTCATGACCGACATCAAGTTTCTGAAAGGCAACTGGGACGTACTTTGCAGGATGGGCAATCAGAAGTCCGTCACGATGGAAATGGTGAAAGGCAAATGCTATTCTGTCAAGTGGACAGACGCTGGGAATACAATGGCTGAAATCATCATGCCCATCAACTATGAACTGCTGGCATGTATGTCAAGGAAACAACTCGTCGAGGACTTCGTCGAACACCTGAAGGACCCCGAATCTGTCCATGCCGTGGCGGTTAACTATACCCAACCGCTATCACCTTTTTATATGATACCGGCTATTACGCATAGTCAGAGCATTGACAGCCTGGGCAATTATATCTTCGACCGTTCCCGGCCCGGCGAGAGTCAGGCAAACCTGATGTTGGCTTCCTGCCAGGTTGCACCACAGGCCACCCTGCAGCTGGAACTGATACTCGACAAAGGCAAACGCGAGAAGCTGCAAATACCACTAAGCAGATGGGATGCTCTGTGCAGGAGTCTGGGCTGCCATCCGTATTATGGGCCGGAGGGCAGCGAAAGCGATGTTGTGCGGGGGGTACAGGTGATGAGTAACGTCCCCTCCGGCTATGATCATGTCCTGTATGTGGAATGCGCAAAGGGCGACCTTGGACGAAAGGACATTTCCGTTAAGGCCACCGCCTATCTGTATATACCTTCGTCAAACGTCAAAGAGCTGTTTGACACACAGAAACAACAAAGTAAAACCCGAAGAAAAAGAAAAATATGAAAAAGATGCTGTTGTTGATATGCCTTCAGATGACCGTATTGGCATCCTTGGCTCAGAATGTCGACTTTAAGTTTAGTGGTGGTATCTCCCGTTCCGACATGAGTTCGTCAATGGAGAAGCGCATCTCCAAGCTGCTGACAGAAATCAATGCTGCCTGCAGCCAAAACCGGGAACTGCAACTGGAGTCCCTTCACCTGACACCTCGTGCCGGGCAGTCGTTGCAAATGCTCTGGAAGAACTTTCATTTCCGTTGCGACGAGACGAAGATACGCCAACTGTGCCTGCAGGATGTCAATGGCTACGAAGTCCGTGGCATCGCTATTACCCTGACGCCGATGGGCGCAAACTTCAATGGTGAGCTCAGCCGTGAACTGACCGTCTGTTTTGCACCAGACCAGGAGATAACCGGTGTACACATGGCACTGGCCAACAACGTGTTTCTCTCCATCGTCGACAAAGGCCGCGACGTGACGGACACACGGAGACGGCTTGAGATACTGAAGTTCGTGGAGGACTTCCGTAGCTATTATGACGAAAAGGACCTTGAAGCCCTGAGAAATGTCTACAGCGACGATGCACTTATCATCACCGGCAAGGTCATTCACCGCAAGAACCTGGGCAGCGACCAAGCTCAGATGAAGCCTGAGATCGTGTATAGCAAGCAGAACAAGGAGCAATATCTGACCTCCCTCCAGCGCATCTTCAAGAACAACACTTTTATCCGCGTCAGTTTCGATGACATCAAGGTGAAGCGCCATCCGGCCAAGGCTGGCTTCTACGCCGTGACCCTTCACCAGAAATGGCAGTCCAGCAACTATAGTGACGACGGCTACGTGTTCCTGCTCTGGGAATTCAAAGAGAACGCCTCGCCCGTGGTACATGTCCGCACATGGCAACCGGATATGATTGGCAGTCGGAAACTTGACGAGGACGAGGTGTTCAACGAAAACGACTTTTTTATACCATAAAAAGTCGGAATCATCACGCACACAGACACATTTGGTCTGCCTTCACGGCTTACATTCCCAAAGTCTTGTTGACGCGGTCCAGCAGACCGGGTTTCTTAGCGCGTGAGACGACCGTCAGGGGAACCTTGCTGTCGAAGCAGGTCTTAATGTCGCCACCACCGTTCTTCACGTCGCACTTGGTGAGTGTACCGCTGAGCACCTCTTCGGCCTTCAGTTCACCAATCTTCTTATTGATTTTTTCACCGGCAATCTCCACCTGGCTGAACACCTCAAAGATTTGTCCCTTCTGGATGCCGGCATTGCTGCCAATGTTGATGTAGCAGGACTTGACACCTTTCTTGTCCACCTCATCAAGGGCTTTGATGGTAGCCTCGACCTTAAAGTTGTTGTCGACGAAGCGGCTCATGCGCTTCTTGGCATACTCGATAGCCTTGAGAATGGCCTCGTCCTCGGTGTCGCCGATGACATACGAGTCCTTGAAGGTCTCAGATGACTTGGTGATACCAGACTGTGTGTCGATGATGGTCAACGTGTAGTTGATAGTGGCCTCGTATTGCGTGCCGCTATCTGTTTTCTTAGACTTCGTGTCGACGGAGTTAAGCGTTCCCTCGATATAGTACTGTATGCCCATCTCACCCAAGAACACCAAGCGGTCATTCTTTGACTTAGGCATGTCGCTGATGGTGGAAGCCTCGACCACGGTCAGTCGGTTAGTGGCTATAATGCCGGAAACGATTTCCTGACGCAGATTGTTGCATGCCACATCGCTGGCATTACTCTTGTTAGTAAAAGTTTCAACAAGCACATTGGGCTTATCGTCCTGAGCTGCCAGTGGCAGTAGGGTCAGCAGCATGGCTGCCATTACAAATAGTTTTTTCATCGTTTTGCAATTTATAGTGTTATTCTTATCTCTTTCTAAGGAACGACTTGGGCCTATTAGGCTGCTCCGTCTGGCCGGAGGCACCGGTAGCAGGCCTGGCTGTAGCCTGTACCACCGTCTCTATTTTGGGCAGCGTCTCGTAGCGTTTTGCCGGCTCGGCAGTCAGCAACCATTCGCGCCAGCCGTTGTTGTCATGCGGGGCGGTAACGGTGGGTGTCTGCATCTTGCCGTTGTCAAGCATCGACATCTTTTTAACCTCAGCAGTCACGTTGTCGCTCAGTTCGCCCAGAGACACGCAGCCGTTATGTTTGTTCAACTGTTCAATGAGGTAATAGGTGAAGAGTCCGTGTTCCTTATCCTTCAGGGGCCATGCCGTCTCGTCGCCAGTGGCAGCCGAGAACACCACCATGTTGCTAGCAGCTACTGGGGCAGCCTTAGCCTTGATGGCCACGCCACGGGCCGACTGCATCATGCCGCCCTCGCGCTTGGCACCGCTAAAGCAGGCATCAAGGAACACCAGCGTCTGGCGGGTTTTCATATTGCCAAGTAGCTTGTAGAAATCGGCTGTGCTGATGCCGCTGCGTGTATCAGTGCTGTAGCCGTCGACGGGCAGCAGATAGGCGTTATGGCTGGCCTCGTCAGGCATTCCATGACCGCTGTAATAGACGATGACGCGGCTTTGGTCGCCCACGACACCTACCATGTCGCTGAGCCATTGCAGGTTGCGCCGCATCTTGTTGAGTGTAGCGTCCGGTACGAAGCGGATGTTCTTTTCGGGTACGCCCAAAGTTTTCTCCAGGTAGCGTTTGAAGACGGCTCCATCGTTGAGTGCATAAGGCACGGGTACTTCAAACTCATAGTGCTCATTAGCAATAATCACGGCAAAACTGTTGGGGTCTTGGACATCCGTCACCGGCAGGTATGTGTCTATGTCGTTCTGAGCCTTGCAAAGCGCAGCACTCAATAACAGAATTGTGAACAATAAAGTATTTCTCATAACATTTTAATAAAGATTTTATCATTTGTTCCAACAGACGTTTTTACACTCAAGGTTTTAGCTTCATCTTGCGCCACGTGTCATGCATTGCTGAAGAACTTGTCACAGTAGGGGTCTGACTTTTACGATTGATGAGTACTGAACGCTGTTTTACGTTTTCAGAAATGAAGTCACTCAGTTCGCCTAATGTGGCATTACCTAATTTTCAAATCGTCGATAGAATCACACGTACACATTTTATAGCCACGTAGGTTGTAAACTTCCCTTCCATTATAGTATAAGATACCAAACAAATGATTGTCAAACCCCTTCGGGTAGATTTTCTGTGACAATTGTTGCAGATTTGATTTAACATTTTGAGACGTGGCATTGACTACAGACAAGGCCAATGTGCATAATAGAATAATAGATTTCATAGTTTTTTAGTATTTTAGTTTTTTCGTTATTTCTTTCTAACTGCAAGCCGGATGATTTTCCGGCTCATCTTCTTATCGCGTGCCCCAAGTTTGCCAAGCCAGCGTGAGAAATCCTTGGCCTGAAGCTGGCGTGGCAAAAGGCGGTCATCTGACTGCTGCTTGTCGGCATCCACGGCTTTTGTGTAGGCATTTGGGGAATAGATGACATACAGCTGGTTGTACTCTACGTTCTCGTCATCGCAGGTCATGTACATCTGGTCAATGACGTCACGCGGCACGTCGTAGACATGCTCTGGCGAGAAGAACACGTATTCCTTGCCATGTTCCACGGGTTGCTGGCCATTAGTATCGTTGGCATACGGCAGCAGACAGTAGGCTGTTTGCTTCTCGTCTATAAGGTATACGGCCACAAAACCGTCGGCCGGAGACTTGAAATACAGGTATAGGTCGTCGCCATCCTTGAAATCGGTACCGGCAAAACGCTTTTCGGTGCCGTTTCGTAAGGCCATTGTCTCAAAATCGATTGCATCATTACTGATGGGGCGTGCCTTGCCGTGAACCGTTGCTTCGATGACCATGATGTCATCTGCTGTTGTGGCGGTGATGACAGCCTCTGGGGCTTTTGTATCCTCAATCCATTCACCTTTCACCTCGCTACTGTTAAGTTGGATGAAATTGCTGACCTCGCGACCGTTTTTAAGTTGTTCCTGCGATACCGTGTTTTGCACGATCAGTGTGCCGAACTCTTTGGCCAATGCCTGTACTTTCGCATTTTCAATAGCAGCGGCTTTAGCTTCTTTTATTGACATGCTTGGATCAGCATAATAAATATAGGTGCCACTGACACTACGCGTTTGTGCCGAAAGGGCCAACGAAATGCAGAGAAAGGCGGTTGTCAATAATGTTTTCATAATTCTTAGTTTAGGGTAGTTATACGCTCAATTCTCACTTGATGCCCCGCTCGTTGAGTGCCTTGGTATATCGGGCAGCATTCTGCAGGTGCTCCTGATAGGTGCGGGCAAAGTTGTGGGTGCCGGAGAAGTCCTCCTTGGCGCACATATAGAGGTAGTCGTGGCTGACAGCATTGAGCACGGCGTCGATGCCACGGATGGAGGCAATCTTGATGGGGCCTGGGGGCAACCCCGTGTTCTTATAGGTGTTGTAGGGCGAGTCCGTCTGGAGCAGCTTTTGCCAGATGCGCTTCAGGGCAAACTGCTTCAGAGCAAACTTGATGGTGGGATCGGCCTGCAACGGCATGTCGCTCTTCAGGCGGTTCAGGTACATGCCGGCAATCATGGGCTTCTCCTGGTTGTTGGCCGTCTCCTCGTCGATGATGCTGGCCAGGGTACACACCTCCACCGGCGTCAGCTGCAGCGTTGCGGCCTTGGCCTCGCGGTCGCCCTGCCAGAAATGTTCGTGCTCCTTCACCATGCGCTGCATGAGACCCTCGACGCTCATGTTCCAATAGACGTCGTACGTGTTGGGTACGAAGAGTGCGGCCACGGTACACGTGTCGTAGCCGTAGCGCCGGCAGGCCTCGTCGCTGTAGAGCACGGCGGCAATGGCGGCCGAGTCGACCATCAGCTTGCGGCCCAGTATGCCGGCCAGCCGGTCCATGGTGCGCACCTCGGGAATGGTGAGGTTCATGCTGGCCTGCTGGCCGTTCTTTAGTTTGCGGAACACGGTGATGGCTCCTTCGCCCGGTTCAATGGCGTAGCGGCCCGAGCGGACGTTGTCGCTGTAGCTGCTATGACGCAGCAGTGACGACAGACCGGCCATCCCGGCCGTACTGCTCATGGGACGCAGGCGCATGAGTACAGAGTCCTGCGTATCGTCGTCGTCGATATACAGATACTGCGTAGTGTCCGTGCGCGAAACGGGCGTCAGGACATAGAAAGCTGCCAGGCCGAGAATCAGTGCCAAACCGGCAGCAGCCACATATAAATATGTACGGGAATCAAACTTTTTCATCCTTTTTTCTTGATTTCGGCCACAAAGGTACAAAATAATTGATAATTGACAATTGATAATTGATAATTATTTCGTAATTTTGCAGAAACAATTGAAAAAAGATGAAACTGAAATTCTCGATACACTATCATACGGCATGGGGCGAAAGCCTCCATGTCAGCATTGACTTCCATAGTACTGACGGCAGCGTGCGCCATCAGAATCTGCTGATGCAGACCGACGACGGCTACCTGTGGACGCTCGAGACGGCAGCACTCCTGGGCCGTCAGCGGCAGCTGTCGCACATCTGTTACCGCTATCAGGTGGAGGATGCCGACGGACAGGTGTTGCGCCGCGAGTGGGACATGGTGCCCCGCATCTACTACTTTGATGCCACGAACGACTATGTGTTTCCCGACGGGTGGCGCGACCGTCCGCTGCCCATGCATCTCTATTCTTCGGCCTATCGCGTCACACAGGGTTTTTCGTTGAACGTTGAACGTGAAACGTTCAGCGTGCTGCCTCTGCCCGTCTTTCGCCGTACCATCATCTTCCGCGTGTCGGCTCCCCAGCTGACGGCCGGTCAGCAGGTAGCCGTCTGCGGTGCGCATCCTGCCATCGGCTCGTGGAACACCAGCCGTTACCTGCCTATGGAGTATGCCGGCGACGGCGAATGGATGCTGAGCGTCAATGCGCAGGGGTGGCTGCTGCCGATAGAATATAAATATGTGGTGATAGACAGTGAGACCCATGAATTCGTGGCCTGGGAGGAAGGCGACAACCGCACCATCACGATGAGCGACTGGCCGCTGGCTGTCGGTCAGAAGCCGGTAGCCGACGGTCAGGAGGCACTCGCCGGCAACGAGATTCCCGATGGCCAGGTGCTGGTGCTCTACGGCGGTCACCTGCGGTTGGCCGAAAAGCCGTGGCGGGCTGCCGGTGTGGCCATTCCCGTGTTTGCGCTGCGCAGCGAGCATTCCTACGGCGTGGGCGATTTCGGCGACCTGCGTCGCTTCGTCGACTGGGCTGTTGCCACGGGCATGAAGGTCATCCAGCTGTTGCCCGTCAACGATACGACTACTGACGGCCGCTGGCACGACTCCTATCCGTACAACATCGTCAGCATGTTTGCCCTGCATCCGCATTATGTTGACCTCGAAGCTGCCGGCAGTCTGCATTCCAAGGAGCAGATGACCAAATTCCTGCGTCGGCGTCAGGAGTTGAATGCCCTGTCGTACAGCGACTATGAAGCCGTGGAGCGCGTCAAGAACGAGTATCTGCAGGCACTGTACGAAGAGCAGGGCAAGGCCGTCATGGCCTCGAAGGACTTCAAGGACTTCGTGGCAGCCAACGAATACTGGCTAAAGCCCTACGCTGA
>DFGF01000005.1:15117-16049 GCA_002371715.1 Prevotella sp. UBA3757
TTCATTCTTCATTCTTCATTTATATATTTCGTCCAGTTCCTGCTCCACCGCCAGTTGAAGGCTGCCGCCGACTATGCCCGCTCCAAGGGTGTCGTGCTGAAGGGCGACCTGCCCATAGGTGTCAATCGCGATAGTGTGGAGACCCACTGCCACCCCGAACTCTTCCACCTCGACTCGCAGACTGGTGCTCCGCCCGATGCTTTCTCACAACGGGGGCAGAACTGGGGATTTCCAACGTACAATTGGGAACAGACCCAGCAGACCCACCCCCAGCTCCTCCTGAACCGCCGTCTGGTCCACATGAGCCAATATTTCGATGCGCTCCGCATTGACCACGTACTGGGCTTTTTCCGCATCTGGGAGATTCCCTGCGATGCCGTCTATGGCCTGCTGGGCCACTTCTCGCCGGCACTGCCGCTGACGGCCGAGGAGATAGGCTGGTTCGGACTGCCCTTCCGCAAGGAACTTTTTACACGGCCCTTCATCAACGACCGCCTCGTGGAGCGTCTGTTTGGCATTCATGCCGAGTTCGTCCGCGAAAATTTCCTGGTGCGCAAGGCCTACGGGCTCTACGACCTGAAACCCGACTACGACACACAGCGCAAGGTGGCCGAGGCCTTCAGCGAGCGACGCGACGAGAGCAGCATCTGGATTCGCGACGGACTGATGCAGCTCATCAGTGACGTGCTGTTTGTGGAAGATCCTCACCACCCCGACATGTATCATCCGCGCATCGGCGTACTGGGCGAACCCATCTGCGAAGCCCTCTCGGCCGAAGAGCGTGACGCCTTTGTACGGCTCTACAACAACTACTTTTACGAGCGCCACTCGTTCTTCTGGGGGCAGCAGGCCCTGCACCGCCTGCCCGAGGTGCTGAAGGGCACGCGCATGCTGGTGTGTGCCGAGGACCTGGGCATGCTGCCCGACTGCGT
>DFGF01000005.1:16112-18634 GCA_002371715.1 Prevotella sp. UBA3757
CCCGTGCTCGACCAGTTGCGCATCCTGACGCTCGAAATCCAGCAGATGCCCAAGCAGCAGGGTTTCGAGTTCACCCATCTGGAGGCCAACCCCATCCGCTCCGTCTGCACCATCTCCACCCACGACATGGCTCCGTTGCGGCTCTGGTGGCAGGAGCAGCCCGAACGCCGCCAGCGCTATTACGTCACCATGCTGCAGAAGGAGGGTAGGGCACCCGAGCAGCTGCCTGCCCATCTGGCCGAGGAGATCATAGCCCGTCACCTCTACTGCCCGTCCATGCTCTGCATACTCTCGCTGCAGGACTGGCTGGCCATGGATATGGAGCTGCGTCGCAAGCATCCGCAGGAGGAGCGCATCAACGTGCCTAACGACCCCTTCAACCGTTGGCAGTACCGCATGCACCTCACCATCGAGGAACTGCTGGCTGCCACCAAGTATAACCAGAAGGTACGGACAATGATACAGCGCTCGCGGCGCTGACAACAACCTGACACCCACATGACGACTATGATGACGACTAAACGATTATTTGCCCTGATGCTGCTCAGCATGGTCATGCTGGTCGTGCAGGCCCAGCAGGTGGTGAGCGGCGTGGTGAAGGATCGCCACACGGGCCAGAAACTGAGCCACGTCAGCGTGACGGCTGAAGGCTCCGACGTGCATACCGTCACCAACGATGACGGACACTTCACGCTGAAAGTGAAGCGCGTGCCGCAGTATATCCAGTTGAGCCATATCGGCTATAAGACGCGACGCCACCAGCTGACCGACGGAGCAACTGAGGGCTTGCAAGTCCTGATGACCAGTCATGCCGTCGACCTTGACGAGTTGATAGTGTCCGTCAACGACCCTGTGCAAATCGTGAGCCTGGCCATGGCGCATATCCGTACCAACTACCCCCAAAATCCTGAAGTCATGCGCTGCTTCTATCGTGAGGTGACGCGCAAGGGGTCACGCTATATTGCTGTGGCTGAGGCCGTGCTGGACATGTATAAGACCAGCTACGCATACGGCCCGGACAACGACGGCGTAGCCATACTGAAGGGCCGACGGCTGATGAGCATGAAGGCGCGCGACACGCTGGGCGTCAAAATCCAGGGCGGCCCCGTCATGCCGCTGATAGCCGACGTGGCCAAGAGTCCGGAATACATGCTCAACGAGCACGACCTGGCCCTGTGTGAGATGCGTATGGAACAACCGGTCAAGATTGACAGCCGTCTGCACTACGTGGTGCGTGTGGTGCCCAAATACGTCACCACCTATCCGCTGCTGGGCGGCCTGCTCTATATTGACGTGGATTCGTACACCATCACGCGTGCCGAACTCGAACTGGACCTGCGTGACTGGCGGTTGGCTGCCGACTACATGCTGGTCAGGAAGCCCGTCGGACTGCGTTTCCGGCCCAAGGCGCTGCTGATGACCGTTGGCTATACCACCGACCTGCAGGGCGTCACCCGCATGAACTACCTGCGTAACGAGATGCGTTTCAACTGTGACTGGCGCCGCCGTCTCTTTGCCTCTACCTATACCGCTGTCAGCGAGATGGTGGTGACCGATAGGATTGCCTCCGGCCAGCAGGCCAAACGTCCGCAAGGCCGCTCATCATTCGGCATCCGCGACCGCTTCTATGACCGCGTGGAATATTTCGACGATCCAGACTTCTGGGCCGACTATAATATTATTGAACCCACGGTGAGTCTGGAACATGCCATCGACCGTCTGCGTAAGCAAAAGAAGTAGCTTTTGGGGGGAATGCGGTCTGAATATGACTGGATACTGATGTCAGTTGTTCTTCTTGTAACTCTGAACGGCCCAGGTGGCCATGAACAGTCCGATGGTGAGGAGGGCCAGCAGCTGATGACCCACCTCGCGTAGGCCGCCGCCTCGGATGAAGACCGTGCGGATGGCGTCGATGAAGTAGTGCATCGGGTTGACGTAGGTGGTCAGATAGGCCCAGTCGGGCATGGAGCGCGTGGGGGTGAAGAGGCCGCTGAGCAGCATGATGCAGACGATGAAGAACCACATGACGAACATGGCCTGCTGCATGGTGTCGCTGTAGTTGGAGATGATTAGGCCGAACGACGAGAAGAACAGCGCCAGCAGCATGGCGAGCACGTAGATGAGCCAGAGTGGTCCGGCAGGCGTGAGACCATAGATGAGCCAGGCCAGCACCAGACAGCTGGTGACGACGAAGAGGGCGATGAGCCAGTAGGGAATGAGCTTGGAGAGGATGAAGGCCCACTTCGACACGGGCGTGACGTTGATTTGCTCGATGGTGCCGGCCTCCTTCTCGCCCACGATGTTGAGCGTCGGCAGGAATCCCGTCATCAGCATCATCACGATGGCCAGCAGGGCCGGAATCATGTAGAGCTTGTAGTTCTGGCCTTTGTTGTATAATATTAATTCATCACTCTTCACGCTTAATTGTCCATTTAAGATTCGTGAAAGGTAGGCACTGCCCATCGACCCCTTGGTGCCATTGACGGCATTGGCGGCAATGAGATACTGGCCGTCGCGAATCT
>DFGF01000005.1:18738-30059 GCA_002371715.1 Prevotella sp. UBA3757
CGGCGTAGGTGGCTTTCTGCCCGCCAAAGATAAAATAGCGAGAGGCGGCTATCTGGTTGACCAGCCGTTGTGACTTGACAGTATGGTCAATGTCAACGACATCCACGACAATATTCTTCACCTCCATCTGCATCACCCACGGCATGACGCACATGATTATGACGGGGAACAGGATGATGAGTCGCGGCAGAAAGGCATTGCGGCGAATCTGCAGGAATTCCTTTTGTATGAGATACTTGAGCATAATTGAGAGTTGACAGTTGAGAGTTGACAGTTGAGAGTTGACAGTTATTCCAGCCTGACATTAAACTTCTTCAGGGCAATGGTGAGCAGTAGGGCGGTCATGGCGACGAGGATGGTGACCTCCTGCAGCACCTCGCCGATGCCCACACCCATAATCATCAGTTTGCGCATGGCGTCGATATAGTAGCGGGGTGGCACGACGGCGGCTACCCATTGCAGCACCTGGGGCATTGACTCCACGGGGAACATCATGCCCGAGAGCATCACCACAGGCATCAGCAGCACCATAGCCGAGAGGAGCAGGGCTACGAGTTGCGTCTGGGCGACGTTGGAGATAAGCAGGCCCAACGAGAGTGCCAGCAGGATATAAATCGTGCTCACCGCGATAATCCAGAACAGCGAGCCGGCGAGTGGGACGCCCAGCACGTAGCGGGCCATGAGCAGGATGACGATGAGAATGACAAATGCCAGCACCAGATAGGGCACGGCCTTGGCAATGATGACCATCAGGGGGCGGACGGGCGAGACGAGCAACACCTCCATCGTGCCACGCTCCTTCTCGCGGACGATGGAAATAGAGGTCATCATGGCACAGATCAGCATCAGCAGCATGCCCATGATGGCCGGCACGAAGTTGTAGGCCGACTTCATCTGGGGGTTGTAGAGGAGCCTCACCCCCAGCCCCTCTCCAAAGGGCGAGGGGAGTGAATAGTGTTTGTCGTCAACTGGCTGAGACAGTATGCTTTGGGCGTATGTGGTCCATTGCTGAGCCATATTGGGGTCGGAGCCGTCAACCATGATTTGCCACTGAAGGTTACTACTCCCCTCGCCAATCGGAGAGGGGCTGGGGGTGAGGCTCATGTCGGCCTGCTGACTGCGGATGAGCCGCTCTGCCTCCTGAGGCGTAGCCACTGTGCGGATGATGGTGAAGTACTCCGACTGTGAGAGCCGCTCCACGGCCTGCTGTGTCTGATGGTCCATCTGCGATGTGACCACCACCGTCCGCACATTCCTGACGTCGGTTGTGATGGCGAAGCCGAAGAGTAGCATCATCACCACCGGCATGCCAAAGAGGATGAGCATCGTGCGCTTGTCGCGCAGAATGTGCTTGGCTTCTTTGATGACAAAGGACAGAAAGAGATCCACCCCCTTACCCCTCCCTGTATGGAGGGGAGTGGATAGTCTTGCTATATGATTAGTCGTGCTCATGATTCTTTTTATTTAGTAATTACTCCCCTCCATATAGGGAGAGGCTGGGGGAGGGTCTTAATCTCTTTTGGCTTGTCGCGCCAGGTATGTGAACACGTGATCCATGTCGGGCTGATGGAACTGCTGTTTCAGTTCGTCGGGCGTGCCGAGGGCGCTGATCTTGCCGTCCACCATGATGGAGATGCGGTCGCAGTATTCGGCCTCGTCCATGTAGTGGGTGGTGACGAAGACGGTGATGCCGCGATGGGCAGCGTCGTAGATGAGTTCCCAGAACTGGCGGCGCGTGGCTGGGTCTACACCGCCCGTCGGCTCGTCGAGGAACACCACGCCCGGCTCGTGGAAAATCGAGACGGAGAACGCCAGCTTCTGTTTCCAGCCCAGTGGCAGGCTTTTGACCAGCGTGTCTTTGTGCTCCGTAAACTCCAGGCGGCGCAACAGTTCGTCGGTCTTCCTGTGTATCTCGTCGTCCTGCATGCCGTAGATGCCGGCGAAGAGTCGGATGTTCTCGCTGACGGTCAGGTCCTCGTAGAGCGAGAACCGTTGCGACATGTAGCCGATGTGACGTTTGATTTGCTCGTGCTGGGTGCGGATGTCAAATCCGCAGACGGTGCCCGTGCCGCTCGTCGGCTGGTTCAGGCCCGTCAGCATGTGCATGGCTGTGGTCTTGCCGGCACCGTTGGCTCCGAGGAATCCGAATATCTCGCCGCGCCTGACGCTGAACGAAATGTCATCCACGGCGTGGAACGTGCCGAAGGCCTTTACCAGGTGCGACACTTCAATGACGTTCTCCTGCTCCTGGTGTTGCGGCCCTGCCACAACCTTCTCAATCCCTGGCGGATTGAAAATATCCCTGAACTCTTCCAGTATGACATCGGGCGTACCGATACCCCTTAGCCGTCCGTGGTCGAGGAAGGCCACGCGCTCGCAGCAGCGCACCTCGTCGAGGTAGGGCGTGGAGGCCACGATGGTGATGCCCCGTTCCTTCAGCGTCAGCAGCATCTCCCACAGCTCTTTGCGGCTCACGGGGTCGACACCGGTGGTGGGCTCGTCGAGGAAGAGTACGCTCGGACTGTGGACCAGTGCACAGGAGAGTGCCAGTTTCTGCTTCATGCCGCCCGACAGCGCTCCGGCCTTGCGGTCGCGGAACCGCTCTATCTGCGAATAGATGGCACGGATTGAGTCGTAGCCTGCCTCGACCGTCGTGCCAAACAGCGTGGCGAAGAACTCCAGATTCTCCCCGACGGTCAGGTCCTGATAGAGCGAGAACTTGCCGGGCATGTAGCCCACCCGGCAGCGCACCTCGCGCATCTGGCTGACGACGTCGAAGCCGTCCACCGTTGCCCTGGAGAGGATTTGTCCTGTGTCGGAGGGGATTTGCACCCCCTGATCTGGCAGCAACAGTGAGCAGAGTATGCGGAACATCGTGGTCTTGCCGGCACCGTCGGGGCCGATGAGTCCGAACACCTCACCCTTCGAGACGGAGAACGATACATCGTCGAGGGCCTTCAACCTGCCATACGACTTTGAAATATGGCTTACTTCTATCGCATTCATCTTTCATCTTTCATCTTTCATTTTTCATCTTTCATCTTTCATTTTTCATCTTTCATCTTTCATCTAAATGCCGCTTCCCCGTACATACCTATTTTTATGTAGCCGTCGTTCCTGACGGCTATCTTCACGGCATACACCAGGTCGGCCCGTTCGTCGTCGGTCAGGATGGTCTTAGGCGTAAACTCCGAGCGCGAGGAAATCCACGTGACGGTACCCTCATACGCCCGCTTCTGCTGGTCGCCATAGTTGGCAAAGACCTTCACCCGCTGGCCCAGCTTGACGGTCTGCAGCTGGGCTGAGGTGACATAGGCCCGCAGAAACATGTCCTTCGTGTCGGCCATCTTGAACAGTGGCTTGCCCGTAGCCACAAACTCGCCACGCTCCACGTATTTCTCCAGGACGGTGCCTTCGATGGGCGCGGTGACGTGACATTTGCGGAGCATGTCGCGCAGTTGCTCTATCTGGACGTCGGCTGTCGAAAGTTGAGAGTTGAGAGTTGAAAGTTGAGAGTTGAGGGTTGATACCTGCGCATCCAGCTGCTTCTGCAGCACCTTCACCTGGCTCGTTGCATCGTCGAGCATCTTGCCTGGTGCCGCGCCGTCGGCCACCAGTTCGCGGTAGCGCTGCTCGTCCTGCTGGGCCTTGGCCAGCTGCTGGCGCGTGGCGGCTATCTGCCGTTCCATGTCGGGCTTCTGGCTCCGATAGACGTCCTTGGTCGCTCCCAGCTGCCGTATCTTCAGCCACGTCTGGGTGGTGTCTGTCTGTCCCACCTCTTGGTTCTGGCCGATGCTGTCGCCCTCGTTGACGTTGAACGTCAGCAGCGTGCCGCTCTGCTCTGCAAACACGATGGTCTCCGTGGCCTCAAATGTGCCGGTGGCGTCATACGCCTGCTCGTTACCTCCGCAGGCGGCCATCATCAGGGCCGTGCCTGCCAGTGCAAATATCTTTCTCATAATTGTCTGTTAATTGTTCGTGGTAAATTTGTTGTCGTAGATTTCCTTCAGCATCTCTATCTCGTGCATCGACTGCTGCACGCGGGCAGCATTCTCCTGGTTGATTTCGCGCACCAGGTCGTTTACGTCGATGATGCCGTGTGCGAGCTTCGACTCGGCAGCTTTCCTCACGGCCGACCGCAACGCAATGATTTCCTCGTCGTCGGCCGTCAGTTTCCGGTAGCGCGCCATCCTCTCCTGTTGCTGAATCTGCTCCAGCCGGTTGTTGAAGAGGAACACCGCGCGGTTCGTCTCCGTCGTCTCGCGCTGCAACTGCAGTTTGGCCTTGTCGTTCTTGCGGGTGTAGAGTGCGCCGATGTTCCACGTCAGCCGGGCACCTATCACGCCGTTCAGGCTCCACCGGTGGCGCATCATGTCCTTGAACATGTTCAGGCCCGGATAGCCATAATACCCCTGGGCAAAGACGCCGAGCCGGGGCATCAGTGCCGCGTTCAGCCCCCGCTCCTGTGCATCGGCCAGTCGCAGCTGGGCATCGTAGAGCCGCATCTCCGGCCTCCGCCCCATTGACTGCGACACTGTCGCAGCAGCCTCCGGCTTCTTCACGCTCTTCACCTCCATACCGCAGAATTCCGATAGCATCGCCGTCAGCATCCGCTTCTGCGACTCCAGGCTGGTGGCCTGCTGGACGACGTTCAGCCGCTCTGCCTTGACGTTCTGCCAGTCGCTTGCGGCCGCCGTGCCGCCTTTCACCATGGCCTGCAGCTTCCGCTCGTTGCCGGCCAGCAGTTCCTGCAGGTCACGGTTCAGCTGTATCTGCTCGTCCAGCATGAGCAGCGAGAAATACATCTCGTTCACGCGGCGGCGCACGGCGTACAGGCTCACTTCCGTCTGTGCCGACTGCACGTTCCCCTGTTCGCGGGCTATCGACTGCCGGCTGCTGATGGCGCCGCCGTCGTAGACGGTCTGCTGCACGTCCACGCCTACGCGGTACTGGTCTTTCTTCAGTCCTTTCATGTCGATGCCCGTACCCGTCATCATGGTTTTCATCTCGTCGGGCCATGCCGTTACGTCGCTCTGATAGGTTGCCTGCGCCTGCGCCGACACCTGCGGCAGCCAGCCCTTCCTGATGTTGGCCATCGTCAGCTCGGTGGTCTTCGCAATGAGACCGTACTGTCTGATTAGCGGATAGTTCTGCTCCGCAGCCTGCCAGCACTCCTCCAGTGTCTGCCCCAGCGTCGTCATGCTGACGGCGGTGAGGGCGATGATGAGGACTCTTTTCTTCATGTTCATGTCGTTTTTGGTTTTCACGGTGCAAAGTTACGGCTTTTCTCGGTTATTTCCGTTACCCGATTGTATGAAAAGATTTTGAATTTGTACGATTCTGTAGTGATTTTCTTCCCGATGATGGCCGAAAATGCGATTTTTTGCGTAATTTTGCAGCCGAAAAATAGTGATTATGAACGCAAAACGAATACTGAAATACCTGCGCCAGCTGGCCAGGAACAACAATCGGGAGTGGTATCTTGCCAACAAGGCCGAATACCTGGCTGTGCGGGCAGACTTCGAGGAGGGTGTGGCCCAGGCCATCGGGCGCATAGCCGGTTTCGACCCCACGATAGCCCATCTGTCCGTCCGCGACTGCACCTATCGTTTCAACCGCGACACGCGCTTCTCGGCCGACAAGTCGCCCTATAAGAACCATTTCGGTGCCTATATTGCCGCCCACGGCAAGAAGGCGCTGCACGGCGGCTACTATCTCCACCTGGAGCCTGGCCACTGTCTGGTGTCGGCGGGTAACTACTGGTTGCCTACCAACATCCTGACCTCCTGTCGTAACGAAATCATGGGCAATGAGGCCCGGTGGCTGCAATGCGTGGAGAATGCGGAGTTCCAGCAGTACTTTGGCGGCCCGATGGAGGGCTCCACGTTCAGCGAAGCATGGGAGCAGCCCCAGGGCTTCGGGTTGGAGCGGCTGAAGACCTGTCCGGCAGGCTTTCCCCGCGACTATCCCTACGTGCAATACCTGCGGCTGAAGAACTACTGCGTCTGGCACCACGTGCCCGACGACTTCTTCCAGGGTGACGGCTGGCTCGACGCCATGGAACCCATGCTGCGTGCCGCCAAGCCCATGATGGACTTTATCAATGCCGTCATTGACGACTATGAGTAGAATAACCCCTGTGTAACTTCGTACAGTGCTATGACATATTCAGTAATAGGAATGGGGGCCATCGGCGGCTATTATGGAGGCCGGCTGGCCCATGCGGGATTCGACGTTCACTTCCTCTCGCACAGCGACTATGCCTACGTCGTGGAGCACGGCCTGCGCGTCGACTCGTGCGACGGCGACTTCTACTTGCCGCATATCAATGCTTACCACACTTCTGCCGACATGCCTAAGTCGGACGTAATCGTTGTGGGGCTGAAGTCGGTGAACAATCACCTGCTGCCGGAACTCATCCGGCCTGTCATCAAGGAGGATACGGTGGTCGTGCTCATCCAGAACGGCATCGGCCTGGAGGCCGACCTGCAGACCGTCTTCCCACGGTTGCACATCGTGGCCGGGCTGGCCTTTATCTGCTCGTCGAAGACGAAGCCGGGCCACGTCTGCCACCAGTGCTACGGCTCGATTAATCTGGGCAACTACTCGTGTCCGCAGGAGCGTTTCAGCCAGCTGCTGAACGACTTCCAGCGTGCCGGCATCCAGGCTGCCGAGGTGCCTTACGAGGAGGCGCGCTGGAAGAAAGCCGTGTGGAACATGCCCTTCAACGGCATGACCGTGGCCCTGGACACCTCTACCGACAAGCTGTTGAAGAATCCTGCCACGCGCCAGCTCATCTATGACCAGATGATGGAAGTAGTCGGGGCTGCCAATGCCCTTGGCGTGACGACGATAACCTCCGAATTTGCCGACCGCATGATGGCGATGACCGACGCGATGGTGCCCTACAGCCCGTCGATGAAGCTGGATTACGACTTCCATCGCCCCATGGAAATCTACTACCTCTATTCGCGCCCCATTGCCGAGGCGCGGAAGGTGGGTTTCGACATGCCCCGCTTGTCGATGCTCGAGGCCCTGCTGAAGTTCAAGGACCAGGGGTGACAGCCATACAGGAAAGACTTTTTTATGTATAAAGCTTTGGCTGTTTCGCTAATATTGTGTAATTTTGCAGCGCAATTGACAGATAAACATTTTAAGGAAACATTATTATGGGACTGATTGGATCAATTATTATCGGATGCCTGGCAGGCTTCTGCGCAGGCAAGTTGATGAAGGGTGGAGGCTTCGGCTTCATCATGAATCTGGTGCTCGGACTGTTTGGCGGTCTGGTGGGCGGCTGGCTGTTCGACCAGCTTGGCATTCAGTGGGGCGGCTTGCTCGGCCAGCTCGGTACGGCCATCATCGGTGCCGTTGCCATCCTGTGGATTGCCTCGCTGATTAAAAAATAATGAATTTGAACATCTACGATACCTACGTTTTCGATCTCGACGGTACGCTGCTGGACACGCTGCAGGATTTGGCCAGTAGCGTAAACTATGCGCTGCGACTTTACGGATTGCCGGAGCACTCGACTGACGACGTGCGCCGCTTCGTGGGCAACGGCGTTCGGCTGCTCATGGAGCGCGCCGTGCCCGATGGCGCTCAGAACCCGCAGTTCGAGGAGGTCTTTGCCGCTTTCCGCCGCCACTATATGGAGCACTCGCTCGACACGACGCGGCCCTACGATGGCATACCCGAAATGCTCAGTGCGCTGAAGGCCCGTGGTTGCCGGCTGGCCGTGGTGAGCAACAAGATGATGGCCGCCACGCAGGAACTGGTCCGCCACTTCTTTCCGCAGATAGAGGTGGCCATCGGTGAGCACGAGGCCGAGGGCATACGCAAGAAGCCCGCTCCCGACACCGTCGTCGAGGCCCTGCGGCAGTTGAACGCCATTTCACCCCTCAGCGCTGACCAACGCCGTTCACCTCATGACTTCCATGACTCCAACGCTGTGGTCTATGTCGGCGACAGCGATGTAGACATAGAAACAGCCCGCAATAGCGGGCTGCCATGTATCAGCGTGCTTTGGGGCTTTCGTGACCGTGACTTCCTCGTGGCTCATGGCGCCACCACCTTTGCCGAGCATCCCTGGGACATATAGCACAACTTTACAGGAGGAGATAATCAATCAGCCATATATTTGTGGCCGTTCTGGATAACGATGCCTTTTGAGGACTGTAATGCCGGAAGACCGCTGAGCGTGTAACGCTTAGTCTCAGCGGTCTTCTGGCAGGGTAGGGCACTATGGACGGCGGTAGAGCTGCCAAACTGAGCAACTACCGTCACCACGGCACGGGCCGGAATCTCCATGTCGGACGCATTGTTGAGCGTGGGGCGCAGCTTCAGACTGTAGTCCTTATTGGTCAGGTAGGCCTTGACGCTGCCGATGGTTTTGTCAGCCACCGCGATGTTTACCTTCCTGCTGTCCTGACCCATGTTGACAAATACCGTCACCAGCGTCTTGCCGTCGGGCGAGAGCCATGCCGAGGCCATCAGGCCGTTTTGCTCGTCGGCACCCTTCAACATCACGCGCTTGTAGCCCGGACGGATGAAGCGGCTGTAGTTGCCCAGCACCCAGAGGTTCTTGTCCACCGTCAGCCGTCCGCCGCGCTTGATGTCGCCGTAGCTCTCGTCGCCAGAGTCGCCGTCGGCATTCATGCGAATCAGGTAGAAGCGGTTCTTCTGGGCATAGCGCTCGGTGGCAAAGGCCGTCCAGTACGACCATCCCGACATGTTGCCGTAGCAGAGGTCGCTGTGGATAATCTTGCCCATGTAGAGGGCAATGTCCATCTTTGTGGCGGCCTCGTAGCTGGCAGGGAAGGCCGCAGAGGTCTCGGGGGCGGCGTCGAGCATGGACCATTCGGTCTGCATGGCTTCGAGCATGTACTTGCTGGCAGCGTCACGCACCTTTTCGCGGACGGTCTTCAGGTCGCTGTTGGTGCGGAACGTCCAGTAGCTGTGACCAGCCACGACCTTGGCCAGCGACGGCAGGTTGCCGATGTAGTAGGGGCTCTTACGGTCGAAGAAGGCGTAAATCTGATTCGAGGCGCGTCCCGTTCCGCCATAGATGAGGTCCCAGCTGCTGGCTTCGGGTATGAGCATCTTCACCGCCAACTGGCGGCTGCTGATGCTCTTGTCCAGCTCCTTAGCCAGCTGGGCAATGTGCACGTTGTCCCATGGCGACCCCTCCTGACCGTCCTTCCAGTCGAAGCGCGGCTCGTTGACGGGGTCTATATAGGTCACGTTGTAACCCTCGCCCACGAAGTGGTCAGTCACCGTGGCCAGAAACTCGGCAAAGTCGTCATAGCAATCATCCTTCAGGTTGCTGGCAATGTTCTGGTTGTTGGCATTGGCTTTGCCAGTGCGCGTCATGTGGACGGGTGCCGAGTTGGAGAACAGCAGGAAATGGTCGACACCGTAGTCACGGGCTTTCTGCATGAACCACTGCTGGCCGTTGCAGCGTGTCCAGTCGTAGGTGCCGTCGGCATTCTGGTAGCACGCGGCGCGGCGCGTCTCGTCCTGGATGTTGCTGGCTGTGCCCTGTGCGGCCGAACCGGCACCGAGGTTCACGCGCCAGCAGCTCAGTCCGATGCCCTCAGGATTGCCGTTCTGGTCCATCTGCTGGCTGAACAGCCATTTGGCGGCGCGCTCCTTCTCGGCCGTGCTGAAGTAGTCACTGACGTACTCAGCCGTCCAGCAGTCGCTGGCACCAAAGTCCTGAATGGTCTGATAGGTCCTCGTCGGATTAATCTCTACCAGCGACTGCGCCCCTACGGGGCTAAATGATAAATGATAAATGATAAATGATAAACCTATCAGACGTTTCATCTTCTCTTAATTCTTAATTCTTAATAAATATAAATCCGAAGGTCCTTGATGCTGCCGGGAGCACCCTGCTCGGCACGTGGCAGATACTCCAGGGCCGTCACCGTCTGAACGCTGCCCAGGTCGATGACCAGCAGGTGGGGAGCCTGAGCCGACCGCTCGGTCTGCCAGTAGGTAGACTCCTGCAGGTCGAAGACCTTGTCGCCCAGATGGTTGCCGTTCTCCTCCTCAGAGTTGGCATACTTCGTCTTCCACGGCTCGCGCGAGAGACGCTTGCCGTCCTGGCCCTGCAAGTAGAGCTCGGCAATGGCTACGCGGTCGCCCTGTTTCTGGGTGGAGAGCACCTCGATGGCCAGGTAGCGGCCCTTCTGCGGAGCCTGGAACTTAAAGGTCTGCCAGCCATTGCCAGCCTTTGCGACGGCAACGCTGCTGGTGGCGGCAACAGTGTTGCCGTATACCGGGACAGGGGTGGCGCTATTGAGGTCGGGCTTGTCGCCGATGGCGTTGTGCTTGTTGCTCTTTTCCAGCTGCAGCTTGTTGAGCTCGGGCTTGTCCTGACCCCATACAACAGCCTCCTTCGGGCCGACGACGTCGAGCACGATGATTTCGTTCCGCCCCTTCTTCAGCCAGCAGCCGGGGATGTAGAGCGTCTGCTGCGGGCCTATCGACCAGATGCGTCCCATGGCGTGGCCGTTGACGTAGACCTGGCCTTTGCCCCATGTCTCGAAGTTGAGGAACGTGTCGCCCACCTTCTTCAGCGTGAAGTAGCCGCGGTGATAGCCCGGCTTCATGATGTCGGCAAGTTCTTTTGAACCCTCATAGCCTTGTGCTAAGGCGAGTCCAGGAACACTGCCTTTCACCTTGCCAGCAGCCACTTGGTCGTTGAGGCTCTTCACCATGTCGAGTGCCTTGACCGCCGTCTGATAGTCGTCGGGAATGGCAACGTTCATCCAGTTCTTGGGTGTCAGTACCAACTCAGCCTCGTCGGTCTCTGTGCTCAGCGTGACGTTGCCAACGATGCCCTTGAAGTCCTTGATGGCGCGACCGAAGTTGATGCGGCCCATGCCTTCGACAATGATAATCAGTTCGGCACCCTTTTTGACGGCAGGGATGGTGAGCGACTTCTCGTTTTTCACGCGGTCTATCTTACCAATGTATTTCTTGTCGATGAACACCTGGGCAAAGTCGTGGAATTCGCCGGTGAGCACGCTCTGCGAAGTTATCTCAGGCAGGCGGGTGGAGTACATCATTGTGCCCCAGCCCATGTCCATCTCCTCGAAGGTCTTGGGTGCGCCATTGACGGGCTTGGTCATCGCTGCCATCATTGGTGCGAACTCCGTCAGCTCGAACCGGGGCACGGTGATGATGGGTACGGCGGGCTTGGGCACTTTGGGCAACTTCTTGTCGCTGTACTTCTGCATCATCGTGCGCAGCTCATAGTATTTCGGCGTAGCCTGGCCATACTCGTTGATGGGAGCGTCGTAGTCGTAGGAGGT
>DFGF01000005.1:30279-33041 GCA_002371715.1 Prevotella sp. UBA3757
CGAACCAGCCGCTCCAGAACTCGGAACACATCTTGGGCGCGTTGGGGCGCAGCTCGCCCAGACGGCGGAATTGCTGGTCGATGTTGGCACCGGTGCCGAAGTTCATGGTCCATGTCAGGTCGTCCAGTCCGTTCTTCTCGAAGTTCGACGACCAGTCGCACTGGAAGAGGGCAAGTTCCTTGCCGTAAATCTCCCTCAGACAATCTCTTATCTCCGAGACGTATGGCTTGTCTTCGCCGTACGAGCCGTACTCGTTCTCCACCTGGACCATGATGATAGGACCGCCACGCTGTATGGTCAGCGGCGCTAATTGTTCGCCCACCTTCTGTTCGAAGATTTTTACGCGTTCCATGAAATAGGGGTCGCGTTCGCGTAACTTGATGTCCTTCTTCTTGAGCAGCCACCAGGGCAGACCGCCCATCTCCCATTCAGCACAGACGTAGGGACCAGGACGGACAATGACGTAGAGTCCGTTTTTCTGGGCCAGTCGGCAGAACTCAGCCACGTCGTTCTGGCCGGTGAAGTCGAACTGGCCCTCGCGCTGCTCGTGGATGTTCCAGAAGATGTAGATGCAGACGGCATTCATGCCCAAAGCCTTGCACATCTGGATGCGGTGTTCCCAGTAGGGGCGGGGAATGCGCGGATAGTGTACCTCGGCAGCCTTCACCACGAAGGGTTTGCCATTGAGCAAAAACGTTTTGTCGCCAGCCGTGAAGGATTGCGCCCCTGCGGGGCTAAATGATAAATGATAAATGATAAATGATAACGCTATCACCATCATTATATGCAACTTACTATGCAACTTGTTATGCAAGTTACTATGCAACTTGCCCCCATTGCTATTATTATATACCTTTATTCCCATATTCATTACATTTTTCAAATTTATCATTTGTCATTTATCATTTATCATTTAGACTGGCGGCCCGAAGGCCGCCAGTCGCTATAGATTGGGTCCTATTTTACCGTTCCACTTCAGATACCAGTTGTCCTGGTTTTGCAGTTTGCTGCGGATGTCCTCAGCCACATTGTTGCTGCCGGCGCGTGCCGAGATGACGTCACCCATGAACTGGCCGGGATTGTTGCTGCGCAGCGCGAAGCGCATGACGTCGTAGTAGCGCGTGCCCTCGAAGGCAAACTCCAGGGCCTCCTCGGTGAGCAACAGCTGGCTGACGTACTCCTGCTGGGTGGCCAGGGGGACAGCCTGCTTCTGGCCGTCAACCTCGACGGAGTCGGGGAACTGGTAGTACTCGTTAAACGGCGTATAGCCGGAGCCGCGCGTATGTACGCCGATGGTGTTCATGGCATTGGTCGTGCGCATGCTCACCAGGGCCTCGGCGGTGAAAATTTCATAGCGCGACGTGGGGAAGTCGAAGCGGCGCAGCCATGTAGAGTCGCTCTGGCTGTAGTAGGGGCATACGTCGTTGACGATGACGTCGTTGTTCAGACCCGTCGACAGAATCTGGAAGGCCATGCGCGGATAACCGGCCATGTTGAGGGCCTCGGCCATGCGCAGGTAGACCATCATCTTGCGATAGACATGGACGTTGCGCGTCGAGTACTTGCTGATGAGCTGTGTCTCGATGCGCTCGCCGGTAGCCTTGTCGTTGGTGTAGCCCTCGCTCCACGACCTCCAGAGTCGCAGGTCGCCGGAGCGGTGCATCGAGAGGTTCTTGGGTGCATAGATGACGCTGGTGGCGTTGGTTCCCACGCAGCAGTGCCACTGGGCGGCCGAAATCTCCTCCATGCGCTGCGAGGGTGTCAGGCTGTACTTGTAGTTGTTCTCCTCGGTGGAGTTGAACAGGTTGCGCAGTTCGCTGTAATTACCCTCGGCACGCGTGGAGTCGCAGGGAATCATGGTGATGAGCTCGCTGTTGTTCATATAGCTCTCAGAAGCGCTGAGACTGCCAAATGCTGTCAGTCCCGTCCAGGTCGTGTTGCCTGGCGTCCAGGTGTAGAGGTTGATGCCGGTGGGGTAGGTGGAGTTCTGACCGTTGCGCTCGCTGATGTACTGATAGTAGCGCAGGGCGGCCTGACGGTACTGCTCCGTGTTGCCGCTGACGCTGGCCTGCCACAGGTAGAGGTCGCCCAGCACGACATTGATGGGGAACCACAGGAAGCGGGCGTCGTTGCCACGGATGGTACCGTAGCCGGGATATTCGCGTCCGTAGCGCTCGGCCAGCGGCAGCAGGTCGGCAGTGAAGTATTCACAGATGGCCTGGAGGTCGTAGGTGGGATAGCTCTTCTCGGCATCCTGCTTGGTCAGGATGGGGTCGGTGACGAAGGGCACCTTGCCATAGTTCAGCACCAACTGCAGGTAGGTCCAGGCACGGATGGCCTTGACGGCTGCATACTCCTTCATGAAGATATACTCGTTGCGGTTGTTCTTCAGTGCCGTGTCAGCATGTGCAATGAAGTAGTTGCAGTTGTTGATGACGGCATAGTAGTCGCGCGGCACGTTATACTGGTTGTCGTCGTCAACCTGGAACAGGGCAACATCGCGCAGGTCGCTCGACGCCTCGTTGGTGATGCTGGTCAGGTCGCCACGCACCTCGCCGAGCAGCACGGTACGGTCGGCCAGTGCCTGGAGCTTGTTCAGGATACCGGTGACGGAGTAGATGGAGTCGGTGGCATTGTTCAGGTGCTCCTTGTCAGCATAGATGATCTGGTCGGACTCCTGTTCGAAGAAGTTGGCACAGGAAATGAAGAATGAAGAATGAAGAATGAAGAATGCTGCGCAGAGCAACTTCATCGTCATGTTC
>DFGF01000005.1:33159-43252 GCA_002371715.1 Prevotella sp. UBA3757
TTCATTTTAGAGGTTGATTTTCACGCCAGCCACCAGCGAGCGACTCTGAGCCAGACGGCCCAGGTCGATGCCCTGGCCGATGACGTTGCCCGTCATGGCAAACTCGGGGTCGGAGCCAAGGTATTTGGTGATGGTGAACACATTGTTGGCCTGGATCCAGAACTGCAGCCCCTGGATGTACTCTGAATTCAGAGGCAGGTCGTAGCTCAGCGTGACACTCTTCAGGCGCAGGTAGCTGCCGTCCTCAATCCAGCGGTCGCTGAAGCGCGAGTTGCCCATGGGGTCCTGGAAGGTGATGCGAGGCATGTCGGTCTGCTGTCCCTCCACCTGCCAGCGGCGCTGCAGGGCTGTCGACTGGTTCATGAAGCGCGAGCCGCCTTCCAGCTGTGCACGCATGTAGTTGTAGACGTCGTTGCCCAAAGAGTAGTTGAAACGCAGGTCGAGTTTCAGGCGCTTCCAGGCCACGGTCGTGAAGATGTTACCGTAAATATCGGGATTGGGGTCGCCGATGATGGTACGGTCGGCCTCGGTTATCTGGTGGTCGCCGTCAAGGTCGGCAAAGTGGATGTCGCCGGCACCGAAGTAGTTCTTGTCGATACCATTGTCGCCAAGGACATACAGGCCGGCAGCCTGTGCCTCCTCGGTGGTCGAGAAGACTCCCAGCGACTTGTAGCCGTAGAAGGCGTTGGCCACCTCGCCAACCTGTGTACGCACGGTAGCGCCATAGACTTTGCTGTCCATCGACTGTGCACCGTCGGCCAGTTCGGTAATCTTGTTCTTATAGTGGCCCAGGCTGCCGCCCAGCTGCCACTGCCAGTCCTTGAGGTTCAGCACCTTGACGTTGGCATTGACGTCGAAACCGCTATTCTCCAGCTTGCCGCCGTTCGACCAGTTCTTGTCCAGGCCCGAGAGAAAGCCCAGTGACTGCTGCGTCAGCAGATTGCTGGTCCAGCTCTTGAAGACGTTGAACGTCAGGGCGATGCGATTGCCCAGCAGGCTGGTCTCCAGTCCGGCGTTGAGGCGCTTGGTGGTCTCCCACTGAATCTCGGTGTTGCCAATACCGTCGAACGACAGGCCGGCAATGGCATGCAGATACTGCTGCGAGCGGAAGAAGCTGCGTGCGGCGTAGTAGTCGATGTCGTCGTTACCGCTGACATCGTAGCCTGCCGTCAGTTTCAGATAGTCCAGCCCTTTCACTTTGGCCATCCAGGGTTCGTTAGTCATCACCCACGAAGCCTGTACGCCAGGGAATACACCCCATGCGGCATTGAACATACGGAGGTTGCCACCATCCTGACCGAAGCGCGACGAGCCCTCGATGGTGAGGTTGGCCTGCAGGAAGTAGCGGTTCTTGTAGCTATACTCGGCCTGTGCATACCAAGCCAGCGAGTTCCAGTTGTCGTTGGTACCGGCGTCGCCTGCATTCTTCAGGCTGGAGCTCATGAACGGCGTCTTGTCGTTACCCGTGTCGTAACCTAACTGCGAGTTCATGGTGTAGCTCTCCCAGTTGATGCGGGCGCCGGCAAAGACGTGTATGTCGTGGGCATCGTAGCGGTTCTGCCAGTCAATGCGCGTGTCGCTCATCACCGAGTTCTGCTTCGACGTCAGCGAGCGTACCTCATTGTTACGATAGTCGCCGATGGAGCTGACATAGTAGTTGGGCGTACCATTGATGGGAATGTAGAACGTCTCCTTGGTGTTCACCAGGTTGTAGCTGAAATGCTCCGACAGCGAGAGGTGCTTGTTGAACTGGTACTTCGGCGTCACCGACAGGTTGAGCATGGAGTTCTCGAAGCGGTTCTTATTCTCGGCATCGGCATATTCGTTGATGGCGGCAGGGTTGCCGAGCTTCCAGTTGTAGCCGTTGTAGTTGGCCAGGGCCTCACTGAGGTACGACTCCTCGGCAATGTCGAAGTGCGAGCTGCTCAGCACGCCGCGACCGTAGCTGTAGGGACTCAGGAAGGGGCTCTTCACGTAGGCCAGGAAGGCCGGTGAAGTCGGCGTTCCCTCGTCGTAGCTCTCAGGAGCACCATCGTTACGGATGTTTCGCGTGCTGTTGGCAAACGAGGCGTCGAAGCGAATGTCGAAGCGGTCGGTGAGGTTGATGTCCGTATTGAAGCGGATGTTCAGACGGTCCATATCGTTATATTTCAGCGGACTCTTCTGGTTGACGTAGCCTACTGACAGGTTGTAGTTGGCCACGGCGTCACCACCCTCGACGTTGATACCGTAGTTCTGGGTCATGGCCGTATGGTAGACCAGGTCCTTCCAGTCGGTATTCTGATGATACTGGGTGTAATAGTAGTAGTCAGGATTCTCGTTGAGGAACTTGAACTCGCGGTTGGTGGTATTGGTGGTTTTCAGCAGTTCGGAGGCATAGCTGCGATACTGCTCGGCACCCATCACCGACAGAAACTTCGGTTTCAGCACCACACCGGCCGACAGCGTTGCGGTAATGCGCGTGGCCATCGACTTGTTGCGGCGTGTCTGGACGAGGATGACACCATTGGCACCCTTGGCACCATAGAGGGCCGTACCATTGCGCATGACCGTCACCTTCTCGATGTCGTTAGGATTGATGCTCGACAGGATGTCATTATAGAATCCGTCGTGCAACAGGGTGCGGCCATACTGCTGGTCGATGATGACGCCATCGACGACGATGAGCGGCTGGGCGTTGACATTCAGAGAGTTCAGACCCTGAATGAACATGACGCTGCCCACGCCGGGAGCACCGTTGCGCTGCTGGGTGTAGACCTGTGCACCTAACTGCTTCTGAATCTCGTCCTTGATGTTGACAGAATTCGTGAACTTGAAGTCGCTGGCCGTATAGTTGTTCAGCACGTTGGTCTCGGTCTGATACTCAGCGCTGAAGGTCGACGGATACAGACGCGTCTCCTTCTGCTGCTCGCCGCTGAGCAGGCTCTGGCGTACGGCATTGAAGTCGGGGGAGGTCACATAGATGGCTGTTGCAAACACGGGTACTTTCAGTTCGTAAGTACCATCGTCTTCGGTCAGGGCGCTGTAGCCCTTCAGTCCGTCGGCGGTGACAATGGCACCGGCAACGGGCGTCTTTGTAGCAGCATCTACCACCAGACCGCGAACCGTGCGTGTTTCATATTGTTTCTGCTTTTCCACGATGGTACGCTTGCGTGCCGGGGCATCCTCTTCGTCAGCATCATCCTGTGCCGAGACACAGAGTGGTGTGACAAGGAGCGTCAGGCCCAGTACCATTCTAAAAGACTTATGGAAAGCGACAGACTGTCTGTCCGTCAGTTTTCTTCCGTATATCTTGGTCTTCATAATTATCAGTTATCAATTTTCAAATATCAATTATCTACTCCTCATGGGGCTTCAGGACGATACAGTCGATGCGCATGGTACGCGTATAGGTTCCGTTGCGCTGCTGTGTACTGGTAACGTAGCTCTCAACCTTCAGCGACACCTGTGGCTGTTCCTCTTCAAGGCCGTAGGAGGCTACGGGGAACTTAAAGTTGTCGGCCACCTTGATATAGTGTACCTCGTCGGGATTGTTCACTACCGAGCTGTTGTTCAGCAGGGGCACGCCCTCCGTAGAGCCCGTCTTGACGTTCTTGCCGTCCTGCGTGTGGTGGTAGAGGGTGAACTTCATGCGCGTAGGCAGTCGCTGGATGTCGGTAGCATTGCTGTCGTTGGCCAGTGCGGGAGCGGTGACCACATAGATGTCGTAGCCGATGTTGGAGAGCACGTCCTTGATGTTGAACGTCACGCTGTGGTTCACAGTGGTGCGCGTAGGCTCGAACTCCACGAAGCCGTTGTTCGATACCTTATTGTAAAAGTCATTGCCCGATTCCACATAGCGGTTGCGGGGCACCACGGTCTCTGCAAAGGTGGTGTCTTTGCTGCCGTCAGTATTGGTGGTCACTTTGTCTACGACCTTGCTGACCTCGCGGATGCTGCCCTGGCTCTCAGCCTCGATGATCTTCGTACGGAAGAACGTCTCTCGCTTGTCTATCTTCCAGTTGTTCACCTTCATGGCGATACCGTTGCTGCACGCCACGTCAGTGTTGCCGCTGAAGATGGTGGCCATGGGGCTGAAGAACTGGTAGTAGTGCAGGCTGTCGGCACCCCACGTGTACTTACGCATGTTGTAGTTGTAGACGGCATTGGTCGACAGAGCCGAGTCGCGCAGCATGGCATCGGTGTTGGTGGTTCGGCTGAAGGCCGTTCCCTTCATGATGGCCATGCGCGTGTTGGTGTAGTGGATGGAGTCGCGCTTGTCGACGGTGTTGTCGTAGTTGAAGTAGTCTTTGTATTCGTCAACCAGTTTGCTCCAAGCCTCGTTGGTGGGCATCAGCATCCAGTAGGTGCTGTCCTCGTTGTTCAGGCGGGCATCCAGAAACTCGCTGTCGAAGAGGTCGTTCTGCTGGCGGAACACGGAGTCGAGATAGATGGTACGACCGTCCACGATACCGCCCTCCACGCTCTTGTCGGCCTGGAACTCCTTGCGGTAGAACTTCTCGTTGTAGAAGAAGCTGTACAGACTGTCCAGGTCGGCATCGCGACGCATGTATTCAAACACGTTGGGGAAGTAGTCCACCTGGCTGCCCACGGTGAACAGCACGCCATTGTTGTAGAGCTTGTTGGTGCTGGTCAGCGGACTGTCGCCAATCTTGCTGGAGGTGAGCAGGATGTTCTTGCCGTTCATCATGACGATGGAGTCGTTGCTGGAGCCGGACACCGAGTAGTTGTACAGTGCGATGTGGTTCTGCAGAAACTCCTTGATGGTCGAGTTGTCATTGTCGTCCACCTTGCCCTTCTCGGCATTGTAGGCAGCAATGAGTTTGTCGGCGTCAGCCTTACTGAAGCAGTCGTTGGTGGGTGCGAAGACGGTGAACACCTGTGTGGAGGCCAGCGACTTGTCGTAGCCGCAAGCCTCGACGACGCTCTTGAAGTTGCTCAGTTCCGGGTTCTGCTGGATGGCCTGCCATAGCGAGCCCTCTTCTACGCCCTGCGACGTGCCGTTGTAGTGGTCGTCCCACTTGTCGGAACAGGCGCAAAGCACTGCGCTCATGAAGAGGTAAGAGGTTAGAAGTAAGAGGTTAGAGGTTACTCCCAGCTTTACCCTATTAAATATATTACTCATCATAATTTTCAATTTTCAATTTCCAATTTTCAATTAACTAAAGGTCGTCCTCCATTTCGCCCTCGCCGTCGACGCCATAGACACTCTTAGGCACGAGCTCCATGTAGTCAAGCATGAACTCGTTGTTGTTACCCTGCTTGCCGTCGCTGGCCACGCGGAATCGTATGTAGTGATCCTTGTTGGCATCCATGTACGTCTGGCACAGCACGCGGCGGTGCGTACGCTGGTTGCCCACGAAGTAGTTCTTGCTGGACGTGCTGAAGTGGAACAGCGAGCGCGGTGCACGATAGGCTCCCAGGTTCTTGAGCACCTTCTGCTCGGCAGCCTTCTCCTCGTCGGTCATGTTGTCGTAGTTGTTGGGCGTCTCGTCGTCTACGAAGCGGTCGCCAAGGAAGGCCTCGTCCGTCAGGAACTGCGTCATGTCGAGAGGAATGCCCTGGGGCACGCCGTCGAAGTATACCTGTGCCACACCACGTGTGGGCAGTGCACAGAAGCCCAGTCGCACCTGCCAGTCGCCGCTATAGGGCACGGGGGGAATGCGGAACTCGAAGTCGTAGTCGCCGAAGAGGTTCCACTCGTCACCCTGCCACGACCAGAAATTGATGTGCGGACGGCGCAGCACGACGTAGCAGTTGGAGAACTTCACACCGTCCAGATAACCCATGGGGAAGTAGAAGTTACGGCCGTTCTTAGGTGTCGAGGCATCGTCGGGCACGCCGGAGTTGTCGTCCTGTGTCGGGTCGCCCTCGAAGCGCAGGTGGTTGGACATCACCTCGGGGAAGACGCTCGAGAAGTCCAGACGGATGCGCATGTTCTGCACCTTGTTTTGTACCTCGTCGCTGAACACCACCAGGTCGTCGACATAGAACATGTGGCCGTTCAGGGCATCGTGGTCGAAGTCGGCCTCAATGGTCGGGTCGACGTGCACGCCCTCAATCTGGTACTGGTTGTCGTAGCGGCGGTTGATGTAGCGCTCGCCCTTGGTGGCGTTGCCCAGCCAGGCCGTCACCGTGGCCTTCTCAATCTTCACCATGGTGTGGGGCAGCAGCGTGTGGAACCACTCGATGGGGTTGATGAGCGTCTCGTCGAATCCGAAGGCACCCTGTACCACGCCAATGTTGACATCCATCGGCGTCAGGTCGGCGGTACCGGCGGTATAGCGTGTCACGACATGATACTGCATGAAGCGCTTCAGCGGGTTGATGCTGTCGGTCAGGTTCTCGAAGCTGTGACCTTCCTTGTTGACATCGTTGGGATATACCTTGTCATAGATGCTGCAAGCCAGGTCGTAGAGGGCACGGAGGTCGCCCTTGGCGATGCCGTACTTCTGCTGCAACAGCTCGTCGGGTTCCACAAAGACGGTGTAGCCGTAGAGCTTGTGGTCGGGCACCCAGGCCACTTCCTTCCAGAAGTCGGAGGTATAGTAGTATTTGCTATACTTGTCCTTGTCGTATGACTCATCCTCCACGAGTGCCATCTGGTCGATGACGCCTGTAGCCACGAGGGCATCGTAGAAGGTCTGGAACTTTGTCTCGCCCACCGAGGCGTGGTCGCGCAGGATGTCGGCAATATAGCTGTTCGACTTCTCGATGACCATGTCTACGGGCTGCATGATACCGTTCTCCACGGAATCGTCCTTCAGTTCATAGATGATGTGGGCCGTGCCCTGCAGGTAGACGACGGCATTGCTGTCCGCGTCGAAGCCCTGCGAGGTGGCGAGGTAGCGTCCGAGCATGTTGCTGGTGGCCAGACGGTCCTGCGTCATCTCCATCGTGGTATACATGTTGTTCACTAAGTGCGTGCGGGCAATCGTGTCGCAGTCGGCATCCGAAAGCTGCGAGACGTCCGTCAGTCCGCGGCTGCGCAGATAGGTGTGTACGGCGCTGTCCGACGGTACGAAGACGGTGAAGTGGCCGTAGGTCGACAACAGGTCCATCATGCCGGCACGGTTGACAATCTCAGTAAACTCACTGTATTCCGTGCGGTTCTTCAGAAAGTCGCTGGCCATCTCACCCGTGAAGGTGTAGAAATTGCTGCTGTCCGGCTCGTCGGAACAAGATACCAGTGCTCCGCTGATGCAGAGGTAAGAGCTAAGGAGTAAGAAGTAAGAGAATACTCCTGCCTTTACCGTTTTATATACTTTGGTAATCATAATTATCAATTATCAATTTTCAATTATCAATTCTGATTAGTTGGTCTTCTGGTAGTTGCCGTCCTCACCGCTGCTGAATGCGGGATTCTGCACCAGGTTCTTGTTCACCTTGATTTCGTCGTTGTTGTACGGCCAGTAGATGGCATCCATCTTCGTCAGCTTGTTCTGGATGAGCGAGCCGCCGGTGGTCACCTTGCGCAGGGCAGCGTTGACCAGCGTCTGCGTGTTGCCGTCGCGCTGCGAGCGGCGCACGAGGTCGTACCAGCGCTTGCCCTCAAACATCAGTTCGCGCTGACGCTCCTGCAGCACCAGTTCCTCCATCTGGGCCTTCGTGTTGTAGTCGGTAGCCACGAGCGTGTCCTGCAGCGTTGCCTGGCAGACGGCGCGCTTGTTGACGGCGTTGACCAGACTGAAGGCCTGGGCCAGGATGGGCGTGTTGTAGGCAATGGTTTCCGCGTCGCTGCCTTCGCGCAACTGCTGTGCCAGGGCTTCGGCCTTGAGCAGCATGATGTCCGACAGGCGGTAGATGACCCAGTTAGAGCCGTTGTTGCCGTCGCTGTATCTGGAACCGTAGCCTGTGGCGGTCGGCGAGCTGGCCGTACCGGCAGCCTGAATGATGACCGACGTTGTGACATACTTACTGATGGCCTTCGCGCGGCTGTTGCAGTTCTCGTAGAGGCGTGCGTCGATATTCTTGTTCCTGTCGGCAAAGATGGTGCGTCCGCTCTCCTTGGCAATGTCGTCGATGACATAGTCTGACGGTGCCAGATAGCCACGGTCTACGCTGAAGTTGCCGTAGAACACGTTGACGGCCGAGTTGGCGGGCATGCTGTTGCCGCTGGGGTCGTCCTTGAACACCAGTTGGAAGATAATCTCCTGGCGGGCTTCGGCGCGCTCCGACTCGACGTCAGCGCCGAACAGCGTGTTGTAGGCGTTGCCGTAGTAGCCGCTCATCATCTGCTCGCTGACCAGCGGGAAGCCGTTGGTGCGCTCGAAGGCAGAGGTGCCCGAACTTGACGAACCGCCAATCAGGCGTCCTGAACCGCCGCCCATGGCCTGGATTTCCTCAGCCATGGCTTTCTTCGATGCTATGACCTGGTCGGCATAGTAGATGCACTTGTCGTAGTCCTTCTTCCACAGATACATCTCGCAGAGCATGGCGTGGATGGCATCCTGCGTGATGCGGCCAGTCTGGTAGAGCGGCTGTGTGGTAGGATAGTACTTCACGGCCTGTCCTTTTACGCGTTCCAGGTCGCCGATGAGCGAGTCGAGCACCTGCTCAAACTTGGTGGCAGGCAGGTCGAACGTCTGGTTGTCGTCGGTGAAAGCCTCGGTAGAGTAGGGTACGTCGCGGAACGTACGAATCAGGTAGAAGTAGCACAGCGAGCGCAGTGCCACCATCTCGGCGATGTTTGCCTTGAGTTCGCTATCGGTATAGCTGGGGTCGCTGGCGGCCACCTGTGGTGCATATTTGATGACGGTGTTACAGCGGTTGATGATGTTGTAGAAGCCGTCCCATGTCGTGTAGGCATTGGTAGCCATGATATTCTCGTTGAGCACGTTCATCAGGTTGACGTCATTGGTACTGTTCAGTCCGGCACCGATGTTCTCGCTGCGGGCCTCGCCCCAGATGATCATGCGGCGCACCAGTCCGTCGTCCTGCAGTCCGGAGTAGCAGCCGGCGATGATGCCGTCGACGTCGGCCTTCTCGTTCCAGAAATTGTCGAGCACGATTTCGTTCAGGGGCTCGATTTCCAGGAAGTCGCTACAGGAAGTGAGCGGTGCGGCTGCTGCGGCGACACCGCAGCAAACTGTGGCTGCCCTGCGAATCATATTGTTTATCTTAGTAATCATAATTATCAATTATCAATTATCAATTGTCAATTATTAAAAGTCCACCGTTACGCCGAGCGTGTAGGAGCGCGAGCGTGGTGTCTGAGCCCAGTCGATGGCGGGGTCATAGCCGCCGGCCGAGATGTCGGGGTCCACACCCGAGTACTTCGTGATGACGAAGGGGTTGTTGATGCTGGCATACAGTGAGATGCGCTGCAGGCCGATCCACTTCAGGTACTTCTTCTTGATGGCGTACGACAGCTGTGCATAGCTCATGCGCAGATAGCTGCCGTCCTCGACGAAGCGGTCGCTGACCAGCGTGTTGTAGCTCGACGTGGCACCGTACATGGCACGCGGGATGTTCGTCACGTCACCCTCCTTGCGCCAGCGGTAGTTCACGGCCTGGCTCTGGTTGTTGTTGCTGGTCATGGACTCAGCATTCAGGCGGGCCATATTCAGAATCTTGTTGCCGTAGCGGTAGTTGAACTGCGTGGTCAGTCGCCAGTCGCCGTAGTTGAAGGTGAAACCGAAACCACCCGTCAGTTTGGGCTGCGAGGAGCCGAGGTAGACAATGTCAAGTGCATTGATCTGACCGTCGTGGTTCACGTCCTCGTACATGGCATCACCACCGTTGAAGCGGTAGTTCTTGCCCGTACCGTCGTTGGTGTAGTTATACATCATACGCACGGGATTACCCGTAGCGTCGGTGATGATCTCGCCCAGTTCGTTCAGGGCGATAGGAGCGGTCTTGCCAGCCTGCAGGAAGGCCTGACGCTCTTCGTCGCTCATGTTGACGAATGTCGAGTAGTTGTACTGGTAGACACCCTTGTAGCGGAAACCGTAGATGGCACCCAGCGGGTTGTTCAGCTGCACGCGGCGCAGCGTCTCACCGTTGCCGTAGCCGAAGGTCGAGTTGAGGTTGTTGAGCACGTACTCGTCCATCTCCAGAATCTCGTTGCGGTTGTTACCGAAGTTGGCATTGA
>DFGF01000052.1 GCA_002371715.1 Prevotella sp. UBA3757
ACGTCGCTGTTGAACTCAACAGCCGTACCATACTTATAAATCTCGAACTTGATGTTGTCGAAATAGAACTTGTTGTCGGTATCGCCAGAGAGGTTGAAAGCAGCAGAACGGAACTTCATGCCGGTATCACCCTGCACACCGATGGTCTCAGTAATCTCGCCTTCCTTGGTGAAGGTCTGCCACTCAGGCGTAAAGGCAATGTTGCCCCACAGGTCATAATAGATGTACTGGCTAGGCTCCACATGCGACTGCGTGGCCACATTCTGAGCAACGTCAGCTCTGTAGTCGAACGTGACGCGATACTTCGTACCAACGGTCATGTCCTCGTTGAAGCGGAACCAGAACTGAGTGTCGTAGTCGTTGGCAACCTTAGCGGCTGAATTGACCACAATACCCTTACTGTAGTTCACACCAACCTCAGGAGTGATGGTAGCTGCAGTAGGAGAAGTAGCAGGATACTCCTTGACGAAGAAACTGCTGACATCGTCGCCTTCCATGTCGCTGTTGTTGATCATGTTGACCCAGCCAACCTGCATGGGCTTGGCAGCCAGCTCAACTTCCATGCTGAGAACGGTCACGTTCTGCCAGTTGGCACCCTTGATGGCGTGCAGATAGGCAAAACCGAAGTCCTTCACCATCTTCTTCAGGTTGACGGTATAAGTTGCTACGCCTTCAGCCTCTTCCTTCGTGACATAGTCGTTGACCCATCCGTCCTTCGGATATTCAAACAACTTAGACGCATTCACGTCAGCATTCCACTGACCCTCGTTCACGGTTCGGTTCATCATGATACGTGGCGTACCATCAGTAGCTGTGATAATCAGCTTCGAGTAGGACGACAGGTCAGCGAAGTTCTTAACGCCGCCGTCACCATAAGGCAGTTGGGTGGGCGTGCCTACCTCCCAAGCACACTCAGCGGGAGTGGATTTAGGCTCGTCCAAGCCCCAGACATCATCCCCGTGAGTCCAGAACGGAACCTCTTGCAGCGAGATCCGCTCCTGGGCATTTGCCGACGTTGCACCTAATGCTACCAGCACCATTGCAACAAACATTTGGTAGAATCTTTTCATTTTTGTTAATGTTTAATTAGTTAATAGGTAAAATTTCAAATTCTGGGGGCAAAGTTAGCTTCTTTTTATTAATACTATTTTATATAAAGTATCAGAAACTTTTAAAAACACCCTTTTATTGCGATTTTTTCACCGTGATACAAAAAACAAACCCGCTGAAACAATTTTCCACGCCATGAATGGCAAAAACAAAAATTGTGATATATATGATTAATATTAATTAATAAATAATGCTTAACTTTGCAGAAAATTTTTAATAGTTAACAAAAACCAATTAAAACGTATGAAAACCAGAAAGCAAATTTGGAAACATTGCCAAGGCTTCAGCCTCCACCCCAACAGACGGTTGGCGACGGTCTTGGCAGCTGCACTGGTTGGTGGTTTCACCCTGACATCGTGTCAGCAGTACGACCTCGACGAGAAAACCCCGGAAGGATGGGGTAACAGCATCTACAGCTGGCTCGACGAACAGGGCAATTTCACCAACACGGTTCAATTGATCAACGACCTGAACTATCAGGAAGTGCTGGGCAAGACGGGTTCGAAGACGCTCTTTGCGGCTGACGATGCCGCCTATGAGCGATTCTTCAGCAACAACAGCTGGGGAGTCAAATCGTACAAGGACCTCACCGACGCACAGAAGAAGATGCTGCTGTTCGGTAACATGCTGGACAACTCCATCCAGCTGAACAGCCTGTCGACCATCCAGGGCAACCCGCTGAAGGAAGGTCAGGCCATGCGCCGATTCTCGGCCTTGGGCGAGTACGACACCGTGCCCATCCTGCGCCCCCAGGACATGCCCAAAAACAAGTACTGGCAGCGCCACATTGACAACGGCAAGAATATGGTGTGCCTGGAGGACGGTACCGCCGTGCCGATGCTGCTGTTCCTGGAGGCTCAGCTGTCGAACAACCGCATCACCAACGAAGACTACAATTTCCTCTTCAATGGCACGACCAACCGTCAGGCTGGCGATGCCAGCATCAACGGCATCGACGTCGCTGAAGACAACATCCGCTGCGCCAACGGCTTCATCCACCGCACCGCAGAGGTGGTCACTCCGCTGCCCAACATGGCCGAGCTGATAGCCCAGAAGCCGGAGGTCAGCAAGTTCAACCAGTTGCTGGAGCGCTTCTGCGCCCCCTACCCCGACGGTAAGGATTTGGCCAAGACCGAGCGCTACAATTATCTGTATAACACCCACATCGACACCATCTACACCAAACGCTTCTTCAACGACAAGAAGGGGGCTGCCGTCAGCGAGACGCCCGACGGCCGTGGCGTTCCCGCACAGCTGGTGTACGACCCGGAATGGAACTCCTACTATGCCGCCAGCGTCAAGCAGAGCGGTGAGGGCAATGCCGCCGAGCAGCGCGACATGGCCGTCATGATGGTTCCGTCGAACGATGCCATGGATGCCTACTGGACGGGCGTCGGCAAGCCACTGAGCGAGAACTTCGCCTCCTGGAACGACGTGCCCGACGATGTGATCATCAAGCTGTTGAACGTCAACATGCTGCCGTCGTTCACCTCGTCAGTGCCCTCGAAGTTCAGTGCTATTCTGAACGATGCCAACGACCCGATGGGCGTCAATGTAGCAGATATAGACAAAGTATGGATGGCCTGCAACGGTGCCGTCTACCTTACTAACAAGGTCTATTCGCCGACGGCCTACGTCAGCGTATCGTTCCCCGCTCTGATTAACCGTACCATGAAGATTATCGACTGGGCCATCACGCAGTGTAAATATAATGTATATCTGAACGCACTTGGCTCAGACTACAGCTTCTTCATTCCCACCAACAACGCCCTCCTGGAGTATATCGACCCGTGTTCCTACGGCAAGAAGAACCTCCAGCTGCTCAGCTTCCGCTGGGACGAGACCAAGCGCGTCGAGGAACGAGTATCAGCAGTGGTCTACAACTACAATCCCACGACGGGTGAGCGCGACTCCGTGGAAACCGTCACGGCAGCTACGAACGGCACACGACTCATCCGCTGCCTGCAGGACATCCTGGACACGCACATCGTGATTGGCAAGGTGTGGGAAGGTAACCACAGCTACTTCCGCACTAAGAATGGTACGGGCATCCGCGTGACCAACCCCACCGACGAGAGCAACATGACGGTCGAGGGCAGCTACCAGATGTACGAGGGCCAACCACTGAAGATTGCCCGCGTCTACGACCAGCGTAAGGAAGTTGCTGGCGGTAACGGTAAGAGCTACGTGCTGGAAGGCCAGCCCATCATGGGCACACGCCTAACCGTCAAGGACCAGCTGGCTGCACATCCGGAGTTTGCCAAGTTCCTGGAACTGATGGAGGGCAGCGGCCTGTTCGAGAACATCCACAACCTGGGAACGGGCAACGAAAGCGACAACAAGGCCTGCGGCGGTACCAACGTATCGCTGTTCAACACCTACCACTATACCATCTACGTACCCGGCAACGACGCTATCGCACAGCTGCAGCGCGACGGCAAGCTGTCATCATGGGAGCAGGTGGAAGCCGCTCATGAGGCTGGCGACGACGCAAAGGCTGCCAGCGATTCTCTCGGCATTGTGAACTTCCTGAAATACCACATTCAGGATAATGCTCTCTATATTGGTGCCCAGAACGAATCTGGTAACTTCGAGACCTCTCTGATTAACAACAGGACCAAGCGATTCTACATGCTGCAGTCTGACCTGAAAGACGACACCATCGAGGTCACTGACGCCACAGGCACCAAGCACACCGTTACAAAGCGCAAGGATGCTGCCGGCAACGACCTCTACAACATTCAGGCCCGCGAGTACCTGTATGACAATCGCGACGCTACCACGGCCACGAACCTATATACCACATCTTCGGCTGTGATTCACCTGATTGACAGTCCGTTATCTTATGGAAACTGAAAATTGAAAATTGAAAATTGAAAATTATGATAAGCAAAAGACTTTTAAGAATAATGGGATTGATAATTATCAATTGTCAATTATCAATTGTCAATTCTTGGGCACAGCAGGCAGGCGACATCATCAGCGGTACCGTCACCGACGAAATGGGACCGGTCATGATGGCTAACGTCGTGGAGATTGACGCCGCCAAGCGTATCGTCGCTTCTGCTGTAACGGACATGAACGGTAACTTCTCGTTCAAGCTGAAGAATCCCAAGGACAAGCTGCGCGTCACCTTCGTAGGCTATAAGACGGTGCTTGTACCCATCAACAAGACCAAGTTCAACATCAAGATGGAGGATGCCACCCAGATTCAGGAAGTGGTGGTGACGGCCAAGAAGCGCGCCGGCGGTTCAGGTCTGAACATCCCCGTCGACGAAATCTCGACTGCCCAGCAGAGCATCAGCATGTCGGAGTTCAACGGCCTGGCCCTAACCACCGTCGACGAGGCCCTGCAGGGACGTATCGCCGGTCTGGACATCGTGGCCAACTCCGGTAACCTCGGTAGCGGAACCTCGATGCGCCTGCGCGGTGTGTCGACCATCAACGGTTCCAGTGAGCCGCTGATCGTGGTCGACGGCAACGTATGGCAAACCGGTGGCCAGACTATCGATGGCGACATGAACGAAGAGAAGTTTGCACAGCTGCTGAACATCAACCCTGAGGACATCGAGAGCATCTCGGTGCTGAAGGATGCTGCCGCTACGGCCATCTGGGGTTCGCAGGGTTCAAACGGCGTCATCGAAATCAAGACCAAGCGCGGTACGCGCGGCAAGACGCGCGTCAGCTATTCGTTCCGACTCACTGGCACCTACCAGCCCAACGGCTACGAGATGCTGAACGGTGACGAGTACACCATGATGATGAAGGAAGAATACTTCAACCCCCAAATGAGTGACGTAGCCAGCAACATTCCCGAGCTGAACTACGACCCCTCGTTCTCGGAGTATCAGATGTATAACAACAATACCGACTGGCTGAAGGAAGTCAAGAAGACCGGCTGGCGCCAGAACCACTACCTGGCCCTGAGCGGTGGCGGCGAGAAGGCTCACTTCCGTATCGGTGCCGGTTACGACCGCGAGACGGGTTCCATCATCGAGCAGCAGCTCGACCGTTTCTCGTCGCGCGTCAACCTGGACTACTTTGTCAGTGACCGCATCAAGATTGAGACCAATATCGCCCTGACGTACACCAAGAACAAGAAGAACAATGGCGACTTGTTGGGAATAGCATACACCCGTATGCCGAACCTCTCCATCTATGAGCAGGACCGCTATGGCAACGACTTGGACGAATACTACTCGATGCTGCCCACCGTCAGCTCAGCCCTGCAGGACCAGCTGAGCAACAAGAACCCCGTGGCTCTGGCTCACCTGGCTACCAACAATGAGACGAGCTATAATATCGAGCCGGAGTTCAAGCTGCGCTACAACCTGCTGGCTACCGAAGAAGAGAAGACGCACCTGAACTATGAGGGTAAGGTGGTGTTCAACATCTTTAATAACTATGTAGACCAGTACATGCCCTCTTCACTGAGCACGCGAGCCTGGAACTATGCTGGCAATGGCGGACAGGAAGCCAACAGCACCACCTCGAACTCGTCGAAGAGCTTTGCCGTGACGACCACCCACACGCTGACCTTCACACCGCACTTCAAGAATACCGACCACTCGCTGACCATGATGCTTCGCGGACAGCTGACCAGCGGCCACAACAGCTCGCAGAGCAGCTCGGTATGGGGTCTGCCGTCGGGCAGCATCCAGAATCCCGCCGCACAGGGCATCATCAAGGGCATGGACACCAACAGCGGCGAATGGCGCAGCATCTACCTGACCTATTCTGCCCACTATGCCTATAAGGGCCGCTATATGGCTGACTTCTCTATCCGTCGTGACGGTAGCACACAGTTTGGCGGCGACCAGCGCTGGGGTAACTTCCCTGCCTTCTCGCTGCGCTGGAACATCCACAAGGAGCCGTGGTTCCAGAAAGCCCTGCCTTGGGTATCGATGCTGTCCATCCGTCCGGGTTGGGGTATCGTTGGTCGCCAGCCGGGTCAGGAGTACCTGTACTTCAGCACATACACCAGTGGTAACGCTTACATGAACCAGGGTAGCGTACACCCCGAGAACATCCAGCTGAAGAACCTGAAATGGGAACAGAAGAAGACCTTCAACCTTGGTCTGGACTTCGGATTCTGGAACGACCGCATCAATGGTAACATCGAGTTCTACTGGCAGTTCACCAGCGACCTGCTGATGAGCAGCTATGGTATTCCTACCTCGTCGGGCTATCCGAACCTGCGCTGGCAGAATGCGGGCAACATGAAGAACGTCGGTTGGGAGTTCAACCTGAACGGCAACCACATCATCAAGGCCGGCAAGTTCTCGGCAGACTTCAACATCACGTTCGCCAACAACAAGAACCAGATTACGTCGATGGACGAGACGTGCCTGTCGAACCTGAACAAGGAGTACGACCGCAACAACGGTACATATATGACCCGTGTCGAACTGGACCGTGCACTGGGCAGCATCTACGGATTCCGCTACAAGGGCGTCTACCAGTACTCGCACTACACGGAGAACGAGATTGAGGGTGTCAGCGGTCCTGATGCCCCTGTTGCCCGTGATAAGGATGGCAACGTCATCCTCGACGAGCACGGACTGACCAAGCCTGTCATGTTCTGTGCCGGAACCGTCAACTACGAGTTCAAGGGTGGTGATGCCAAGTACGAGGATGTCAACCACGACGGTCAGATTAACGAGCTCGACATTGTCTACCTCGGCTCATCGCTGCCTAAGTTCACTGGTGGTTTCGGCTTCAAGCTGAACTTCGGACGCCTGACCTGGAACAACCAGTTCAACTTCCGCTATGGCAACAAGATTATCAACCGTGCACGCATGGACGTAGAAAACATGTACTCAAACAACAACCAGAGCCGTGCCGTCAACTGGCGCTGGCGTGTGGAAGGCGACGTCACCGACATGCCTCGTGCACTGCGTCAGACGGGCTACAACTGGCTCGGTTCCGACCGCTTTGTGGAGGACGGCTCATTCATCCGTCTGAACTACTCGCAAATCAGCTACTCCGTCGACCCCAAGCACCTGAAGAAGTGGGGACTCAGCCAGCTGAACTTCTACGTGTCTGCCAACAACCTGTTCGTGCTGACCAAGTACTCCGGTGCCGACCCAGAGGTAGGTTACGGCGGCTGGGGTCCTGTCACCGACAGTGCCAAGACACCGCGCTCCAAGTCGTTCACCGGTGGCGTGACGATTCAGTTCTAATGGAAAATGGATAATTGATAATTGATAATTATGAAAACCGTACATATATATAATAAGGTAAAGGAATCCTTGAAAACCGTTCTTTTCCTGACGGTAGGTTCTACGATATTCGCCAGTTGCAGCGATTTCCTCGACATTGAACCTATGAACTCTACCGTTCTGGAGAACTACTGGAAGGAGAAGGCCGACGTGACCGGCGCCGTCAACGGCTGCTACGAGGCCATGGCCAGCGAGGACGTCATCAGGCGCTTCGGCATCTGGGGCGAGCTGCGCTCGGAGAACATCGTGCTTGGCACGCAGAGCAACAGCAACTATTGGAACATCTACAACAGCATGAACGAGATGCTGAAGGAGAACCTGCTGCAGACTAACGAAATCTGCCAGTGGTCCACCATCTATAACGTCATCAACCGCTGTAACATCGTCTGCCACTATGCGCCGGAGGTGGAAGCCCTCGACCCGAACTACACCAGCAACGAGCTGAAGGCAACGATTGCAGAGATGAAGACCCTGCGTGCGCTGTGCTACTTCTACCTGATTCGCGCGTTCCGCGACGTGCCCTACGTCACAGAGCCCAGCATCGACGACAACCAGAACTTTGTCGTTCCCGCATCGAAGTTCGAAGTCGTACTCGACTCGCTCATCAACGACCTGGAGGTCGTCAAGAACGACGCCCAGCGCCGCTATTCGATTGAGAAAGTCCAGAACAAGAGCATCTACATTCCTGCTGAGAACAACAGCCGCATCACGCGCTTTGCCATCTATGCACTGCTGGCCGACCTGTACTTGTGGAAGGGCGACTGGGACAATGTCATCAAGTATTGCGACCTGGTGATGAACTACAAGGCCGAACAGTACAAGGAGCTGCTGCTGCTGGACCAAATCAACGACGTAGAACTCTACGACGGCGTTCCGATGATCATGGAGGCCATCAAAGGCCAGCAGAATGTCGGCAACGCCTACACCTCCATCTTTGGCGAGGGTAACTCGTTCGAGAGCATCTTCGAGCTGTACTATGCCGGAAGCACCGGCCAGCAGAACAACTGGGTCAGCAATTTCTATGGCAACAGCAGCAACCACACCGGAATGCTGAAGGCAGCAGAATGCCTGTTCGACGGTTTCACCACCGACCAGAACCAGATCTGGCTGTCGCAGCGTGACTGCCGCGCCTACGAGAGCATTGAAAACGAAGGCAACAGCTATGCCATCACCAAGTACACACGCCAGCGCGCCAGCTTCAGCCTGCAGCGTCTGGGCAGCGTCACGATTCCCGACGCACGCCGCTCCACGCCCAATGCCAACTGGATTTTCTACCGTCTGAGCGATGTCATGCTGATGAAGGCCGAGGCACTCATCGAGCGCGGCGAAGCCGACTGGCCCGAAGCCTTCAAGCTGATCAACAACGTCTACAAACGTGCCAACAACATCATGCCGGAGACAACGACGGGCGCACTGAACTACGAGACCTATTCCACCTCGAAGGAGAAAATGGAAGACCTGCTGTTCGAAGAGCGTCACCGCGAGTTCCTGTTTGAGGGCAAGCGCTGGTTCGACCTGGTACGTCTGGCTCGTCGCGATGGCAAAACCGACCGCCTGGTGTCAAACGTCATCCGCAAGTACAAGCAGGACATCAATGTCACCCGCATCAAGCTGGCCGACCCCAACTACATCTACTTCCCCTACGCCAAGAGCGAGCTGAAGGTGAATCCGCTGCTGAAGCAGAATCCTGCATTCGACAAGGGCGAGGACGGTTCACTGAAGTAAATTGAACATGAATATTGAAAATTGAAAATTATGATTAGCAAGATAAACAGAAGACATCTGATAAGTAGTCTGTCCACTATCATTTGTTATTTATCATTGAGCGTATGCCTCACCTCGTGCGTCGACAACGATGACGACGTTCCCGAGAACCGCTATTCTGCCGACAAGATGACGGCAGCACAGTTCCTCGAGGATAACGAATCACGCGTGGGCGATTTCATTACACTGCTCAAGCGTACGTCTTACTTCGCCATGCTCTCCACCTACGGCGACTTCACGGTCTTTGCCCCCAACAACGAGGCCATGCAGAAGTACATGTCTGCCAATAGCTACAAGACGGTTGAGGACATTCCCCTGGCCGTCTGCGACACGCTGGCTCGTACGCATATCATCAAGACCAAGGCTTACTTCACCACCGACATCTCGGAGGGTTCGCTGGACATGAACATGGCCGAGACGTACATCACGCTCTCCATCAACTCTGATGCCGAGAACAACAACGCCGTCGTCCACTACGCCAACAAGGTGGCCCGCATGGTGGAATATGACGACTCCGTGACCAATGGTGTCGTACACATCGTCAACAACATCATTCCGCGCACCAGCGACAAGTTGCCCGACCTCATCCGTGCCGACTCCACGGCAACCATCTTCACCGAGGCACTGTTCATGACCGGCATGGCCGACTCGCTGATGGCCTACGAGGACAAAACTTATCCCGAATGGGGTGCCGACAAGGCCTCGCAGGACTCTGCCTACACATGGAACATGTCGCAGATTTGTAAGGCCGAGGGCGCCGACCCCATACAGTGGGTCCAGAAGCGCTACTTCAAGTACACGGCATTCGTGGAGCCCGACTCTGTCTACAAAGCTCACGGCATCAACGACATCAACGACCTGATAGCTCACGCCAAACAGGTGTACGATGCCGTCTATCCGGAAGACGCCGGCAAGTATGACGACGACTTCAAGAACCGCAAGAATCCGCTGAACCGCTTCATCAGCTACCACCTGTTCGACCGCATCCTGCTCTACGACGAGGTCATCATGCGCAAGGAATGCTTCAGACACTGGGATACCGACAAGAGCGACCCTGAGGAGTTCATTGAGACCATGTGCCCCGGCACGCTGGTACGCTTCAGCAGCACCAACGAGGAGCTGTACATCAACCGCAAAGGCCTGAAGGCCAATGCCGAGGTTCCCGGCGTACGCGTCTGCAAGGGTGCCGTACAACAGGCCCCGAACGGCATGTACCACTATCTGGACGACATCATGGAGTACAGCACGGAGGTGCGTGACGTGGTGCTCAACTGCCGCATCCGCTTCGACTCCACCGTGCTCAGCCCTGACTTCTACAACAGCGACCGTCCCGGCTACGACGTCAACCGACTCAGGGGCTACCGCCTCGGCTATATCAAGAACTGGAAAGTGATGGGCGAAAAGGCCGTCATCGCACTGCATGGTGAAGGCGGCTGGTGGCAGCACTACAAGAGCAACGGTATCACCATCAGCGGCATCTTCGACGTCACCATCAAACTGCCGCCCGTACCGTCAGGCACCTACGAGATCCGTGCCGGATATACGGCTAACGAAAGACGTGGCGTGGTGCAGTTCTACCTGAACAACGCACCGTGCGGCATTCCCGCCGATCTCCGCGTTGGTGGCTGGGAACCCACCATCGGATGGGTTGCTGACGTCGCCGGCGACACTCAGGAAGCCAGAAATGCCAATAAGGCCATCGACAAGGCCATGCACAACCGTGGCTACATGAAGGGTATGGACTGCTACTGGCAGGGAGCTGCCAAGGAGAACGCACTGCGCAACCTGACCAACAACCTGCGCTACGTGCTGACGACCCAGTACCTTGACAACAACGAGACGTACTACCTGCGTGCCCGTCAGGTGCTGAAAGACCCCGACTGCTACTGGAGCTTCGACTTCATCGAGCTTTGTCCGAAGAGCGTCTATGCCAGCCCAGAGGGTGAGGACACTCACTAAGAAAGGGAAACGTAAAAGGTGAAAAGTAAATAACTTGCTACCGCTTTATTTAAGATAAAAACAGATTATATGGATACTAATAAGATAAAACATTTCCTACTGGCAGGTATCGTAAGCTGCGGCATGACCGCAGGACTTACTGCCTGCTCAGACTGGAACGACCATTATGAGGTCAGCGCAGATGCCGGTGCCGCCGGCGGCACGCTGTGGGAGCAGATGAAGGCCAACCCCCAGCTGAGCGACTTCTGCGAGGTGCTGGAGCAGACAAAGGTGTACCGCATGCACAAGAAGACACCCGTGAGCTATGCCGACCTGCTCAAAGGCGGCCAGGCATTCACCGTGCTGGCTCCCGTCAACAACACATTCAACAAGGACTCGCTGCTCAGGCTCGTTCAGACCGTGGCCGGCGACTCGGCAGTAGAAAAGAGCTTCGTCCAGAACCATCTCTCGCGTTCGGTCGTATCGTCGAATAATGGCGCCACCAAGATGCTCATGCTCAACCTGAAGTATCTGATGATGGAGAACGGCTCGATTGACAACGTGCCCGTTACCGTAGCTAACACCAAGGCCAGCAATGGCGTGCTACACGTCATTGACCGCGCCTTGAACTATAAGCACAACCTGTTCGAGATGTTCTGCGACAACCCCAGCCTCTCGGCCATTGGCGACAACCTGCGCCGCTTCAACGAGGACGTCTTCGACCCCGATGCATCGGTGTCCAGCGGCGTCATTGACGGTGTGCCCATCTACGTCGACTCCGTCGTCTATGAGCGTAACCGACTGCTGGAAGCTATCGGTCTGCTGGATGCCGAGGACTCTACCTACGTCGTCGTCGCTCCGACCACCGAAGGGTGGAACGAGGCATACGCCGAGGCTACCAAGTATTTCCAGTTCGACGAGACCGTAGAAAAGCGCGACTCGCTGCAGCAGTACTACACCATGCGTGCCCTGATGGAGGATGCTATCTTTAACATGACCGACCAGAAGTCGCCCAACGACTCGCTGATTTCCGTGCCTTACATCCGCTACACCCAGACCTTTGAGCAGGGCAAGCACGTCTACCACGTGTTCCAGAAGCCCTTTGCCGAGGGCGGCATCCTTTACGGTGCCACACCGCTGGCCTGCAGCAACGGAACGATATATGCTACGCAGAAGTGGCCGTTCAGCCCAGCTGACACCTACTTCAAGGACATCTACGTTGAGGGTGAGGACACCTACCTGATTTTCGAGTACGACAGGTGTTCCTATAACATCCGCCCGCTCAATTCCAACTTAATCTCAAACAAGAAGTACCTGAGGATCACTCCGTTGCAGGCTACAGACAACTGGAGCGTCAACTACCAGCTGAACGGTACGCTCAGCGGCAGCTATGACGTTTATGCCGTCATCCTGCCCAAATGGGTGTATGACGGGGAGAACTACGACAAGCGCCCCTGCAAGTTCAAGGCTAACATCAACTACCTGGATGCCAAGGGCAAGGCACAGTCTTTTGCCTGTGTCACCGAGACGGGCAAGAGTGAGTTCACGACAGATCCTGAGCGCATCGACACCGTGCTGCTGGCTCGCGACTTCCAGTTCCCCAGCTGCAACTACGGTCAGAGCAACATGAACTTCAGCGTGAAGATTCAGTGTTCTATCACGGCTCGTCAGACATCTCAGTATCACCGCGAGATGTACCTGGACTGCATTTACCTCAGACCCCACAACTCTAAATCAGAAGAACAATGAAGAAATATATTTTTTCCATCATCATGCTGCTGGCCACACTGGCCGTGACAGCACAGGAGAATTTCAAGACAGTGACGGGTCAGGTCGTCGATGCTGCCACCCAGAAGCCGCTGGCCGGTGTCATCGTGGCTGCTTACGGCAACGACAAGTACTCGGCCATGACCGACGAAGAGGGCCGTTACAAACTGAACGTTCCCCAATATATCAGCTCGGTACAGATGCGTATTGAGGGCTACAACCTCCTGCAGTGCGCCATTGCCGGCGACGTGGCCGACGGCCGCCTCTACCATGAGGCCTTCACGGAAGTCTATAAGCGCCAGACCACTGCCCTCCAGAGTTCTGAGGCCAACCGTTTTGCCAACAGCTCGGAGGTCAGCATCGACCCTCTCATTGCCCAGCAGCTGGGTGCCGACGTACGTTCCGTCTCGCGCGGTGGCAATGTGGGCGTCGGCAACGTACTGCTCATGGCCGGCATCAACTCCATCAACAGCAATGCCCAGCCGCTCATCGTCATCGATGACGTCATCATGGACATGGAGTACAACCGTGCCACGCTCCACGAAGGCTACTTCAACAATATGCTGGCAAACCTGAACGTCAACGACATCGAGAGCGTACAGGTGCTGAAGAACGGTACTGCCCTCTACGGCGCCAAGGGTGCCAACGGCGTAGTGCTCATCAAGACCAAGCGCAACCGCAGCATGGCCACCAAGATTGACGTGACCATCAACGGACGCTTCGACCTGAAGCCCCGCCTGCCAGAGATGCTCGGAGCCGAAGGCTATCGGCTGTATGCTTCCCAGCTCTTGTCGAACCAGACCATGAACATGGGTCAGATGGCATTCCTGAACAGCGACCCCACTTATTTCTATTATAACCGGTATCACAACAATACCGACTGGAAGAACGAGGTCTACAGGAACGCCTTCTCGCAGAACTACGGCATCAACGTGCAGGGTGGTGACGACGTGGCCTCCTACAACCTCTCCGTGGGCTATTCGATGGCTAACAGCACGCTGCGCAAGAACGACTACACGCGCTTCAACATGCGACTGAACACCGATATCAACATTGCCAAGGGCTTCGACGTTCGCTTCGATGCCTCCTATAGCGATGTGGACCGCTCGCTGTTCGACGACGGTGCCCCCGCCACCATCCTCTCAGGCGTCATCACCTCGCCGGGCTTCATCGGACTGGCCAAGTCGCCATTCCTGTCGCCCTACGCCTTCGACAATGCCGGCAACCCCAGCCACTATCTGGCCGAGGCCGACGACTACCTGGAGGGCATGTTCCAGGGCCGTGGCCGACTGGCCAACCCGACCAGCATCCTGGAGAACGGTAAGGGTGACAACCGCAACTCGCTGGGCAACCGTCTCATCGTGTTTGCCGTCACGCCGAAGATTCAGCTCAGCAAAAGCCTGACGCTGAGCGAACACTTCGCACTGACGCTGGTTAACACCAACGAGCAGTACTACCTGCCCATCAAGGGTGTGCCGCAGTTCGTGGTCGACGGTCTTGACGAAAATTCCAGGCTCAACAACCTGGTGCAGAGCCAGGCCGGCAGCCTGACAGGCATCCAGAGCGACACCCGTCTGGCTTGGAAGCATCAGTTCGGTGCTCATCAGGTGGGTGCCATGGGCGGTTTCCGCTATCTGAATTCTACCTACAAGCTGACCTCACAGCGCGGTTACAACACGCCGAACGACAAGGCACCGAAGATGAGCAATTCACTGAGCTTCAAGGATACCGACGGTGCCAACGACAAGACTTCGGAAATCATCTGGTACGCACTGGCCGACTATAACTATGCTCAGCGCTACTACGTCAATGCCGGTCTGTCGGCTCACGCCTCTTCGCGCTTCGGTAAGGATGCCGACGGCATGAAGCTGGGTGGCGTCGTCTGGGGCCTGTTCCCCAGCATCGAGGCAGCCTGGGTCATGTCCAATGAGACTTGGTTCCCCAAGTCAAACCTGGTCAACTACCTGCGCCTGAACCTGGGTTACGACGTCACCGGCAACGATGACATCGACTATACCGCATCGCGCTCCTACTTCGTGGCGCGCCGCATGCTGAGCAGCAGTGCCACGGGCATCGTCATCGGCAACATCGGCAATACCGAGCTGAAGTGGGAAACCACCAAGCGACTGACTGCCGGCATAGAGGGTAACTTCCTGAACAACCGTCTGAACCTGCGCTTCAACTACTTCAAGAGCTGGACCAACAACCTGCTCTCGCTCCGCCAGCTGGCATGGACCAGCGGACTGGACGCCAGCTGGAGCAATGAGGGCAAGCTCGAGAACAACGGCTTCGACCTGCACGCCACAGTGAAGGCCCTGGTGCTGAAGGACTTCCGCTGGGAGGTCGGTGCCTCTATCGGCCACTATAAGAATAAGGTGACGGCCCTGCCCGACAACGACAGTGCCTTCGAGACCAACGTGCTCGGCGCCAGCGTCCTGACGCAGGTTGGCCAGCCCGTCGGCGTCTTCTACGGCTATAAGACCAGTGGTGTCTACAGCACGACGGCCGAGGCCCAGGCCGACGGCAAATACATTGTCAAGGAGAACGGCGACCAACTGTACTTTGGCGGTGGCGACATGAACTTTGCCGACCTCAAGCAGGACAACATCATCGACGAGCAGGACCGTACCATCATCGGCGACCCCAACCCCGACATCTATGGCAACATCCACACCACGCTGAGCTGGAAGAACCTGACGCTCTCGGCCATGTTCAACTACTCGATAGGCAACGACATCTACAACTATCAGCGCTCACTCCTGGAGGGCGGCACCTACTTCCTCAACCAGACCACAGCCATGAACGGCCGCTGGACTACCGAGGGACAGGTGACCGACATGCCACGCATCAGCTACAAGGACCCCATGGGCAACTCACGCTTCAGCGACCGCTGGATTGAGAACGGCTCATACCTGCGGCTGAGCAACCTGACGCTGAGCTACTATCTGCCCATCCAGAGCACCTACCTGCAGGGACTCACCATCTTTGGCAACGTCACCAACCTCTTCACCATCACCAAGTATCTGGGCAGCAATCCCGACTGTGCCATTGCCGGAGGCATCCTCACGCAAGGCATCGACAGCGGACTGCTGGGCAGGGGACGTTCGTTCTCTCTGGGTGTGAACATTAATCTCTAAATGAAGAATGAACAATGAACAATGAAGAATTTGATACCGCAGCATGCGGATATAATAATAACTCAAATATGGAAAGAACAAATATGAATAAAGGAAAGCGAAGCATGAAAATGATGATGAAGTTGCTCGGCGCAGCATTCTTCATTCTTCATTCTTCATTCTTCATTTCCTGTCAATCGATGCTGGAGACCGAGTCTGACCTGGTGGAGTTTGCCGAAGACCACACGCTGAACCATGCCACCGACTCCGTCTACAGCGTACTGGGTATCATCAACAAGATGCAGGTCATAGCCGACCGCAGCGTGCTGCTGGGCGAGGTGCGCGCCGACCTGATGCAGCCCACCGCTGCAGCCACTACCGACCTGAAGCGACTGGCCGACTTCAACTTCAGCGAGGCCAACCGCTACAATCAGATCAGCGACTACTATGCCGTCATCAACAACTGCAACTACTTCCTGGCACATATCGACACCGCCATGGAGCGCCGAGGCCGCAACCTCTTCATGCGCGAATATGCCGCCGTCAAGTCGTATCGTGCCTGGACCTACCTGCAGCTGGCTCAGATTTATGGACAGGTGCCGCTGATACTGCAGCCGCTGATGACCGAGAAGGAAGCCCGCGAGGCCATGAACCAGCCGCGCGCCGACATCAAGACCATCTGCGAGACATTCATTGCCGACCTGACGCCCTACGTCGGCGTCAACCTGCCGGAATATGGCGACATCAACAGTATGCCGTCGGAGAAGTTCTTCATACCGATGCGGGCGCTCCTGGGCGACCTCTGCCTCTGGGCCGGCCGCTATCAGGAGGCTGCCTACTGGTATCACGCCTACCTGACCGACAAGTACGACCCCATCCAGATGAGCCACTACCGTACGTACTGGCCCAACTCCACGCAGTTTGACTATCCGTCCGACAGCTACCAGCCCACGGCATACAATAACGAGGTGCTGACCTACATACCCATGGAGATTCGCGTCTTCGACGGTACCATCAGCAATCTGCCCAACCTGTATAACTCGACAACGGAGAACAACTACTTCTACCAGCTGACCGCCTCGCGCGGCATGGCCAACCTCTCGGCCAGCCAGATTTACTGCTTCGAGGTGAGCCTCGCCGGTGCCACCACCAAGGACACCCTCTATGCACCGCGCACGGGCTTCACCCGCAGCGAGTACGAGGGCGACCTGCGCTTCGCCTCGAACTTCTCGCTGCGCTCGTCGGGCACCCAGAACGACTATTCGGAGTATAACTCCTACATGCAGACCATCAGCAAGGTCGGTTTGCACCGTATACCCCTCTATCGCGCCACGATGGTCTACCTACGCTATGCCGAGGCACTCAACCGTGCCGGTTACCCGCAGTCGGCATTTGCCATCCTGAAGTACGGCATCTGCGACGACATCCTGCAGGCCCGCGTCGACCCCAGGGAACTGGCTGATGCCGGCGAACTGGTGACGTTCGACCCCGAGCTGTTCCCGTTTGAGGGACGTTACTTCGGCGTCCACTCGCTGGGTTCCGGCGATGCCCACGCCAACAAGTACTTCACCCTGCCCCAGCCTGCCCAGCAGCTGGCCTCGCGTCAGGACACCGTCAACTACCAGATTCCGCTGGTCGAGGACATCATCGTGACGGAGATGGCTCTGGAGGGTGCCTTCGAGGGCTACCGCTTCAACGACCTCGCACGTATTGCCCTGCGCCGCAACGATCCGGCCTACCTGGCTGACCCCGTCAGCATGCGCAAGGGTACCGCCGATGCCGACCTGCGCCAGAAACTGATGGACACCAAGAACTGGTATCTGCCCATTCAGTAAGCATCCCTACAGGCAAAAACAATGAGAGGATAGGCCGCGTGCCTATCCTCTCAATTTTTGTCTTTGATAACTGATTAGCCGACGGTACCTTCCAGCGAAACCGACAACAGTTTCTGGGCCTCGACGGCAAACTCCATGGGCAGCTTCTGAATGACCTCCTTGGCATAACCGTTCACGATCAGTCCGACGGCCTGCTCGGTGGGAATGCCGCGCTGGTTGCAGTAGAAGAGCTGGTCCTCGGAAATCTTCGACGTGGTAGCCTCATGCTCAAAGATGGCCGTGTCGTTGTGCACGTCCATATAGGGGAACGTGTGGGCACCGCAGTCGGAGCCCAACAGCAGCGAGTCGCACGAGGAGTAGTTACGGGCGTTCTCGGCGGTTGCAGTGGCGCGCACCAGCCCACGATACGAGTTTTGCGAGTGTCCTGCCGAAATGCCCTTCGAGATGATGGTCGACTTGGTGTTGCGGCCTATGTGAATCATCTTGGTGCCGGTGTCGGCTTCCTGATAGTTGTTGGTGACAGCCACCGAATAGAATTCCGCCACGCTGTTGTCGCCGCGCAGGATGCACGAGGGGTATTTCCATGTAACGGCCGATCCCGTCTCCACCTGTGTCCACGACAGCTTGCTGTCCACGCCGCGCAAATCGCCGCGCTTCGTGACGAGGTTCAGCACGCCTCCCCTGCCCTGCTCGTCGCCGGGATACCAGTTCTGGACGGTGGAATACTTCACCTCGGCCCTATCCATGACGATAATCTCGACAATGGCGGCATGCAGCTGGTTCTCGTCGCGCATCGGGGCCGTGCAGCCCTCAAGATAGGAAACGTAAGAGTCGTCGTCGGCCACGATGAGCGTACGCTCAAACTGACCCGTATTGCGGGCATTGATGCGGAAATAGCTGCTCAGCTCCATCGGACAGCGCACACCCTTGGGGATGTAGACGAAAGAACCGTCAGAGAATACTGCCGAATTCAACGCGGCATAGAAATTGTCGCGATAGGGCACCACGGTCCCTAAATACTGGCGCACCAGGTCGCCGTGCTCCTTGATGGCCTCGCCTATCGAGCAGAAGATGACGCCCTTCTCGCGCAGCTTCTCCTTAAAGGTGGTCTTCACCGAGACGGAGTCCATGATAGCATCTACGGCCGTATTGCCGCTCAGTGCCAGACGCTCCTCGAGGGGAATGCCCAGCTTGTCGAACGTCTTCTCCAGTTCGGGGTCTATACCTGAGTCTCCGGCCGACTGTCCGCTATTCCCTTTACCCTTTTCCTTCGGCTTGGCCGTCGGGTCGGCATAATACGAGATGGCCTGATAGTCTATCTCGGGCACGTGCACATGCCCCCACTTCGGCTCCTGCTGTTCCTTCCAATAGCGGAAAGCCCGGAGCCGGAAGTCAAGCATCCACTCAGGTTCGCCCTTCTTCTGCGATATGAGCCGGACCACGTCCTCGTTCAGTCCCTTCTCTATGATTTCCGTATGCACATCCGTGGTAAAACCGAACTCATACTTTTGTTCGGCCACCTGGCGGACATATTCGTTATTCTGACTTTCTATTGCCATTTGGCCGCAAAGTTACAACAAAAGGTTGACTTAGGAAAGCAATTTTGGAGAATTAACGCAGAAAGCGCGTAAATAAAAGGCAAGACGGGGAAAAAAGTTCTGTCGTCTCACATATTTAAACGGATTAGACGGATTTTAATCTAAGTTCATCATCAAATGCTTAGACAA
>DFGF01000085.1:0-4504 GCA_002371715.1 Prevotella sp. UBA3757
TCCTTTGAGTTCTCGTTCAGCGTTACCGTCAGCTCGTCGGCACCGTCCACAACGTGGTTGTTTGTCACGATGTATCCGTCCGTCGAGATGATGACGCCCGAACCGGCAGCAGCCCGCTTCGGCGTCTGCACCTGGCGCTGGCGCTTGCCATTGTTGCCCTGGCCGCGTCCGAAGAAACCGCCGAAGGGGTCAGAGAAGAAGTCCTCGAAGGGATCGCTGTACTCCACGGTCTGCACCTTAGAGTTAATGACTGACTTGATGTAGACGACCGACGGCAACGCCTTTTCGGCGGCATACGTCAGGTCGACAGGTTGTCCTGGGGCGGCAGCAGCCACGGCGGGAGCAGCCTGAGTCTTGTTGCACGAAGCGGCTGAGAATGCTATCACCATCAGATAGACAGCCGGCATAAAGCTCTTTACAATCTTTTTCATATTCATTACTATTTTTTAGTGAGTTAATTATCTCGTTTCTCGAAATCGGTTGCAAATTTACTCCCAAATTTTGTGATTCTGCCAAATTGTCGCATATTTTTGTCGCAATTTAACACTTCCCAGTATTGTCTTAACGGCTGTTAGAAATTAACGGTCAAAACCTTAAAATACTGACAAATTTAGCAATTCCAGTCGTTTTAGTTTCGCATTTTGAACTAAATGCTATCAAAACCCCATTTACCACGTTCCGGCCGTCCTTATAAAAGTGCTGAAATTTAGAAAGCTTTCCAAAAATATTTAGAAAGCCTTCCAGAAATATTTAGAAAGCTTTCCAGAAAATTCTGGAAGGCTTCGTAGGGAACTGCTGACTTGGCTTGTCAATTTTTGTGGCGGATTTTCGTTCGTTTGTTCCTGCACCCTTATATATAGGTGCAGGAACAAACGAACAAAAATCCTTCCGCTGGTCAAGCCGGCAGGCACCAGTTCGTCGGAGTCATAAAAGTCACGGGAACCAGATATTTGAAAAATTCATTAATTTATTTGGCGCTTTGCACGAATTACACTACCTTTGTAGCTCAAAACAAATAACATGATGGAGAAAAAAGAAGACAACACACTGATGAAGGCTCGTAGCTACCGAGGCGTACTGGCCGAGGGCTACAGACTGTATAACGGCAATTTCCGCAAACTATTCAAGGCATCGTGGCTCATGGCGCTGGTCTATGCCGCCTGCTGCGGCGCACTGGGCACGCTGACGGCCATCAAGGTGCCCGAACTGACGGTGGCACTGATGCGCCAGCTGACTGCCGGGCAGGGCATCCTCATGGATACGGTCAAGGACTACGCGCTCAGCTTCCTGGCCATCGTCGGCCTGCTGCTGCTGGCCATTGTCACCATGAGCATGGCTTCGGCCACGATACTGAACAAGCTGAAGGAGCATAAGCTGACAGGCACCATCACCACCCCGCCCCACTGGCTGACAACCCAGCCCGACCTGATGTGGCGCTCGGTGAAGGGCTGCTTCCTGACGCTGCTGGTGACCGTGTTGCCGCTGGTACTGTACGTCGGCCTGCTGGCCGTGGCCGACGTGGTGAGCCCGCAGTTCACCGTGCGCCACCTGATGACGACGGTGGGCTTCTTCCTACTGCTGGCCGTTATCGTTGCCCTGCTGTCGCTGCCGCTGATGCACGTGCTGATGAAGTACGTGATGGAGGCGCCCTGCGGCTACTGGCGCACGCTGGCCTCCAACTACGGCTGTGGCATGCGCCACTGGGGTGGCCTCTTCCTGGTCTTCTTCCTGAGCACGCTGCTGGTAGTGCTGGCGGGCCTGGTGGTGACGCTGCCTGCCAACATCCTGACCTATGCCAACCAGCAGGCCCACCAGGGACTGCTCATCGGCGATGCGCTGAACATGCCGTCGTACATGACCGTGCTGACTTTCGGCACCTGTGCGTTCTGCAGCTACCTGGAGTTCTACGTCAGCCAGGTGACACTGGTTCACAACTACTATATTTACGGATCCATAGAAACCAAAGAACATGAAAAGAATTCTATTCATTGACCGCGACGGTACCATCATCCGGGAACCGGCCGACGAACAGATTGACGCCTTCGAGAAACTGACGTTCGTGCCTGGCGCCATCCGCAACCTCATCTTCCTCAGCCAGCATACCGACTACGAGCTGGTGATGGTCAGCAACCAGGACGGACTGGGCACCGGGGCGTTTCCGGAGGAGACGTTCTGGCCCGTCCACAACTTCATACTCGACACGCTCAGGGGCGAGGGCGTCGAGTTCGACGACATACTCATAGACCGCCACTTCCCCAAGGACAATGCGCCCACCCGCAAGCCCAACACCGGGCTGGTGGAGAAATACATGACCGACGGCAGCTACGACATGAGCCGCAGCTACGTCATTGGCGACCGCGAGACCGACCGCCAGTTTGCCCGCAACATCGGCTGCGGATTCCTCAGAATAGACGGTGCCGCCGACGCCATCAGCGCGGCCGACAGCTGGGACAAGGCAGCCCAGCGCGCCTATGGTGGCGAGCGCACGGCCGAGGTCAGACGGACGACGAAGGAAACCGACATATATATTAAGGTAGACCTGGACGGCAATGGCCGCTGCGACATCCAGACGGGTCTGGGATTCTTTGACCACATGCTGGAGCAGATTGGCAAGCACGGCATGATGGATCTGACGGTCAGCGTCAAGGGCGACCTTGACGTCGACGAGCACCACACCATCGAGGACACGGCGCTGGCCCTGGGCGAATGTCTGCTGCAGGCCCTGGGCGACAAGCGCGGCATTGAGCGCTACGGCTACACGCTGCCCATGGACGACTGCCTGTGCAGCGTCTGCCTGGACTTCGGCGGGCGCCCCTGGCTGGTATGGGATGCCGAGTTCCACCGCGAGCGCATAGGCGACATGCCCACGGAGATGTTCCTGCACTTCTTCAAGTCGCTGAGCGACGCGGCCAGGATGAACCTCAACATCAAGGCCGAGGGGCAGAACGAGCACCACAAGATTGAGGGCATCTTCAAGGCACTGGCCCGGTCGCTCAAGATGGCCGTGCGCCGCGACGTCTACCACTACGAGCTGCCCTCGACAAAAGGCATGCTGTGACGAACGAAGAAAAACTACTATAAAAGCTATTAACACTATGGGAATCAATAAACTAAGCATCGTTGCCGTCGCCCTGTTGGCCGCTCTCGGAGCCGAGGCCAGGAAGTGGACGGCAGACGAAGTGAAAAACGTCGTCCGCAAGGTGAACACCTACTGGCAGACGAACCACAAGGCCGAGGTGCGCGCCTTCTGGGACAACGCCGCCTACCACACCGGCAACATCGAAGTGTATAAACTGCTGCACGACCAGCAGATGCTGGACTACAGCACGCGCTGGGCCGAGCACAACCAGTGGAAGGGAGCCACCGAGGCCAACCCGGCCAAGTGGAAATACAAGAACTACGGCGAAGGCCAGGACTACGTGCTCTTCGGCGACTGGCAGATATGTTTCCAGACCTACATCGACCTCTACCAGCTGTCGCCCAACGAGCGTAAGGTGGCGCGGGCCCGTGAGGTGATGGGCTACGAGGCGCGCTCGAAAGCCCACGACTACTGGTGGTGGGCCGACGCGCTCTACATGGTGATGCCGGTGATGTCCAAGATGTACCGGCTGACGGGTGACCAGCGCTACCTGGACAAGCTGTACGACAACCTGCTCTACTGCGACTCCATCATGCTGGACCCCGAGACCGGCCTCTACTTCCGCGACGGCAAGTACGTCTATCCGAAGCACAAGACGGCCTCAGGCCAGAAGGACTTCTGGGCGCGAGGCGACGGATGGGTGCTGGCCGGACTGGCCAAGGTGCTGCAGGACATGCCCAAGGACTACCGCCACCACGACTTCTTCGTCAAGAAATACCAGCGGCTGGCCGATGCCGTAGCCAGGCTGCAGCAGCCCGAGGGCTACTGGACGCGCTCCATGATGGACCCGCAGCAGGCCCCCGGCCCCGAAACCAGCGGCACGGCCTTCTTCTGCTACGGCATGCTGTGGGGCATGAACAACGGCTACCTGCAGCGCCAGCAGTTCGAGCCGGTGGTCGACAAGGCATGGACATACCTGACGAAGACCGCCCTGCAGAAGAGCGGCAAGATAGGCTACGTGCAGCCCATAGGCGAGCGGGCCATACCCGGCCAGAAGGTCGACGCCAACAGCGAGGCCAACTTCGGCACAGGTGCCTTCCTGCTGGCTGCCTGCGAATACGCACGCTACGTCAGCCCGCAGGCCGACCGCCAGTACTGGACCTCGCTGGCCTACAAGATGGCTCAGCCCGTGCTGGAAAACATGGCCAAGGGCGAGTTGCAGAAGAACATGAAGACCGAATTCTCTCCGTCGTTCGACAACCGTGACCGCAGCGTGGTCTACATGGAGACCTTCGGCCGGCTGATGGCCGGCATAGCCCCCTGGCTGGCACTGCCCGATGACGACAGTGCCGAGGGACAGCAGCGCCGACAGCTGCGCCAGTGGGCCCTCCAGGCCTATAAGAACGCCGTAGACCCGCAGTCGCC